>JAUQOZ010000393.1 GCA_030550625.1 Chloroflexota bacterium | reverse complement strand
TTTGCGTTTAACATCTTGGTGATCTTTGCGTTCTTTGCGACTTTGCGTCAAGCGGCTTTGTGGCTTTGCCCCCTCTGCGACGCGGATTGGGAATAGGGTACCATGCATCCGTGACTCCCAAAGCTATTTATCTGCGAGGATTTCAGTTCATAGACTGGTTGGATTTCACCCTAGATTGAGGAATCATGCTGACACTTACCGGCATTCACCACGTGACCGCCATTTCTGCCGATATCCGGCGTAACTATGACTTTTATACCCGTGTGCTGGGGATGCGGCTGGTGAAGCGCACCGTCAACCAAGATGACACCAGCGCCTACCATTTGTTCTACGCCGATGGGGCCGGCACACCCGGCAGTGATTTGACCTTCTTCGACTGGCCGCTGCCGCGTGAGCGGCGGGGGACACACAGTATCACCCGCACGATGCTGCGCGTCAACGGCGCGGCGAGTCTAGAATGGTGGGCCGAGCGGCTGCGCGCCGAAGGGGTGACAATCGGTGATATTATCGAGCGCGATGGCCGGTTAACGCTCGATCTGGAAGACCCGGAAGGGCAACGGCTCGCGCTCATCGACGACGGCGGAACGGGCACGTTTGTGCCGTGGGAGCAGAGTCCGGCGCCGCCTGAATATCAGATTCGCGGGTTAGGGCCGGTGATGCTTAGCGTGGCGCGCCTCGGCCTCACTGACGCCGTGCTGCGCATGGTGCTGGGTATGCAACCGCAGCGCACCTATCCGCATCCCGACTTCCCCAACGACACGGTGCATGTCTATGCGATGGGCAACGGTGGGCCAGCAGCGGAAGTTCACGTCGTCGCCCAACCTCACTTGCCGCCCGCGCAACCCGGAGCCGGCGGTGTCCATCACGTCGCTTTCCGGGTACCGACCTTTGCTGAGCATACGGCGTGGGCGCAGCGGCTACGCGAATTGCGCATTCCCAACAGCGGCATCGTTGATCGCTACTACTTCCGCAGCCTGTATTTTCGCGAACCGAACGGCATCCTCTTTGAGCTGGCCACCGACGAACCGGGCTTTGCGGTTGATGAACCTGCCGAGACACTGGGCGAACGACTGGCGCTGCCGCCCTTCCTCGAACCGCACCGTAAAGAGATAGAGGCCGGGTTAAAGCCATTAGCGACACCCAGATAACACTACAACCGGGAACTTCTCCCCATCACGATGGGAAGGCGGCCCCTTGGCCGCCTTTTTGCTACTCGGTATACTACCGGTGCAATCACAAGAGTCTTGCTCATCATCGTGGAGGACACCACATGACGATATTCGTGAATAGCTTGAAGACGGTTGGTCTGCTTGGTCTGCTCACTGGTTTGTTCATCGTGATCGGTGGGGCAGTTGGCGGCCAGATCGGCATGATCATCGCCTTCGTCTTGGCCATTGTGATGAACATGGGCGCGTGGTGGTTTTCCGACAAACTTGCGCTGAAGATGAGCGGCGCGCAAGAGGTCTCGCCAAGTGAAGCGCCCGAATTGCATGCAATGGTCGAAGAATTGTCGCGCCGGGCGGGCATTCCCAAGCCGCGGGTCTATATTATAGAGACCGATGCACCCAACGCCTTTGCTACCGGGCGCGACCCTGAGCACGGCGCAGTGGCAGTGACCACTGGCATTGCCCGCCTGCTCACCCGCGAAGAGTTAGCCGGCGTGATCGCGCACGAGTTGGCGCACATCAAGCATCGCGACACGCTGATCTCGTCAATTGCGGCGACGATCGCTGGTGCAATTGGCATGCTGGCCGATATGGTGATGTGGGGAATGATCTTTGCCGGTCTTGGCGGGAGTGATGAGGAGGAGGGTGGTGGCATCGCCGGTTTGGTGGGTGGCGTGCTCACCGCGATGCTGGCCCCGATTATGGCCCTGATTATTCAAATGGCGATCTCGCGCTCGCGTGAGTACATGGCTGATGCTGGCGGCGCGCAAATCCTAGGCAATCCGTTACCGCTAGCCAGTGCGCTCGAGAAGATCGAGTGGGCGGCTGGCCGGATGCCAATGGAGGAGGCTCGCCCAGCGACTGCGCACCTGTATATCGTCAATCCGGTATTGGGCGGGCTGGCTGGTCTCTTCCGCACCCACCCGGAGACACACAAGCGGATCTCGCGCTTGCGCGCGATGGCCAATCGCAGTGGCAACACTGCAATTATGGCCTAATCCGCTCTCACGCAGCGCGTTGATATAGATTTCCTCCTTCCCCCTTCAGCGGGCGTCGCTCAATGGCGAGCGGCGCTCGTTTTGCGGTACAATGCGATTGGAATCTTGCAGCACTCGCAGGCGCAGCGACGGTGCGCCTTTGCGTAACGGACTCTTCTATGAAACGGCTCCTCCTGCTACTTGCGCTCGCGTTGCTGACTGGATGTATGACGCCGGTTGAAAAACCGCCGGAACCCTATTGGGCAACTGCAACACCGCAAGCAACCTCGAACACGACCAACGCGCCGCCACGCCCGCCAACACCAGTGACTGCAACGCCGATCCCGAATAGTGAAGCAGATGAAATTGCGCTGATCGATGCCGCCGCTCGCCTGCCGCGCGATCAGATCGAACTCGCCCGCCAACTAGGCGCATGCCGTCCAGCGCCAGACGAATGCCCTGACGTTGCCCGCACCACACCGCTTGAGGTACAAGTTGGCGAGCAGCGCACCTTTTTCGTGACCGATTTTGGCACCAATACACAGTATGAAATCACTGCCGAACTGCGCTACGCTGGGCCAGTGGTATTGATGTATGTCGAAGTTGGGGTTCCTTACAATCAACGTGATCTAGAGCGAGCGGCACGCACGTTTGAACAAGAGATCTACCCGCGCACCCGCGAGATTTTCGGCAGCGAAGCGCAACCCGGCGTCGATGGCGACAACCGGATCACCATCCTTAACGCCGTCGAGCGCAGCCGCCAAATCCTCGGCTACTACTCATCGAGCGACTCGTTAACACGCCAAGTCAATCGCTACAGCAACGAGCGCGAAATGTTCTTTATGAACATCGAACTCATGCCGTTCGGCAGCGATACCTACCTCGACGTGCTAGCCCATGAATTTCAGCACATGATCCATCAAAACGAACAGCCGGGAGGAGCACTCTGGCTCAACGAGGGCATGTCTCAGTTGGCTGAAGACCTCAACGGCTTTCAGCAAGAAGGTTTCATTCCACTGTACCTGCGCAATACCGACATTCAACTGACGGGATGGGGCTTTGCGCCGGGCCAATCAGGAGTGCATTACGGCGCAGCCCACCTCTTTATGCGCTACATCTATGCCCAATACGCTGGCAAAGACCAACTGCGGCCACTCATCCGCGCGAACGCGGGGAACAACCTCGAAGCATTTGTCGAACTTGCCGCGCGCACCCGGCCTGACATTACCCACTTTCGCCAGATTATGGCCGATTGGGCGGTCGCCAATCTGATTAATGATCCCAAGGTGGGAGACGGGCGCTACACCTACGACACCGGCACCGAATTGAGTAATTTGTTGCCGCGCACCGTGCGGCCAGACAAGATAGAGAACCGCCACAGCGACGACATCGTGCAGTTTGGCGTTGATTATCTGGAATTGCCGCGCAATACGCGCACCGTCACCTTCCGCGGCGACACCACCGTGCGTATCGCCGGGCAGATGCCGCGCGGGCGCTATGCGTGGTGGAGCAACCGCAGCGACGATAGCATTGCGACGCTCACGCGCAAGATCGATCTGCGCGGCGTCAGTTCGGCCACGCTCACCTTCGACACATGGTTCGAGATCGAAGACGATTACGACTACGCCTTTGTCACCGTCTCAACCGATGGCGGGCGAACATGGGAGACTCTACCCGGCAAATGGACAACCGACTACGACCCGCAGGGGGTGAATTACGGCCACGGGTTAACCGGTGTGTCGGGGAGACCTGAGGCGAACATGGAAGATGGCCTGCGCGGGCGTTGGGTGAACGAGCAGATGGATTTGACGCCATTTGCCGGGCAAGAGGTATTGCTGCGCTTTTGGTCAATTAATGATCAAGGAGTGCATGCGCCGGGGATTATGATTGACAACATCGCCATTCCCGAAATTGGCTTCCGCGATGATGTAGAAAGCGGGACGGGCGATTGGGAAGCTGCCGGCTTTGTGCGGATCGACGGTGATCTGCCGCAGCAGTGGGAATTACGGCTGGTGCGCACGGCAACCAACGGCCAGATCACCGTCGAGGCGTTGGAAGTCAATGCTGATGGCGTGGCGACGGCAACGTTGAATAACGGCGAGCGGGGGGTATTGGTGGTGATTGCGGTCACGCCGCATACCAGTGAACGGGCGCAGTACGAGGTGATCTGTGAATAGCGACGCTGGGGCACCGCAGGCTGTGCCCTTACGAGAGGCTACAGGTGAGACTTCTGTTTAGTATGCGATGGCTGCTCGCCGCCATCGCCTTGATCATCGCAGCGGCGGCGATCACTGTCAGCCGCACCCATCAACCGCGCCGCCTCGCCCCGCTGGTCGCTGACTTCAGCGTGGGCGGCGCGGCGCCGGCGCTCAGTGGGGCAACATTGCCAGCGCTGACCGGTACACTGCGGATCAGCGTTGCGCCGCAGGCGCTGCCGGCCAGCGCCAGCCTCGACGCGATCACTGCCGAGCTATACACGGCGCTGGCTTACGTCAGCGCACGCACGGGGACGACGCCGGCGGGGCCGATCACGGTACAGATCCTTGCCGACCCGCAGTGCGCCTTGCACGGCGCCGCCTATACCCAATCCCGCGAAGTCCACGTTACCACGTGCGCTGCGATCCCGCCGGCGCGCGCCGTCAACATTCTCGCTCACGAATTTGTGCATCAACTGGCCCATGATTCCTACGGCGACTCCCATCTGCGCAGCGACCCGATCTTGCTCGAAGGCTGGGCAACGTGGGGCGCAGGACACTACTGGCTGGGCCAGCATGCCACCTTCCGCGACTTCCTTGGTGGAGAAGCGCCGCTGCCATTGGTAGCCAACCATCTCGGCAGGCCCGCCGCCGAAATGAACACCCTCTACTACCAGTGGGCCAGCTTCGTCGAATATCTGCTGGTTACGTATGGCCGCGACGCCTTCGACCAGCTTTACCGCAGCGGCAATAGCACACCCGGCAGCGCCGATTATCAAGGCGTCTACGGGATTGATTTGGCAACCCTTGAAGCCGCGTGGCGGGAGTGGTTACGATAGCGGCAAGCGGGGCAAGGTATGCCTTGCCCCGCTTCAATGTCAATCACCCGGCATGTGGGTGCGGCGAGCAACGCCATCCTCGATCGCGGCCCGCGCCACCGCAGCGGCGATGGCCGGCACAATCTGGCGATTAAAAACACTCGGCACGATATAGTCTTCGTTCATCTCTTCAGGCGGAATGGCATCGGCCAGCGCATCAGCAGCGGCAAGCCGCATCGCCGAAGTGATTTTACGGGCATTGACATCGAGCGCGCCGCGGAAGATACCGGGGAAGCTCAGCACATTATTGATCTGGTTTGGCTGATCGCTACGCCCGGTCGCGACCACCCGAGCATATTGGCGCAGCATATCGGGATCGCCTTCGGGAATGGGGTTGGCCAACGCAAAGACGATCGGATCAGCGCTCATTGACCGCACATGATCAGGGGTGAGGATATTGCCCTTTGACACGCCGATAAACACATCGGCCCCGCGCAGCGCAACAGCGAGATCGCCGCGCCGGCGCTCGCGGTTGGTCAACGAAGCGATAATGCGTTGCATTGGCGTCTGGCGGGCATAATCACCTTCAACCAAGATGCCAAACCGATCCACTGCTGTAATCTCGCCAACACCGGCTTCGAGCAGCGTGCGAATAATCGCAGTGCCAGCAGCGCCGACACCATTCACCACCACGCGCACATCGGCTAGCGTCTTACCCACCAGACGCAAGGCGTTGCGGAGGGCGGCCAAGACCACCACAGCAGTGCCATGCTGGTCATCGTGCATTACCGGCAGATCGAGGCTTTCTTCGAGCCGGCCCTCGACAATAAAGCAATTGGGGGCAGCAATATCTTCGAGATTAATGCCGCCGAAGCTGGGCGCAATCTGCTCAACCGTCTGCACGATCACATCAGGATCTTGCGAACGCAGACAAATCGGCACCGCATCGATATTAGCCAGCTCTTTGAACAGAATCGCCTTACCCTCCATCACCGGCATAGCCGCTTCGGGGCCAAGATTGCCCAAACCAAGGATGGCCGAGCCATCGCTGACCACCGCCACACTATTCCCCTTCCACGTCAGCGAATAGACCTTTTCAGGATCGTCAGCGATAGCGCGGCAGACACGGGCCACCCCCGGCGTATAAGCCAGCGACAGATCATCGCGGGTCTTCAGCGATACGCGGCTCTGGGTAGCAAGCTTGCCGCCGAGGTGGGTTAGGAATACACGGTCGCTCACCTGAAGCACTTTGATGTTCTGTAGCGTGTTGATTGCGGCTACCAGTTGCTCGCCGTGCTGTTCATCTTGCACGCGCACGGTAATGTCGCGCACGAGAATGTTGCGTTCGGCGCGGACAATATCGATCGCGCCGATGTCGCCGCCGACCTCGCCGATCAGGGTTGTGAGCCGGCCCAACATCCCGGGCCGATTCTCAATTTGGCAGCGCAAGGTCAGCGTATAAGCCACCCCAACGGACATACCCTTCACCTCGTTTTCTGGCTCAAAGATACAAAAATGCCCGTCACGGCGACGGGCATCACTGCCTTATTCTTGTATAGTACCACAAGTAACAAATTATGGTGTGCAGGGGCTGGATTAGGGTGACGAAGCCCGCGACGCGGGGTGGGTTGGAATAGCCACAAAGAGACGCAAAAGGCACAAGCGGAATAGCCGCAAAGCGACCCAAACATTACTTTTGTGTTTTTTTGTGGCTATTCATGCGGGCCAGCGGCCCGCGCCCCGCACAGCCCGCTGCGCGGGGTGGGTTGGAATAGCCACAAAGAGACGCAAAAGGCACAAGCGGAATAGCCGCAAAGCGACACAACAGACCCACCATGCATGCTCTATACTTGCGTCTTTTGTGTTTTTTGTGGCTATTCATGCGGGCCAGCGGCCCGCGCCCCGCACAG
>JAUQOZ010000043.1 GCA_030550625.1 Chloroflexota bacterium | reverse complement strand
CGAGGCCCACGCCAGTAAGGCTGCACCCAACACCGCTGCCCGCCGGCCAATCACCGGTGCAGCAAACCAATAGAGCGCCAGCGGCGTCAACGCGCCAGCCACCGCACTCACCAGCCGGGCGCTCCACGCTTCCGGGCCTAATAGGCCTACGATCGGCGCCATCAGATAAAAGAGCAACGCCGGCAGATCGGCGAATACAGGTACATAGATCGGACGAAAGCTCGGATCCGACCAGATCTGCAAGGCGAGCAAACCATGGCGCGCCTCGTCGCGCCAGAGTGCCGGCGGCATCTGATCGAGCGCGACCAATCGTACTACCAGTGCCACAACCGTCATTGCTGCGAGCAAGCCGCCGATTGGCCATGCCGAACGCTCTTCAGAATCAGTTGTCAGCGGCCATGCCAAACCAACGCCGCCAAGAACCAGCGGCAACATCACCCATGCTGGAGCGCCAGCCCGCAAGGCGAGCAAGCTTGCGAATGCCGCAGCTAGACCTATCCAACTCACGATTGGCCGGACAACCGCCCATTGCGTTACCACACGCCAACCAGTTGCCAGCGCCGGCCATACTGCTAACACGAGCACCGGCAATCCCGGCCACCATGGCCATGGCACAGTGGGCAACCAGTATTCAGCCGTTGCCGGAACCAGAGCCAAACCGAGCGCCGGCGCGAGCGCCAACAGCGCCCCCGTGTCACGCCAAAACACCGGCCACCGCCACACGATGCCAGCCACCCATACCAGCAACGGCAAGATGCTCCACGCGATAATCTGGACACTCAAGGGCGGACGATCAGCTAGCGGCCATTGCCTGACTCCGCTCAAGGCTATTCCTAACTCGCGCACATCGGGTAGCGCGATGTATGGCTCGGTAGACCAGCGCAGCACCGTCTCGCCGGTGATGGCAGTAGGCACTAGCAAACGATAGCGACGCCAATATCCGGCTAGGGTCACAGTACCCAAGTCGCCATCTTGATAGGCAAATGCCGCTTGGGCTGGAGCCATACCCGGCTGGCGCGGCGCAGCCAAGCGCAACTCAACCAATGCTGGCGCGCCGCGATAGCCATAGAGAAACAACGCCGCCTGCGGTTGCGACCAGCGGAACAGATCGGTTTCGTTTTGTTCGTTACCGTGGAACCCAACCAGCACCGGTTCGTGATCTTCACCAACGCGCCAAGCGTGTGATGTGCGAATAGGCGAGAACCATAACACACCAATGGCGATGAGCGTCAACGCCACTGGCAGCAACAAAGCTGGTTGGAACGAAAAGGTTGGGCGCGCAAGTGTTCTAATCACGCTGCGCATTATAGCTTCAGATCGGGAACGGCGCAACCGTGGCTGAGAGAGGTTGATCGCTTAGACTGTACCGGCTTGCTTCCCCCGCAACGCGCCCAACAGCCAATCGGTAATCGCCGCCAAACTGCGCCGGCCAAAAAGCCGCACATAATCCGATGCGGCCACCAACGGCCCCGGATCGGCGCCACCGTTGCGTTCACGCAAATACCAGCGGTGATCCATGATCCAGCGGTAGAGGTCGGCCTCGGTGCGACCGGGGAAGTAGCGTAGCGCATTCTGTGACCGGATAACCTCGATGACCGGCATGTAGACGTTATCGTACCAACTCGCTACCGCCTCCTCGCGCGATACTGGCCGCCCCAACTCTTGGCCCAGATAGTAGCGATGGGCGTTAATATGGCGCACCAAATCGAGATAACCGCCGGGTTCGCTAAACTCGATCCGCTGATCGGGACGCAGATCGGCCAGACCAGTCCATTCGAGGAAATCGCTATACTCCTCTTTCAAGAGCAGATCGCGCAGGCTGAGATTGGTATCGAGCGGTACATCAACCACCAGCTCGGTGACAATTGCGTCAATCTCGCGCTGGCCCTGAAAGCGAGCCACCGAGATACGGTGATGGCCGTCTTTAACAAAGTAAATATCACCCAGCTTATACAACTCGACCGACGGCAAGGGCGTACCTTCGTGATGAGCGCGATCGATGCTCATCCAGCGAAAGCGATTAGCGTTATGTCGAGGCGCAAACTGGCGGTCGAAATCACTGTACCGGCCCTCGCTGCCGATGATCTTATCGAGCGGAACCGTCTGATGGCCAAGATAATGTTGCCCGCGCACATTCAGCCGCGCCCGCACCTCATCGAACGGCAACAGCTCGTTAGGGCGGCGAGTTATCAGCGCCAGCAGTTCGCGCAGCATCTGGTCGCGGCGAATGCGGGTAAATTCATCATGAACGATCGCTTGAATGGCTGACATCGGCCACTCCTTTCGGCCTCATCATCATGTAGTGATGGTCAGCGCACACACACCGCGCTCGGCAAGCGACCGGCGACGCCGGCGGTCGTTGTCGCGGGTAGCGTACCATGAGTCAGACGCGATTGCAACCTAAAAAGTTGCACAAAGAACTATCTGTCAGAACTGTGAGAAAGCCACAAAGCGGTACACAACGTTGTCGCGACCTGTCTCGATGAGCGTCTATGCGAAGGAACTTGCTGCGGAAGCAGAACATCGCAGCGCTGTCACCTACGCCCACATCAATAGCAGCAAACCCTCGGTAAACAACACCCCTCTCACACTACCAGATCCAGCACCCGATAGCCGGCAGTGTTGATGACGAGCGTATCACCCACCTGTGTTTCGGTGGCATGACCAAAGCCATACGAGAGATGGATATGGCCGTGGATGAGGTAGCGCGGGCGAAACCACTGCATCAGCAACAGCAAAGCACGAAAGCCGCGATGGGGGTAATCGGGGCCGTTGTGAATGCCAAGCGGCGGCGCATGGGTCAGCAAGACATCAAGATAGCGGCCATAGCGCAGCCGGTTAAGCAATAAGCGGGGGGCCATCCGCCACACGCGCAGCATCATCTGCGTTTCGGTGTACTGGTGATGGCCATCGGGCTTGTAGCGGATCGAACCGCCCAAACCGCCGATCAACAGTCCTTGATGGCAGACGACCCGATCTTCCACGCAGACTGCGCCGCGAGCATAACTGACCACCTGCCCATCAGCCTGCACCTCTGGCGAGTCGTGATTACCCCAGACGTAGAAACAGGGCTGGCCGAGCATTGTCACCACAAACTCAAGGTAATAGATCGGCAGATCACCGCAAGCCAGCACTAATTGGACATCGGCGAAGCGTTGTTTGATATTGAGACTGTAGACGGCAGGGACGATTTCGTCGCTGATCGTAAGCGTGCGCATGCCGCCTATTGTACTCTATTCTGCGATAGACAACGCAGCCGGTTCGGGCAACGGCAAATAGATGGCGAACGTGCTGCCGCGCCCCACTTCGCTCGCCACTGTCACATAGCCGCCGTGCGCTTCGGCGACCCACTTCACGATCGACAACCCCAACCCGGCGCCGCCGCTGTGGCGCGAACGCGAGCGATCAACCCGGTAGAAGCGGTCAAAAATATGGGTAAGTTCAGCTTCGCTGATGCCGACGCCGGTATCGGCCACGCTTAGACAGGCAAACTGCTCGTAGCGTTCGAGACCTAACACTACTAACCCACCCGGCGGTGTGTATTGCAGCGCATTCACCCCTAAATTCAACAACGCTTGCTTAATCCGATCACGATCGCCGTAAACCAATATCTGATCCTCAGCGCCGATCCGTAACCGCACTTGGCCGGCCAGCGGGCGCAGCTCGCGAAACACCTCAAGCAGCAGGGTGTCAAGCTCAACCGGTTCGTGGCGCAACGCGACATGCGTCTCACTTTGGGCGAGCAGCAGCAGATCATTCACCATGCGAATCAAGCGCGCCGTTTCGCGCCGCATATCGCCGATCACCTCTTTGAGCAAAGCCGGGTCAGCACCGGCGCCACGCTCGAGCACTTCAAGATTGCCCTGCATCACCGTTAAGGGTGTGCGCAACTCGTGGCTGACATCGGCGACAAATCGCTGCTGCGTGGAAAAGAGCTGTTCGAGACGCGATAACAACTCATTGATCGTCACGGTCAATTGGTGCAGCTCATCACGCTGAGCCGGTTCGGGAATCCGGCGACCGAGATCCTCGGCTCGCACAATGCTCTGTGCCGTCAACGTAATCTGCTCAATTGGGCGCAACGCTCGTTTCGACAGATACATCGCGCCGATACCGGTCACGATCAAGGCAATCATCCCGCCGCCAAGCAGAATTTGCTGCAAGAGCGTCAACGTATCAGCTACATCATCAAGCGGGCGGGAGACTTGCAAGAAACCGAGCAACTGGCCATCACGCAAGACAACCGGAGTAATCAGCGATTTGACCGGTACGCCGTTGACATCGCGTACAATGGTGATCCCATTCGTATTGATCGAGGTTAATTGCAACGCTTCCGGTGGCAACGGCAGCATATATGGTTCGAGATTCGGAGTGTTGCTCATCAACGTACCATCAGGCCGAAAAAGTTGCGCGCCAATATTGCGATTGGTGAAAAGTTGAATGAAATCACGATCTAGGTAGAGTTGCAGTTGCCCGCTCGGTGTCCGGATGCTTTGTAAGCCAACCGCATTGAGGATTGCCCGCACCTGCTGCGTCGCTGAGGTCAAATCGCTTTGCACGCCGGCGTAGAGCGCTTGCGCGACGGCGAAATGGACACCGATGCCGATAATCAGCAACGCAAACGAGAAGAGGCTGGTGTAGAGCAGGGTCAACCGCACCCGAAACGGGACAGCGATCAAGCTCTGTTGCAAACGCTGCCACCACAGCCGGCGCAGTGGCGCCGCCGGCGGTTGGTCAAGGGCAGAGGCAAGGGTGGTTTGGGCAAGTTTGTCGTTGATATCAGTCATGCGTCTATGATACGGAATGTGAGTACATTGGTGAGAGTTTCTTAGTCTGGATATGAGCAAATCGCGGCGGGATCAATCCTCGTTGCTCATCGCTTATTATTGCGCTCCGCACGCAGAGGCGCGGGAGCGATACGCTCAGGCATCCTGCCCGCTGCAGCGGGGGATTGCTTCGGACGCTACGCGCCCTCGCAATGACAGCCCAACCGTCTCCTTGCGCGCCGCGTCGGGGCAGAGCAATGCACTGACCCTAGCGGCGAAGCCAGCTTCCATGGCGGCGGGAGCGCTGCCTGTACCTATTGTCATCAGCATACCACATTGCCCGCCGGCGTGACGGGTTGACAATTCCATGAAATCAGATCATACTACCTAAGGTTCATTTTTTTGAAATTTCAAGCATTCAAGCCAACGCCGATGAGTATCTACGAATTTTCCGCTCACACCATTGACGGTGAACTACAACCACTCTCTACGTATCGCGGCAAGGTGTTGTTGATCGTCAACGTTGCCAGCCACTGTGGGCTTACGCCGCAGTACGGCGATCTCGAATCGCTCTACCGGCGTTATCGCGAGCGCGGGTTGGTGGTGCTCGGCTTTCCGAGTAACGATTTCAACCAAGAACCAGATGATGAAGCGACGATCAAATCCTTCTGCACCCGCAATTATGCAGTGACGTTTCCATTATTTGCCAAGATCCATGTGAATGGGCCAGACACCCATCCGCTCTTTGCTTATCTCAAAGAGCAACAGCCGGGTTTAAGCCCCGATGGCGAGATCAAGTGGAATTTCACGAAGTTTCTGGTTGACCGCAATGGTCGCGTGGTACGCCGCTTTGCGCCGACCGATACCGTTGGCGCGGTTGAGCGCGAGGTGGTGGAGTTGTTGTGATGATAATGATGGGAGGATTGCGGTTGCTCCTGTGGAATGCGGCAGTAAACTGCCGCACTCCATAGCGAGATGTTACGCTCCGCTGGGTCGCGTTGTGGAGTGCGGCAGTCAAACTGCCGCACTCCATATTGTTATGGCGTGAGATCGCCGCCGCCGAAGTCGTCAAATCCGGCGCCGCCGCTGTTGTGGAACCAGACGCCGATCTGGCCGCCAGTGCCTACGTAGCGGTTGCCGGCGGCGGGCCGGGTGTCGGCAACACCGATCCGCTCGCAGCGCACGAAGACTTCGACTGTGCCATCGGCCCGCGCCCGCGCGCCGAGGGTGTCGCCAGCGGTAAGGGTGGCGGCATAGGTAGCAACGGTCACGAAACCTTGGCCGGGCACAAACGCCTCAACCACGACCTGCTGGTTCACCGCATCGTAGCTCACCAGCAGCGCGCCGTTCCGTCCGCCGCTTCCGCGCACCTTCAACGCCAGCGTGTGGTGCTGGCCATTCGGGTTGATCGCGGTCAACCGCATGAAGGCTTCTTGCTCCGGCCCAAACACGGTTGGCCGCCACAGCGCCAACCCGCCCTTCTCGACCGTCACCGCATTGCCTGCGATCCGGTATTGGTCGAGCTGGGTTGCGCCGCTCCAGTTCGATCCCAAGCGACCGTTGGCCCGGTCGAACGTATCAAGGGCAGGTAGAGCCGGAAAGGGACTCACCTTCACGATCAAGCTCTGCACCGGTTCGGTGTTGCCGGCGCCATCGCGGGCAAAGAACTCGACCGTGTAATGGCCCTCGCCGCTGAGGGTAAACGGTGCGGTGTAGGATTGGAAGGAGCCGCCATCCACACGGTAGGAAATCTCTACCACGCCTGATCGATCATCGCTCGCGCTGAGCGTCACCGTCGCGCTGCCAGCGTAGCAGTCAGCCGGGCAGAGCGGGTTGACCGGGCCGCTGACGCTGGCTACTGTGACCGGCGGTACGCCATCGAGGTTGAGACCGACCACCACCGGATCGTGATCCGAGGTGCGGTAGAAGTCGGGTGCGTACAAGCTGCTGATCTGGCCCGCCGACTTGAAGTTGGTGTTGTAATCGAGCACCGGCGGCTCGTCGGCGTTGATGTGCCATTCAGCCACTCCCGTGATCTGCGCGCTGAGGCTAGCGTTGGCCAGCGCGTAGTCGAGGTAGCCCCACTGGCCGTTGAAAACATACGAGTAGGCGTTCGGGCCGCCAAACCGCTCGATCAGGTTCTCGTAGCCTTGCGCCTCTAGCGCCCGGATGGGGTCTTCTTTGGCGTAGCTGTTGAGGTCGCCGATGATCAACACATCCGGGTCGTTCACGCCGGTCGGGTCGGTCGCCAGCCACGCCGCCAGCGTGTTGGCCGCATTGGTGCGCACGATGTTGCAGTTACCTTGGCCATCGCCAGCATCGGGGGCATCGCAGGCGCTGCCCTTGCTCTTGAAGTGGTTGACCGTGACCACAAACCGCCCGCCGCTGGCGTTTTCGGCAAACGCTTGCGCCAGCGCTGCCCGGTTGCGTGGCGCGCTATCGCCGCCGGTGATAAACGCCGGCGTGTTGAGCGCCGCAGTCTGACCAACTGGCGTGACTAGCGCCGGCTGGTAGATAATGCCAACCTTGATCGCATCGTTGCCTAACGCATCCACCTGCCCGGTCGCCGCGTCCACATCAATAAACGCATACGTCCCCGGCGCAGTCGCTGCGTTGAGCCGGTTAACCAGATCAGCGATGGCGCTATTCGGGCCATAGCCGTCATTCTCTATCTCGATCACACCCAGCACGGTGGGGTTAAGAGCCACGATCGCCGCGACTGTCTTGGCGGTCTGGCGGGCAAACTCGGTCGCATTCTCGGCCCCGCGGCAATCGGTTGCACCGCCAGTCAGACCGTTGGTGCAGCCGCTGAAGGTATTGAAGTAGTTGAGCAGATTCATCCCAACCACGGTGATGCTGCCGCCAACGTTCGGCGGGGCAGTTGGGCGCGGATTCTCGGCCACAAAGGCCGGCACGCCGCCCCCCGGCCACAGATCGCTCAGATCACCGACTGGCCGCACCCGATAGGCATTGCCGCTGGCCGCATTCCCGGCCCACGTGTAGGTCATCACCCCGATCAACCCGGTCACGCTATCGCCGCCGCGCAGCGTATTGCTCGCGCTGAGCGGATTACCGCCGCGTCCAAACAGGATCGGGTCGGGGTTCTGGTTTTGCAAGTTATCATCCACGATGATCCGGTTCAAGTCGTTGGCTGCCTGTAACGCCGCCGCCAACGGCCCCGGCGGGTAGAGGCTAGTCGGCTGGTAGAGGCGATCTTCCGCCGACATCACCACCTGCCCAAACCGGCCAAGCTGGAAGTGCTCGGTAACGACCAGTTTCATCGGGAAGCGCACCAGCATGCCCTCGTAGCGTTCGAGATAATCGGCGCTGGGGAAGGGCATGGTCACATCGACCGGATCAACCGTGCCGCTGCCAACGATCGTGATCTGCGCGGCGCTGATCTGGGTCTGGCCCTGAAATTCGCTCACCGTCCCGCGCACCCGCACCAGATCGCCAAGGCTCACGTTATTGTTGTTGCCGTTGAAGACAAAGACACCTTCTGACGTCAGCGGGTCGGCGTCCCAATCGGCAACCTCTTCTTGCACATAGAATCCGCGCAGATTGGGCGAAGGCCCTTCAAAATCACCCACGACCACGCCTTCAACCAACACCTCTTCACCCACGCAAGGCGAAATATCGGTGGCGCCCTGAATCTGACTGATCAGGCTCACATTCGGCACATCGGGACAATTGCCCGTCATCGGCGGCGGTGGCGGCGGCGCACTGCATGGGTTCGCCGGACTGCTGGTATTGCGCGGATTGGGCGGCCCGGCGCTGAAATCGTTCGCGTTGTTATCGGTCTCGACACACCCATTGCCGTTGCGCAGCGCAGCCGTGGTATTGCTCAGGGTTGGCGCCGGCGCACCTTCAAAGAAGTTCGCATTGCCGTAGCCGACCAGATCGATAATCAGCGCCAACTGCGCTGGCGTACACGGCGTCGAACCGCCGTTACAGGCGAGGCCGCTGGTGCTATTGACCAACGCGAACTTGCCGGCGCTGGCGCTGGCGTTGATCGCGCCAGTCGCGTCGGGCGCGGGCAACGGTGCGCCGGTCGCGCCGCCGGCCAATTGCACCAGATAATACTGGCCGGGAGCGAGCGAACCGCTCAAGAGCACGACCGGGTTGCTGCCGAAATTGCCGGTGCCGGTCGCACTAGCATACTGGATCGACAACCCGCTCAGCGAAACCGTCGTTGTCCCGCGATTGAAAATCTCGACAAAATCGTTCGTGTACGGCGCGCCACTATTCCCACCGCCGCCATACACTTGGCTAATCACCAGATCGGCGCTTACCGCGCGCGCCACCGGCCACCCGGCTCCTAGCGGCGCAAAGACAAACGCCACAACCAGTACCAACACCACCCAACGGCGAATCCCGCCAAACGCAGAACGCATACCCTCCACCTCGTTGCTTCAGCGCGTAGTTCCGCCGGCAAACGCACCGGCGCGCAGTGGCCGGCGGAACCCCACAATCGAAGGCGACACTCCAACGGCGACACGGCCATGCGGCGGGCAGGCGAGGATACAAACGAGGTACACCACGTCGCAATGGTTGAACAATCAAGTGTCTCTAATAATAGACGCAAAACGTGAAATCGGTGTTAAGGTAATGTTGGGTCAAGCAAGAAATCTGATGACAGTTTTGTCACCATCGCGATGAATCATTTGTAAAGCCGCACCGCCGGGCGGCGCTATCTGTCTACATGGCATTGACCGCATCGCCGGGGCCGCACCGCCGGGCGGCGCTACCTGTTTGCCTGTCATCGACCACATTGCTGCGGAGCCGCACCGCCGGGCGGCGCTACAGGTTATCACGGCCCATGCGGTATTTGATGTCGTAATTGATGATAAAATCCAACTCCGCATCGGTGAAACCGTAATCCGTCGCCAGCGCACGGTCAATCCGGTCAAGGATCGGTTTCGCCTGCGCTACATCCACATTGATCTCGCTCGTCTGAATGATCGTCCCCTGCCGCAGCCGGGTGGTGCGGTGCGCGGCGTATGTGGCCAGTAGGGCTTGTTCGAGATCTTGATATATATTTATGTCAATTTGATCCAAATCAAATACCGGCAGCTCCCACACTTCGCGCGCTACCACATCCATACAATTTGAGTTGATAATCCAATACCAATAAAAGAGTTGGCTGTTCAATAACGCAACGACCACTGGACGAATGCGTTCAGGCACCATTATTGGTTTGTAGTGTGACGATAGTTTTTCCAGTAACGCTTTGCGCCAGTATCGCCCGCCGGAATGGTAATAGATCGTCACGCCATCTTCGACCACGAAATCTTTCAGTTTGCGCTGATGTGCATGCATTTTCGTCAAAATATCAATCTCGATCGGCGCGCCAATCTTGGGCAACGGATTCGCGTGGCCCGCGATGCCGTTCCACCGGCAATATGCGAGCTTTTCAAACAAGAAGGGCCGGTCGCTATGCCCGCCGCTAAACCAGCGGTAGTAGGATGTGGTGTACACGGTTGGTTCGGTTTCGGTGCGCTGGAGCAGGGTAATGGTCAGGTTCATATCAACCCCGGCGAAGAGTTTGCCGGGCCGCACTGCGTAGTTGCTATGCCATTGGGTATAGGCGCGGTAGAGGCGCTGTAACGACCGCATGCCCTCTGTCGAAATAGAGGCGATGGGTACGATCATGCCAAAGCGGCCTCGCGGCGCTAACAAATTCAACGCTCGTTCGATCACCAACGCATAGAGGTTGCCGCCATCTGCGGTTGTGTACCCCGCCACTCGATACTCATGCCGCACGTTGCTGTAAGCGACATATGGCGGATTGCCCACAATCACCTCAAACCCGCCACTGGCGAGGATGTCAGGAAATGCGATACACCAGTGTAACGGCTGGGTATTGTAGCCGCCGGCGGGCAAGCGCCAGAGCAGGCCGCTCTGCGCCAAATCGCGGTCGAGCTGCGCATTGAGTTGGTTGAGCCGTTCGCGCAGGCGCTGGCGCATGGCGCTCGCCTCCGCCGGATCGAGGTTGAAGCGAAGCTGCGCGTCGCGATACGTAGCCAGCTCGCGCTGTACAGCCTGTATCTCATTTAGCAGCTCAGGTTCAGCAAAGCCAATCTCCTCTGGCTGGGCATACCCCACCAGCGCATTGCCGGCCCGCAGGTTGAACTCGATGTCTGGCAACGGTTCAATCTGGCGCGCATCGTCGAGTTCCGCCACCATGCTGAGAAACAACCGCCACTTGCAGATCTCAACCGCTTCAGCCATCAGATCAACGCCGTAAAGGTTGCGCACGACGATGCTCTTGGTGATGAAGTAGTCCCGGTTCGCATGCCCATCCGCTTCTGCCGCCACTGCCCCCAACGGCAAACCCGCCGTCTGCTTCAACTCGATCAGCTCGTCCATCCGGTCGAGCACGGCGGCGTAAATCGGCTTGAGCACTCGCAGCGCCGCCACCAGAAACGCGCCGGAACCAGCGGTCGGGTCGAGTACGCTGAGCGGCAACCGGCCCTGTGCCGGATCGCCGGCCAAGGCAGTGTAGAGCGCGTACACCTTGGGCGCATCGAGCAGCGGGATCAGATCGAGCAGCAACGCTGCAAGATCGAGATTCGCCGTCACCGCGTCATTGATCGTCGTGATCTGGCCCGCCGCTGCCGCAGCCTCAATCGCCGCCACCCGCGCGCGCCGCTGCGCCTGCTCGCGGGCGGTTTCGGTTGGCAATGGCGCCTCTTGGAGCATCGCCGGGTAGAGGTAACGCCTGATCGTCTGTGCCAACCGGAGCGGCGCGAGCGATAAGCCAGCTCTGTCGAACAGCGCGGGGATGATGGTCGCATGGCAGATGTAGCCGGTGATGTCAGCGCGGGTATAGTAGGCTCCCATCTGCTTTTGATTAACGTATTGCTCAAAGATATACCCCAACACATCGGGGTCGATCGCGCGATCGCTCGTGCCGGGCCGCTCGCTCAGATGCCACTGCCAACTGCTGAAAAACGCAAACAACCGCTCAAACGCGCTGTCGGGAATATCCAGCGCCGCGCCATACTGCTCCTCTAAGGGATGCGGCGCAAACAAGCTGCCATTGAGATAGGGAATAGTGCCAAGGAGCCGGTGGACTTCCGGGGTGCGCTGGGCCGGCGGGCGAGCCAAGCCCTCGAAAAACAGCGCGCGCAACACGTCGCGATAGTAGCGATCTGGCCCTAGATGCTCCCTGCTCCACGCCAGCCGCTCGCGCAGATAATCGGGGTTCTGGTTCAAACAGCCTTTCGCTTGCAGAAAAGCGATAAACAGCAAGCGATTCAGCATCACCGAAGCATACCAGCGCCGGTCGCTTGCGGCGGGAATGCCGCGCACAACGGCCTGAAAGGCGTCGAGATGCTGTTTGCATTCAGCGTAGAAGCGTTTGGTAATTTGCTCAACCTGCAGGTGATGCGTGATCTGCGCTGAGGGAGTGATGGCGATGCGCATGATGCTTTTGACTGGTGAAGGGCGGTGCATGATATGGTTACCGGTACTGTATGCGAGCAATTACTGATCGACGTCGCTCTCACCGGCAGCCTGCAAGACCTATGCGCGCAAGGCCGGACTGATATAGCGGCCTTGCGCGATCATCAGATCTAACACCGGGCGTACCGCAGCAAGCTGACCTTGCCAACGAGCGCGCACCAGTACGCCAAGTGTTCCAACAACGACCAATCCCTGCTGAATGGCGATCCGCCGGGCACGTTTATCGTCAAGCAGAATCAGACGCGCACGCTGGGCAAGCGCCAAACTTATCGCAGCAGCTTCGCCTAATCCCAAACCTGCCAATGTTTGCAGCGACGGGGCAATCGCGACGTGTTTGGTTACAAGCCATGGGAAAGCCTGAAGATCTGGACTATCCGGCTCAATACCGGCTGTATACTCGTGAAGCACCTGTTCAGGCACCAAAATGGCACCGTAGAGTTGCGGCAACAAATGCAACAAACCTACGCCAGCCAGCTTAATCAACGGGCTGGTATTGCAAACAACCGGCGCATCATTCATGCCGGGCCTCGGCGGCTACATCAATCTGATCGTCAAATTCAGGTACACGATACGCACCTAAGAGATCGAGAAATGCCCGGCGCGAGATGCCAAGCGCTTGCGCTGCCCAACCGGCGCTCACTGACCCTTGCGCGTACAATTTCACAGCCAGCGCCTCGCGAGCCAATGATCGCACGTCTTCCGTTGAATAACCGGGAATGGGCGGAAAATCAATGAGCGTCGTCTCAGCTAACCGCCGGGCCAGATGCGCAATGAGCTGGGCCTGTTCAGCAGGTGTGAGCTGTTCGGCCAGTTGCTGCACTTCGGCGAGAGTCACAGGCATCGGCGTGCTCCTTTCAGCGAGATGCCAGTAATTGTAGCGCACAGACGTGCGACCCCTGATCAATCATTGTCAGCAAAGACCACACCAGCAACCGCACCACAACCAATTAAACCGCCCCCTCCCCGCACCTGCGCAGTATCACGCTCAAAATGGTTCGGCCACAATTGTTGCTAGCGCCGCCGCTGGCGTTTGCACGGTAATCACCCCGCTCAGATAACGATGATGCTCGTCATCGAGGCTGACCAGTGTTGCGCCATAGCGTAGCGCAACCGCCGCGTAGACTGCATCGGCGCCACGCAGAAAGCGATCGGCGGCCAACTCGGCGGCAGCTTGCGCTAATGCAGCATCGAGCGGGACATAGGTGGTATTAGGCAGATCACGCAACAGGTCGGCGTAGACCCGACCCCGCATTGGATCGCGGAAGAAGCGGCTAAATGCGCCGGCTACTTCCGGCAACACCAATAAAGGCTCGACTAAAGGGATCGCTTTCAACCGGATCGCCTCCAGCAACTCGTCGCACACGACCGCCGCCGGGTCTTTTGCATTGACCCGGCGCATCAAGACACTGGCATCAAGCGTGAACATGGTCAGAACCCTCGATCATCTGTTGGCGGCTGCGGCGATCGGCGAGCAATTGCTCGGACGGATCAGGGCTAGACGGCGCCAGCGTTTCCATTTCACGCCAAAACGACGCCAGTTTCGCCCACGGATCGGCGCCGGCGCCGGTTTGCGCAGGTGTGGCGGGCAGTGTAGCCGCTAACCGCCGGGCCAGATGCGCAATGAGCTGGACCTGTTCAGCAGGTGTGAGCTGTTCGGCCAGTTGCTGCACTTCGGCGAGAGTCACAGGCATCGGCATGCTCCTTTCAGCGAGATGCCAGTATTGTACCGCACGGCGGTGTGGTTGACCGCAGAGTCGCAGCGGCACGCAGCGGAAAGCAGGCCGCCCCGCATCCCATGTTACCCGACCCGTGGACGGGGTAAGGGGATGGGGAATAGCCACAAAAAGACACAAACATGTCATGGTTTTTGTGCGTTGTGTGTCTTTTCGTGGCTATTCCATCCCACAAATCGCCCCGGCTACCGCCACCTGCCCCAACGCCAACCCGCCATCGTTCGGCGGGGCAAGGCGCGGGATCAGCACAGTAAAGCCATCGGCTCGCAACACATCGGCCAGTGTCTCCAGCAGCAAGACATTTTGAAACACGCCGCCGCTGAGGGCGACAGTCGTAAGACCGCGCTCGTCGCGCACTCGCCGGCACGCCGCCACGAGCGCCTGCGCCACGCCGTGATGCACCCGGCCTGCGATCGCTGCTGGTTCAACGCCGGCCCGCAGATCATCAACCAGCGCCGCCAACAACGCCAACCCGTCGAGCGTGAACGGCCCGCCGGCAGTGACCGGCTCGCGCAGCGGCATAGGGTAGGGCGGCTGCTGCGGATCGGCAATCTGCTCGAAGAGAATGGCCAATTCGCCTTCGTAACGGGCAATCTGACCCATCCCAGCCAGCGCAGCGGCGGCATCGAAGAGCCTGCCAAGGCTGGAGGTGCGCGGACTGTTGAGGTTCCGTTCAATCATACGGGCCAGCACCTGCCACGCCGCTTGATCGAGCTGCTGGGTAAACGGCAACGCCAGCCGCCAGAAATCGGGGCCGTAGAGTTGGGCCAGCGCCGCCGCCGCCACCCGCCACGGCTGGCGCACCGCCTGCTCACCGCCGGGCAAGACCAGCCACCCCAGATGGCCCACCCGTTCGTAGGCAGCGCAGGTCGCTACCAATACCTCACCCCCCCACACCGTGCCGTCCGGCCCATAGCCGCTGCCATCGGCGGCAATCCCGATCACCGGCCCGGCGTGGCCGTATTCGGCCAACACCGCCGCGATATGGGCATGGTGATGCTGCACGCCAATCTTGCGCGCGATCGGCATCGCCAGCGCCGCTTGAGTGGCGAGATAGCCGGGGTGCAGATCGTAAGCCACCACCTCCGGCGTGATATCAAACAGCCGCTGAAAATGGGCAATCCCTTCGTGGAACGAGCGCAGCGTAGGCAAATTTTCGAGATCGCCGATGTGATGGCTCAGAAAGACCTCGCGCCCGCGAGCAAGAGCGAAGGTATTCTTGAGATGGCCGCCACAGGCGAGGATCGGGCAGGGCAGTTCGTGAGCCAGCGTGATCGGCGCGGGCGCATACCCGCGCGAGCGGCGGATGAGTAGCGGCCCACCGGCAGCTACGCGCGCCACACTATCGTCGCAGCGCATGTGGATAGGCCGGTTGTGGGTCAGGAAGGCATCGGCGATTGTCCCCAAACGCTGCGCTGCATCTTCATCTTCATACGCAATCGGCTCATCGCTCAGATTGCCGCTGGTCAGCACAATCGCCGCCACCCGCCCCGGCCCCACCGTCGTCGCATAGTCGGTTAACAGCAGATGGTGCAATGGCGTGTACGGCAACATCACTCCCAGCGTCTGCATCCCCGGCGCAACCGATGGCGCCACCGGCGCATCAGGCCGGCGCGGCATCAGCACAATCGGGCGGGCCGGACTGGTCAGCAACGCACGCGCTGCCGAATCGATGATGCACAATTGCTCAGCCGTCGCTTCATCACGAGCCATCAACGCCAATGGCCGCGCCTCGCGCTGCTTGCGCTGGCGCAACCGGCTCACCGCCGCTTCGTCATCGGCGGCGCACGCCAGATGGTAGCCGCCCAACCCCTTGATCGCCACGATCTGACCCTGCGCCAAAGCCGCCGCCGTTGCTACCAGCGGATCAAGACGATCACTCCCTATCTCCCCACTCCCCACTCCCCGCGTAAACCGCACCTGCGGCCCGCATACCGGGCATGCGGTTGGTTGGGCATGAAACCGGCGATCGCGCGGATCATCATACTCGGCCCGGCACTGTTCGCAGAGCGGAAAGCTGCGCATCGTGGTATTGGCGCGGTCGTAGGGCACATCGAGCACGATGGTAAAACGGGGGCCGCAGTTGGTGCAGTTGGTGAAAGCATAGCGATAGCGCCGGTCGGCGGGATCGGTGATCTCGCGCAGACAATCGGCACAGGTAGCGGTATCGGGCGCGATCAGGGTACGGCGCTGAGCGTGCGCTTGGCTGGCCGCGATCACAAACGCACGTTCTCCCAATAACGCCAGCGGCTCAACGCTCACCTGCTCGATGCGGGCCAACGGTGGCGCTTCGCGTTGCAACGCCGTCACAAACTCGTGCAACGCGCCCTCCTCACCCTCGATCTCAATCGTCACCCCATTGCTATCGTTGCGCACAAAACCGGCCAGCCCCCAACGTTCCGCCAAGCCAAACACAAAAGGCCGGAAGCCGACGCCCTGCACAATCCCGCGTACATTCACCCGCCAGCGCCGCTGCTGGGGGTTGGTTATCGTTAGTTCCATCGTTATTATGTCTGGTTAAAGCACAAGCGCATCGTGGCTAGCCGTCTTCCCACTCCACCGGCTGTCACTACGATCCCAACATCTTTATGCAACGTCACTTGCGCTATCACTGTAGCACGCATCCCCATTTTGCACAAGATAATCCCGAACACTTGCACCGCTATCATAACCAAAGGTTATGGAGTTATCACTTGACGTTAACGATTCGCGACCGCTATAATTCGTACCAACAATCACGTTTTACGCATCACTATCGGCCAAGCCGCCACAACTTCACTTCGGACTTTCACTCGTCACAATGTGTTTGTGAATTTGGTTTCGCTACTGTCACCCTTGCATGAGGAGCGCAATGAGCAGCAATGGCGCCGCCACGTATGCCGACCGTCCGCTGAACGCTGCCGCCTTACTTGACCGGCTGAACGAACCGCAGACGGCTGCCGCGTTACACCGCTTGCTTGACCACGCCGAGTTGCTGGCTTTTTCCGCCGGCGCGGTTGATAGCCTGTTGCAACGCGGCGAGGTGATCGCCGATAATGTGGCAGCTAGTGTGCAAGAACTGCGCGCGGCGCTGCCAGCAGAGAGCGGCGAGCTCGCTGGCCAACTGGTGCGGCTGGCGCGCACGTTGCCGCAGTTGACCGATACGGTCGAGCAACTCGCCATGCTCACCAGCCAACCGGCCTTTCAGCGTTTGCTCGTCACCCTCAGTAAACCGCAAACCCTCGCGGCGCTCGACCGGCTGCTCGGCCAGAGCGAGTTGCTCGCTTTCCTTGTCAGCGCGCTCGATCACCTGCTGGCCCGCGGCGATGAACTCACCGAAAATATCCGTAGTTCGGTCGAAGAGCTGCGCGCTGTGATGGCAACCAGCGCAGTGACACCTGACAAGCTCATCGATGCGTTGATCGCCTTCTTGCCCTACTTCCCGCGCCTCGTGGCCGTGGCGCCCAACTTTATCCGCGTGATCGAGAAGATCGAACCGTTTATCGCTTCCGAAGAGTTCGATGCTCTGCTCGATTCGGGAGTGTTCCATCCCGATACCGTCCAACTCGTCGGCGAAGCCGGCGACGCCTTCGTCGCCAGCCGCGAGGCGTTGCGCCAGTCGCCAAAACCCATCGGTCTCTTTGGCCTGCTCCGTGCGCTGCGCGATCCCGACGTACAGCGCGCCGCCGGCCTGATCGTCGAGTTTGGCCGCCGGTTTGGCAGTTCGTTGAAGTGAAGGAGCGCAAAGACGCTAAAGAATCAAACGCAAAGATGCTAAGGCGCAAAGGGAGAGTACCGCTATGCTTAAGCCAAACCCCAACAATCTCTGCGTCCTTGGCGCCCTTTGCGCCTTTGCGTTAAACCCTTTGCGCCTTTGCTTGCTTTGCGTCTTTGCGTTAACCGTCTTTGCTCGCTTTGCGCCTGTACGTTAACCCTATGCACGAGTTATCGATTGCGCACAACATTGTGAATATCGCTAGCGCCGCCGCTGCCGAAGCCGGCGCTGAGGAGATCAGCGCCGTTCATTTGCGGATTGGCGCGCTGGCCGGCGTGGTCGCCGATGCGCTGCGGTTTAGTTTTGCGATTGCCGCTGAAGGCACCCCGCTGGCGAACGCTGAATTGATCATCGAAGAGGTGCCGGTGACGGTCTTTTGCTCCACCTGCAACACCGAAGTGACCTTACCGAACCCGCGTTTGTTCCGTTGCCCGCAGTGCGGCCAACCCTCTGGCCAGCTCGTTCACGGGCGCGAATTGGAATTGGTGGCATTGGAGACGCCATGAGCTACGAAGCCAAACGGTTGATCGAAATTCGACAGGGTGTGCTGAGCAAGAACGACCAACTCGCCGCCGAGCTGCGCAGCCGCTTTCACGCCGCTGGTGTGTTTGTGGTTAACCTGCTTTCGAGCCCCGGCGCTGGCAAGACCAGCCTGCTCGAAGCGACGATGCGCGCGCTGCTGGCCGAGTACCGGGTCGCAGCGTTGGTCGGCGACCTCGCCACCGATAACGATGCTCGCCGGCTGGCGCGCAGCGGCGGTTTGGTGCGCCAGATTCAAACCGGCGATATGTGCCATCTTGAGGCAGACATCGTTGCCCGCCATCTTGAAGGTTGGGATTTGAACGAGCTCGATCTGCTGTTTATCGAGAATGTCGGCAATCTGGTCTGTCCATCAGGCTACGACCTCGGCGAGGCGACGCGAGTAGTCTTGTTGTCAACTACCGAGGGCGAAGATAAACCGCTGAAGTATCCGTCAACCTTTGCGACCGCTGATGCGGTGCTGCTGACCAAGATGGATCTGGCCGAGCCGGTGGGGTTTGATCGCGCGCAAGCCGAAGCAAATATCCGCGCGGTCAACCCGCTCGCGCCGATTATCGCTACCTCGGCTCGCCGCGAAGGTGGTCTTGCCGAGTGGCTGGCATGGCTGCGCGAGCGGATCACGACGCAAGGGGAGCACCGGCGTACCAGTGGTTGATTAGAGAACAAAAGCGTGGTGCGGCAACCTCAAGGTTGCGTTTTGACCAAGGTTTGTTGTGTGTGAAAGACCATTAAGGAGGCGATTCGATGGCAACATTGCTCTGGCTGCAGGGTGGCGCCTGTAGCGGCAACACGATGTCGTTCCTGAACGCCGAGGAACCCAGCGCCTGCGATCTGGTGACCGATTTCGGCATCGAGATCCTCTGGCACCCTTCGTTGGGTATGGAGTTGGGCGAAAACGCAAAGCGGATTTTCCACGATTGCGCCAGCGGCGCGCGCCCGCTCGATATCTTTGTCTTTGAAGGATCGGTGATACAGGCGCCGAACGGCACTGGCCGCTACAACATGTTCGCCGATCGCCCGATGCAAGAATGGGTGCGCGAGTTGGCTGCGCAGGCCAGCATTGTGGTTGCCATTGGCGATTGCGCCTGCTGGGGCGGTATCCCGGCGATGGCCCCCAACCCCAGCCAGTCCACCGGTCTCCAATTCCACAAGCGCGAACTCGGCGGCTTCCTCGGCCCCAACTGGCGCTCGAAGGCTGGCTTACCGGTGATCAATATTCCCGGCTGCCCTGCCCACCCCGACTGGGTGACGCAGATTCTGGTCGCCGTCGCCAGTGGCCGCGCTGCCGACATCGCGCTCGATGATTTGCAACGCCCGCAGACCTTCTTTACCAGCTTCACCCAAACCGGCTGCACCCGCGTGCAGTTCTTTGAGTACAAGCAATCAACGCTCGAATTTGGGCAGGGTACCCGCACCGGCTGTCTCTTCTACGAGTTTGGCTGCCGCGGCCCGATGACCCGCTCGCCCTGCAACCGCATCCTCTGGAATCGCCAGTCGTCGAAGACTCGCGCCGGTATGCCTTGCACCGGCTGCACCGAGCCAGAGTTCCCCTTCTTCGATCTGGCCCCCGGCACCGTCTTCAAGACGCAGAAGATCAGTGGCGCGATTCCGAAGGAAGTGCCAACCGGCACCGATCCGGTCAGCTATATGGCACTGGCGGCAGCGGCGCGGGTGGCAGCGCCGAAGTGGGCAAAAGAAGATATGTTTGTTGTATAAGCTAGGGAGAAGCTGGCAATGGTCAATATTATCGAGAATCCGGCAACGATCACCGGGCGCGATCTGCGCATCAGCCCGCTTGGCCGCGTCGAGGGAGACCTCGACGTGCGGGTCACAATCCGCGATGGGGTTGTGACGAGTGCATGGACTGAGGCCTCGATGTTTCGCGGCTTTGAGATTATTTTGAAGGGCAAAGATCCGCAGGCCGGCTTGATCGTCACGCCGCGCATCTGCGGCATCTGCGGCGGCAGCCACTTGACCAAGGCGGCCTACGCGCTCGATACGGCATGGCAAACGGAGTTGCCGCCCAATGCGACCCTGATTCGCAATATCGCCCAAGCCTGCGAGACGCTGCAAAGCATCCCGCGCTGGTTCTATGCGCTGTTCGCCATCGACCTGACCAACAAGAAGTACGCTCACCTGCCCGAATACGATGAGGCGGTGCGCCGGTTTGCTCCCTTTGTCGGCACGAGCTATGAGCACGGCGTGACCCTCTCGAATAAGCCGGTCGAGATTTACGCCATCTTCGGCGGCCAGTGGCCCCACTCCAGCTTCATGATCCCCGGCGGTGTGATGTGTGCGCCAACGCTGGCCGATGTCACCCGCGCTATCGCCATTCTCGAATACTGGAAAGATGAGTGGCTGGAGAAGAAGTGGCTCGGTTGCTCAGTCGATCGCTGGATGCAGAACAAGAGCTGGGCCGACGTGATGGAGTGGATGCACGAGAACGAGCGCCACTACAACTCTGACTGCGGCTTCTTCATCCGCTTTGCGATGGCCGCTGGTCTCGATAAGTATGGCGCTGGCTGGAATAACTACATCGCCACCGGCACCTATTTCCATCCCGAGCTCTATGCTCGCCCGACGATCGAGGGCCGCAACGCGGCGCTGATCGCGCGCTCCGGCGTGTATGTCAACGGCCAGTTCTACGATTTTGATCAGGCCAACGTGCGCGAAGACGTGACCCACTCGTTCTACGAGGGCAGCCATGCGCTGCACCCGTTTGAAGGGCGCACCGAGCCGATCGATCCCGAAGTTGGCCGCCGGCAGGGCAAGTACACGTGGGCCAAAGCGCCGCGCTACCTCATCCCCAGCGTCGGCAGCCATCCGGTCGAGGCCGGCCCGCTGGCCCGGCAGGTGATTGCTGGCCGCCCCGGCGCTGCCGATTGGCAAGACTACGACCCGCTCTTCCTCGATGCGGTGACAACGGTTGGGCCGAGTGTGTTGGTGCGGGTGATGGCCCGCATGCACGAAGCGCCCAAGTATTACAAGCTGGTGCGCAAGTGGCTTGACCAGATCAATCTGCACGAGAAGTTTTATATCAAGCCGAAGGAGCTGCCCGAAGGGCGCGGGTTTGGTTCAACCGAAGCCGCTCGCGGCAGCCTCTCGGACTGGATCGTGCTCAAGGATGGCAAGATCGAGAATTATCAGGTGGTGACGCCGACGGCGTGGAACATCGGGCCGCGCGATGGCCGCGATGTCAATGGGCCGATGGAACAAGCCTTCCTCGGCGCGCCGATTGCCGATCCCAACGATCCGGTCGAACTCGGCCATGTGGCGCGGAGCTACGACTCGTGCCTCGTCTGTACGGTGCATGCCTACGACGAAAAGACCGGCAAAGAGTTGGCGCGGTTCCGCATTGGTGAAGGCGCGTAGCAGGGGCAAGCGCGCAAGGCCGTCTGCGCCGGTGGTTGGGGTAATCGCCGGCGCAGACGAACCCGCGTTGTTCAGGCTGGAGGGATATGTGTCATTGCGAGCCGCGCGCAGCGCGGCACGGCAACCCCACGAGAGCGGGAACGAACTGTTGAGGGGGCACCTATCGCTCACCGGCTGTCATTGCGAGCGTAGCGCAGCAGAGCGAAGCAATCCCCTGCGAGTACGGCAGTGGCATCCTTTCCGCTGAAGGAGGAGATTGCTTCGGTTGGGCGGCTCCCCGCAAGGCGGGTCGCCGCCGCTCCCTCGCAATGACAAGAGGGGTGTGGCACGGAAACATCTTGACTTATCGCTAGATCATTATGTCATGCTTGAACAACTCCTGATCATCGGCTGTGGCAACCTCTTACGCGGCGACGACGCGGTTGGGCCGGTATTGGTGCGGCGCTTGCTTGAAATCGGCCTGCCACCCGGCGTTGGCGTAGCCGATGCCGGCACCAGCGGGATGGATGTCGCGTTTCGCATGCGCGGGATTGATAACGTGATTTTGGTTGACGCCGCCCGCACCGGCGCCGAACCCGGCACCATTTACGCGGTGCCGGGTTCGGTTGTTGAGCAGTTGCCGCCGCTGACCGGCATCAATCTGCACGCTTTCCGCTGGGATCATGCGCTGGCGTTTGGCCGCTGGTTGCTCAAAGATGCGTACCCACGCTCAGTACAGGTGTATTTGATCGAGGGGAGCGACTTTACCATCGGCGCGCCGCTGAGCCCAGCGGTTGCCGCGCGGCTGGAGGATTTGGCCCAGCACCTGAGCCGTAACCCATGGCAACCGTACCTTGGCCATCGTATCGTTGATGAAGACCGAAACAATGGAGAGCTGGCTACTTGAATTGACGGCGCAAGGCTATTTGCATCTGCCAGCGGCGCTGGCCCAACGCTACTTTCCTGCTGATTTGCTAGTGGCGTTACCGCGCGATGGCGAGATTTGGTTGGCGCCGCTGCGCGGGCCGGCAGCCGGCGGTTTGTTGTTGAAACAACGCAATGCCCGCGGCGACCGTAGCGTCTTGATTTGGGAAGTTTTGCCGCCGGCAACGCCGCCCGGCCCGCGCCGCGCCGTGTGGGATGATGATCACGGCGCATTGCGTATGTCCTTGTCGCCAGAACCGGAGCACACGTTATGAATCGTCTTGCTGTGCGTCCTCAACCACTGGGTATTTTTGCCCTTCCTGCCGGATATTTAGTCTTGCCGCCGAGTGACAAGCCCGCTGCCGGCCCGGCATTAGCCGCCCTGCTGCGCGGCGAAATCCCGGCTGAATGGCCGCCGGAATGGCAGTTCTACGCGCACGCGCTGGCTGGCAAAGTCACGGAAGCGCTAGCGGCGTTGCCGCCGAGCAATGATTTGGTGACCCGTTACAACCGCTACGTATTGGCCGGCGCTCCTGCCGATGACCTGACGCTCCACACGCTGCTCGAGGGCGAATTGGCGTGCTTGCAAGGGGTCGCAGCGTTTACCATGGGCCATCGCCGCGAACCGCCGTCGCTCGATGGCGCAACCGGCGAGGTACGTGCGCTGGCGCTGGTCGCGCACGCGGCGGCAGCGATCGAGCAGGGTGACATTCCTGCCGCTGATCGGCACTTTGCCGAGGCAATTGCGGCTGCTGCCCCCGTCTCGCCCGCACTGGCCGGCCAGATCGCGCTCAACCGAGCCGAGCTGGCGATGCAGCATGGCGGCGATCTGGCGCTGATTACACGCTGGTTGCAGCAAGCAATTGACTACATTCCACCTGAAAGTCTCTCAGAAGTGCGCGCCCGCGCAGCGGTGCAACTAGGCCAACTGCTGCAAGAGCATGCCAATGGTCAGCGCGGGCCGTTACAAGCCGCTGTGCGCTGCTACCAAGAGGCGCTTCGCTACTATCAGCGCGAGACCCACCCGCTGGAGTTCGCTTTCATCCAAAACAATCTGGCGCTGGCCTACCTTGCGATGCCGATGACCGAAGCCGGCGACCGGTTGCGCGGCGCGATTGCAGTGCAGGCGCTGCGCGCCGCGCTCAGCGTCTATGATCCCGATCAGCATCCTCATGAGTGGACAAGTACTCGCCTCAATTTGGCGAACGCGCTGCAATATGTTCACTCGGCCCGCCCAGCCGAACATCTGCTCGAAGCGGTGGCGATTTACGAAGACTTGTTGCAGCGGCGCGATCCGATTGCTGACCCGGCTGGCTATGCCCGTATTCTAGCCAATCTGGGCAATGCCCTCGCCCATCTTGGCATCTTCGCCGAAGCCCGCGAACGGTTGCTGCAAGCCGAGCAACTCTTTGCTCAGATCGGCGATGAGCCGGCGATCATAACGGTGCGCGAGTTGCTGGCGAACATCGATCAGCACGAGGCGGTCGGGAAGTAAAACCAGATGTCCGTCCGGTTCCAGTAGGCACAACGAGGGCAACGGCCCATGTAGAGCCGGACGGCTGTCCGGCTCTCAATGACGCAGGGATGATCAACGTAAAGGTGTAAAGATCGCAAAGATTTTTATGGTTTTACTACAAGCCGTACTGATTGACCAACATCCAAACCCAAAACCTTTGCGCACCTTCGCGCCCTTCGCGTCTTTGCGTTTCAAAATCTCTGCGCCTTTGCTCGCTTTGCGTCTTTGCGTTAGCACCTTTGCCCGCTTTGCGTCTTGCTGTCGAGAAGAGTATGGAAGCATACCAACGCCAACAATTTGATCTGCTGCTGATGATGGCCACGGAACGCTTCGTTGAGCGGATCGTCGAGCGCTGCGCCGGCCCTGAAGCGGCGTTAGCCCGCTTGCGCGCCGATCCGCACGGCGAGGGCATTTGGCTTGATCGGTTTGTCACGGCGATCTTTCAAGATTTTTTGCTCGATAATCCGGCGGGAGCATGTTTCGTCTTGCAAGCGTTGAGCGGACGCTCGTTGCCTTCACCGCCGGCAGGCAAGATTGAAGCGATGCTGCAAACGATGGCGCGCCAAGCGTTCGCCGAGCTGTTGGCCCTGCGCAGCGAAGAGGCGCTTGAGCAGATGATCGGGTATGGCGGCTAGCAATCGGGTTAAAGCCTCCTCCGCGCTCGCTGCGGCTAGATAACAACCTATCGAGATGCCTATGACCCAATCGCTCACAACTGCTGACGAACTCGAACAGGCCGCCGCGCGGGTTGATGCCGCGGTGGCCGCTGTCGCCAAACTCGAACCGGCGGCGCAAGCTGCTGCTACCGAGTTGAAACAGGCCATCGAGGCTTTTCACAAACTGGCCCTCACCACGATCGTTCGCCGGCTCAAGCAAGATCCGCGCGGCAAAGAGCTGCTGCTCGAACTGGTCGAAGATCCCGCCGTCTACGCGCTGCTGGTGATGCACGGCATCGTGCGCGCTGACCCGCTCACCCGCGCCCGCCGCGTGCTCGACGGCGCGCGCCCCTATATGCAATCGCACGGCGGCGATGCCGAATTGGTTGATGTGCGCGACGGCGTGGCTTACGTGCGCTTGCATGGCTCGTGCAACGGCTGTTCGCTCTCGGCCTTTACCTTACGCAAACACGTCGAAGAGGCGCTGTTGCGCGAGGTGCCGGAAATCACTCGCCTTGAGGTGGTGAACGATCAAGCGACGCCGGCGATCCTCCGCGCCGAAGCGCAGGAAGCGCCGGCAGCCGAGAAGGGGTGGGTGCGCGGTCCAGCCGTCACCGAGGTGCCGCCCGGCCACATGGTGAGTTTCGCCACCGAACGCGGCAGTGTGCTGATCGTCAATTTAGCCAACCGGCTGAGCGCCTACCGCAACGCCTGCGCCCATCAGGGTCGCCCGCTCGATGGCGGAATGCTTGATCCTGACGCTGGCACGCTGACCTGTCCGTGGCATGGATTCTGTTTCGATGTGCAGAGCGGCGAATGCCTCACTGCGCCGCAAGCGCAGCTTGAGCCGTTCCCGCTCCGGGTTGTTGATGGCATGATTTGGGTACGACCGCAATGATCGCAAGCAAGACAGTTCGTTGGTTGGGCGCGCCGGCGCCGGGTGGCTTGGCGCTGCCGGCGGCCAATCCGACCCCGGCTCATCTCTATGCGCCGCGTGGCGTCTATCTCGACGACGAGCGGCTGATCGTCGTTGATTCGGGCAACCATCGCGTCTTGATCTGGCACGGGTTTCCAGCGCACGATCACCAACCGGCTGATGTCGTGCTCGGCCAACCCGATTTCTTCCACGAAGGCCCCCGCGCTGCCGGTTATGGCCCCGCCAATGGCTTCCATCTGCCCACCGGGGTAACGGTTGCGGAAGGAAGAATCTACCTTGCCGATGCGTGGCATCATCGTGTATTATGTTGGCATCGCATTCCAGATCGATCCGGCGTGCCGCCTGATAGCGTGATCGGGCAAGATTCGCTACTTGATATCGAGCCAAACCGTGGCGGTGCGGCTGGCCCGCAGACGCTCTATTGGCCGTATGGCGTGGCATGGATCAACGGCTGGTTTTATATTGCCGATACTGGCAACCGGCGGGTGCTGGGATGGCATGGGTTGCCGGAACGCGGCCAGCCGCCCGACCTGATTCTCGGCCAGCCCGATCCGTGCAGCAACGCTGAAAATCGCGGCGGCCCGCCGGCAGCCAACAGTTTTCGCTGGCCGCACGCTGTCGCCGGCGATGGCAAGACGTTGTATGTCGCTGATGCCGGCAACCATCGCGTGTTGGGGTGGACGCCGCCGCCAACGATTGATCGACCCGCCGATCTGGTGTTAGGTCAGCAAGATATGCAGAGCGCATTTGAACAACCGTACGTGCCGCAGGGAGCGCACCGGCTCCGCTTTCCGTATGCGGTAGCCTGTGCTGGCGACCGGTTGTTCGTGGCCGACACTGCCAACAATCGCGTGCTGCTGTGGCAACCCATCCCGCGTGCCGGAGCCGGTCTGCCGGCGCAAGCGGTCTACGGCCAGTACAATTTTGCCGATAGCGGCGAAAACCGCTGGCAAGCCGTCGGCCCCGATACGCTCTGCTGGCCGTATGGTCTCTGCGCGCATCGCCAGTGGCTGGCGATCGCTGACTCAGGCAATAATCGGGTCTTGATTTGGGAGGTGTAAGGTAGGCAAACCGCAAAGGACGCTACAGTTGCCAACGCTCACGATCCAGCCACATACAAAACCTTTGCGCCCTTCGCGTTCTTAGCGCCTTTGCGTTAAAAAACCTTCGCGTTCTCTGCGCCTTTGCGTTAACAATCTTTGCGTCTCTGCTCACGTTGCGCCTTTACATGTTGAAAGGAATTGCGTATGTGTCTCGGCATTCCCGGTCGCATCGTCGAAATCTACGACAACGGCCTCACCCGGATGGGCAAGGTCGATTTCAACGGCATCGTCAAAGAAGTTTGTCTCGCCTACCTGCCCGATCTGCAAGTTGGCGATTACACGATCGTGCATGTAGGTTTTGCTATTACTCGCCTCGATGAGGAATCGGCGCGCGAAACGCTCGCTCTCTTCCAGTCGCTCGGCGTGCTTGAAGAGGAATTGAATCCCGATGAATCGCCCGAACCCGTATGAGGGAGAGGCGCAAAGGCGCAGAGATTCTACACGCAAAGACGCAAAGGCGCTAAAAGGTGAGTCTGTCACTACACTTGTACCACCATAATAGAAAAACTTCGCGTTCTTTGCGCCTTTGCGTTAACAACCTTCGCGCCTTTGCCCCCTTTGCGTCTAACTATTGAGGAGAGCACGTGATGAAATATCTTGACGAGTTTCGCGATCCTGAGCTGGCCCGCCGCCTATTCGATCAGATCAGGCGCATCACCACCCGGCACTGGGCAATTATGGAGGTCTGCGGCGGCCAGACCCATTCGATCATTCGCAACGGCATCGACCAGTTGCTGCCGCCGGAAATCGAGCTCATCCACGGCCCCGGCTGCCCGGTCTGCGTTACGCCACTAGAAATCATCGACAAGGCGCTCGCCATCGCCGCCCAACCCGGCGTGATCTTCTGCTCGTTCGGCGATATGCTGCGCGTGCCCGGCAGCCGCAAAGACCTCTTCCGCATCAAGAGCGAAGGCGGCGATGTGCGAATTGTCTACTCGCCGCTCGACGCAGTCAAGCTGGCCCAGCAAAACCCTGACCGCCAAGTCGTCTTCTTCGCCATCGGTTTCGAGACCACCGCTCCCGCCAACGCCATGGCGGTCTATCAGGCGGCCCGCCTCGGCCTCAAGAACTTCTCGATGCTGGTTTCGCACGTCTTGGTACCGCCGGCCATCAGCGCGATTATGGAATCGCCGACCAACCGCGTCCAAGGCTTTCTGGCCGCTGGCCATGTCTGTAGCGTGATGGGTACCGAAGAGTACCGCCCGCTGGTCGAGAAGTACCGCGTACCGATCGTCGTCACCGGCTTCGAGCCGCTCGATGTGCTCGAAGGCATCCGCCGCGTCATTCTCCAGCTTGAGCAGGGTCGCGCCGAACTCGACAACGCCTACGAACGAGCGGTTCGCCCCGAAGGCAACGTCGCCGCCAAACAGATGCTGGCCGATGTCTTCACCGTCACCGACCGGGCATGGCGCGGGATCGGCGTCATTCCACGCAGCGGCTGGCGGCTGAGCGAACGCTACGCCGAGTTTGACGCCGAGCGCCGCTTTGACGTGAGCGACATCCAGACCGCTGAGTCGACTCTCTGCCGCAGCGGTGAGGTGTTGCAAGGCTTGCTCAAGCCCAACCAATGCCCGGCGTTCGGCAAAGAATGCACCCCGCGCACTCCGCTCGGTGCGACGATGGTGTCGAGCGAAGGCGCATGCGCAGCGTATTATCAGTATGGCCGGTTTGTACCGGCAAACACGATCGGCGTGACATCGTCACACTGAGGCGCAAAGCGAGCATCAGTAGAGCCGGACGGCTGTCCGGCTCCGCATTGGATGGATTCGGTATAAGTGTGGTCATGCCCTTGCCCTGTATACGAAAAGATGAATACGATCTCGCGTCCACAAACCACCGTCCTAACAACACCATCCCATCCCAAACCTCTGCGTCCTTTGCGCCCTTCGCGCCTTTGCGTTTATCATCCTTTGCGCCCTTTGCGGAGCCGGACAACTATCTAACTCCGCAAAGGCGCAGAGACGCTATGGATTTGGATGGATTCGGTACGAGTACGTTGGCACCCTTGCCTTGTATATGATAAAGATGAACACGATGTCGTGTCCACAAACCACCGTCCTAACAACACCATCCCATCCCAAACCTCTGCGTCCTTTGCGCCCTTCGCGTCTTTGCGTTAAAAATCTTTGCGCCTTTGCCCCCTCTGCGCCTGACTGTAAGGATTGCACCCTATGACCGCACCACTCGACTTTAGCAACTGGGTCTGCCCGGCGCCGTTGCGCGACTATCCGGCCATCGTGATGGGTCACGGCGCCGGCGGCAAGCTCTCGGCTGAACTGATTAGCCATCTCTTCCTGCCCGCGTTCGGCGGCCCGCGCGGCCCGCTCGCCGACGCTGCCCGCATCGAGATCGGCGGCGCGCGGCTAGCCATCTCTACCGACAGTTTCGTCGTGCGTCCACTCTTTTTCCCCGGCGGCAACATCGGCGAACTGGCGGTCAACGGCACTATCAACGATATTGCTATGATGGGAGCGCAGCCACTGGCCTTGACCGTCAGTTTCATTCTCGAAGAGGGGATGCCGCTCGACCAACTCGGTGTGATTGCCGAGAGTATGGGTCGCGCTGCCCAGCAGGCCGGCGTTACCCTCATCGCTGGCGACACCAAGGTGGTCGATCGCGGTCACGGCGACGGTGTGTTCATTACCACCACCGGCTTCGGCCTCATCCCGGCAGGCGTGAATATCGGCCCAGAACAAGCCCGTCCCGGCGATGCGATCATCGTCAGCGGGCCGATTGGCCTGCACGGCGTCGCCATCCTTAGCGTGCGCGAAGGGATCGAATTCGGCGCACCGGTCGTCTCTGACACCGCCGCACTGCATGGCCTTGTCAGCGCCATGCTCGCCAGCGGCGCCCGCATCCACACCCTTCGCGACCCCACCCGTGGCGGCGTCGCCGCCGCGCTCAACGAGATCGCCGCCGATGCCCAGCTCGGCATCGAAATCGTCGAGCGCGACGTTCCGGTACCGCCCGCCGTCCAAGCCGCTTGCGAACTGCTCGGCATGGATCCGCTCCACATTGCCAACGAGGGCAAACTCATCGCCTTCGTCGCGCGTGACGACGCCGAGCGCTTGCTGGCCGCCATGCGCGCCCACCCGCTAGGCCGCGACGCTGCCCTGATCGGCTACGCCACCGCCGACCACCCCGGCGTGGTCGTGGCTCGCACCGGCATCGGCGGGATGCGCGTGGTTGACACCCTCGTCGGCGAACAACTGCCGCGCATTTGTTAAACGCACAGAACGCAAAGAGTCTAAACGCAAAGGCGCGAAGAACGAAAAGGTTTTTGTGGGGAAGCCAATGAGCGCGCTTGCCCCAACATTCATACATATCTCTGCGACCTTCGCGACCTTTGCGTCTTTGCGTTTACCATCCTCTGCGTCTTTGCGGAGCCGGACAGCCGTCCGGCTCTACTGCGTCTTTGCGTTGACCGTCTTTGCCCCCTCTGCGCCTTTTTTTGCTATAATGCAGCAAGATGCTTCGCTTTTGCACCGTGAAAGGAGGTGAGCGCATGGCCGACCCTAGCCTTGATGGCCTTAGTGATGGCCCAATTGACGATTTGATCCGTTTTCGCATGCTCACCTCAAGAGGTATTGAATCGTATGAGCGACACCAAAATCGACAAGACTCAGATTGAACGCTACGATCCCGCCGCGATCGAGGCCAAGTGGCAGGCCAAGTGGGCCGCCGACCAGCTCTACCGCACCCCGCCGGTTGATCCCGCCAAACCAAAGTATTACGTGCTCGATTTCTACCCCTACCCCAGCGGCGATGGCCTCAGCGTCGGGCACTGCCGCAACTACGTGCCGACCGATGTCGTCGCTCGCTATTACCGCATGCGCGGCTACAATGTGCTGCACCCGATGGGGTGGGACGCTTTCGGCCTGCCGACCGAGAATGCGGCGATTAAGACCAAAACCAACCCCGCCGTGCTCACCCGCCGCTACAGCGCCAATTACAAGCGCCAGATGAATATGCTCGGCCTGAGCTACGACTGGGATCGCGAGATTACTTCCTCTGAACCCGATTATTATCACTGGACGCAGTGGATCTTCTTGCGCCTGTACCAGTCATGGTACGACCGGCGAGTCGACAAGGCCCGCCCGATCAGCGAGCTGGAAGCGGAATTGGCTGAGTATGGCACCAGCCGGCTCGATCTGGCCTTGACCGATCCGCAGGTAACGGCAGAGGAGTGGCGCGCGGCGACGCCGTTGCAGCGCCAAGAGATCTTGCGCCGCTTCCGCTTGGCCTATCGCGGCGAAGCGGTGGTGAATTGGGATCCGGTTGATAAGACGGTGCTCGCCAACGAAGAGGTGCTGCCCGATGGCACCGCGTGGCGGAGCGGGGCCAAGGTTGAGCGCAAGGTGCTCAAGCAGTGGTTTTTCCGCATCACCGCCTACGCTGACCGGCTCGACCGCGATCTGGATACGGTCGATTGGCCGGAACGCATTGTCACCATGCAGCGGAATTGGATCGGGCGCTCGCGCGGCGCCGAGGTCGTCTTCCACACCGAGGCCGGCGATCCGATCATTGTCTTCACCACTCGCCCTGACACGCTGTGGGGAGCGACCTTCATGGTGCTCTCGCCTGAGCACCCGCTGGTGGCGAAGGTGACGACCGCAGAGCAACGCGCGCAGGTTGAGGCGTATGTCGAGCAGGCTCGCCAGCGCCCAACCACGACCGCCGTCGCCGAAGAGAAGGAGAAGACCGGTGTCTGGACGGGTGGCTATGCGATGAATCCGGTCAACGGCGCGCGGATTCCGATCTGGATTGCTGATTATGTCTTGATGGGGTATGGCACCGGCGCGATTATGGCCGTACCGGCTCACGACGAGCGTGACTTCGCCTTTGCGCTGAAGTACGATCTGCCGATCATTCCGGTTATCAGCCGGCCCGACAACGCTGCTCGCTCGCTGCTGCGCGCCGAGACGATTGCTGCCGATACGGCTGATGCTTTGCGCGCCGCCGGTTTTACCGTCACCACCCAAGATGATGGCAATCTACTGGTTGAGCTGTCCGGCGATCGCGCGCGTGAGTACGCCGCCATTGTGCAGCCGCGTTTAGGCAATGGCTGGACGGAGGTAGCCGGATCGGGGTGGCTGTTCATCTTCCCCGATGCAGTGTTCGAGCTTGACTCAATCGCTGCCGATGAGCACATTACGGCACGCCTGCGCGCCGCAACCGGCAACGCCGAGATTCCGTCGGCGATGGCCTATTTGCACGCGATACCCGCCTATCGCGACCTGATCTACCACGATGATCTCGGCACGCCGATCCACTCTGGCCCGATCAACGGCGCTCCCGCCGATCAAGCCATCGAGCAGACGATCGCTTACCTCGAACAGCAGGGCATTGGCAAAGGCCGCACCAACTACAAGATGCGCGACTGGCTGATCAGCCGCCAGCGCTATTGGGGTACGCCGATCCCGATCATCCACCGCGAAGACGGGTTGGAAATCGCGCTCAGCGATGATGAGTTGCCGCTCACCCTGCCCAACGTCGAGAGCTATGAACCGACGGCAACCGGCGAGTCGCCGCTGGCCTTGATCGATGACTGGGTGAATGTGACCTTGCCCGACGGCAGCCGGGGCCGGCGCGAGACCGATACCATGGGAACGTTCGCCTGTTCGTCGTGGTACTTCCTGCGCTTTGCCGATAATCACAACGACAAGGCGCTGGCCAGCCCTGAGGCGCTCGACTACTGGTTGCCGGTTGATATGTACGTCGGCGGGGCCGAGCACGCCGTGATGCACCTGCTCTACGCTCGCTTCTGGACAAAAGTGCTCTACGATCTGGGAGTGGTTAAGTTCTTTGAACCATTCACCTGCTTGCGCAATCAGGGCCTCATTCTGGCCCCGGCGCGCGAAGTCAATGGCCAGATCATCATCGAGAAGATGTCGAAGTCGAAGGGCAATGTCATCACGCCTGATGAGGTAGTAGCCGAGCACGGCGCTGACGCGCTGCGCGGCTACGAGGCCTTCATCTCTGACTTCGAGCTGTCGGTGCCGTGGAATACCGACGGCGTGCCCGGCGTCAAGCGCTGGCTCGACCGGGTGTGGCGGATTGTGCTCTACCCCACCGCGGAACGCGGCCAGAGCAGCGCCTCTATGAGCGAACGCCAGTTGCGGCGCGTTGCCCACCAGACTATTCAGCGCGTCGAGAATGACATCTTGAACTTTAAGTTCAACACGATGGTCGCTGCGCTGATGGAGTTTACCAATGCGCTGTACCGCGCGCGTGACGCTGGCTTGGCCGGCACCCCGGCATGGAATGAGGCGATCGAGATCCTGCTCTTGCTGATGGCGCCAATTACGCCACACATTGCTGAAGAGCTGTGGGCGCGGCTCGGCAAACCCTACAGCATCCACCAGCAACGCTGGCCGATCGCTGACCCCGCCGTCGCCGCTGAGGAAGAGGTCGAAATCGTCTTCCAAGTCAACGGTAAGGTGCGCGGTAAGCTGACCGTGCCGGTTGAGATTGATGAAGCGCAGTTGCGTGAATTGGCGCTGAAAAACGAACGGGTACAGCAATTTATCAACGGCAAACCGATCCGGAATGTCGTTGTGGTGCCCGGACGGTTGGTGAACGTGGTGGTCGGGTAATTCGTCGCTATGGAGTGCAGCAGTACCACTGCCCTACACTCACGCCGGTGCTATGGAGTGCGGCAGTACCACTGCCGCTACACTCACGCCAGTGCTATGGAGTGCGGCAGTACCACTGCCGCATTCCA
>JAUQOZ010000265.1 GCA_030550625.1 Chloroflexota bacterium | reverse complement strand
AAAAAGCCACGAAAAGACACAAGAATCATAAATTTGTGCCTGTTGCGTCTCTTTGTGGCTATTCGGCCCAATGCCCTCATCCCCTTCCTCGCTCCCCCTTGCGCGGGAGCGGGGCGATCGCTGTTCCATATCTTGAAAGCCCTGTAAGCCCTCACCCCGCAACGTAACACCACCGGTTATAATAGGCGCGAAGTTTCTACTGCGGAGCGCCTATGCCATTTCAACAGCAACTTGATGAAGCGATAGAGGTGTTGCAGGCCAGCGCAGCTCTCGTTCCAGCAATCGATGAGATCACGACGCTGGCAGCGGATGCATTGCTAGCGGGGCACACGCTTTACACCGCCGGCAATGGCGGCAGCGCCGCCGATGCGTTGCATTTGGCGGAAGAGCTGATTGGCCGCTACCGCGGCAATCGCTGTCCGCTGCCGGCGATCTGTCTCAACGCCGATATTGGCGCGCTGACGTGCATTGCCAACGATTTTGGCTACGATGAGGTGTTCGCTCGCCAACTCGCCGCACTGGGCAAACCGGGCGATGTGTTGGTGGTATTTAGTACCAGCGGTCATTCACCCAATATCCTCAATGTGTTGCGCACCGCGCGCAGCAAAGGCGTAATCAGCATCGCATTGCTCGGCAAAGATGGCGGCGCGGCCCGCGCGTTGGCCGATCACGCGCTGATTGTGCCGAGCAATAACACGGCTCGCATTCAAGAGGTACATACGCTTATTCTGCATGCGATTTGCGAAGAGGTTGAGCAACGGCTGGCGCATAAGGGGGTGGGGACGTAACAACAGATGTTCATTTGCATCAATCGCCACACGTAGCGGCAGCAACAAATGAAGTTATATGGCTCCGCACGCGGAGGAGATTGCTGCGGGCATCTGGCGCCCAGCACTGCTGAGCGACATTTCGCCCTCGCAACAGGAACGCCATAATCCGACCACGTGCAACAAGATTAGCAAACCGCTTGTTCCGCACCAATACCAAAGAGGGGGCTATGAACCGCATCCTTGTCACCGAGAAGATCGCCGCTGAAGGTCTGAATGTCTTGCGCCAAGCCGGCACGGTCGATGTCCGGCTGGATCTCGACAAACCAACGTTGTTATCCATTATTGGCGAATACGACGCCTTGGTCGTGCGTTCGGCGACGAAAGTCACCGCCGAGGTGATCGCTGCCGGTGAGCGACTGCGCGTGATCGGGCGGGCCGGCACTGGCGTTGATAATATCGACGTTGAAGCGGCTACCCGGCGCGGTATCATCGTCGTCAATGCACCGGCTTCAAATAACGTGGCTGTCGCGGAATTGACGATCGGCTTCCTGCTCTGCCTTGCCCGTCGCATTCCGCAGGCGCATGCCTCGGTGCAGAGCGGGCGGTGGGCGCGCAACGATTTTATCGGTTGGGAGGTGCGCGGCAAGACGCTTGGCCTCGTCGGGTTGGGGCGGATTGGTTCGGAGGTGGCGCGGCGGGCGCGGGCGATGGAGATGGAGGTGATCGCTTACGATCCGGTGGTCTCGTTTGACCGCGCCGAGCAGTTGGGGGTGGCGTTGGTGACGCTCGATGAACTGGTGCAGCGCAGTGATGTGATTTCGCTGCACGTGCCATTGATTGAGAGCACCCGTAATCTGTTCGATCGCGAGCGGATCAGGCAGATGAAGCGCGGCGCATATCTGATCAATGCCAGCCGCGGCGGGATCGTTGACGAGGCGGCGCTGGTCGAGGCGCTTAACGATGGCCATCTGGCCGGTGCGGCGCTCGATGTCTATGCCCAAGAGCCGCCGCCTGCCGATAGCCCGCTGATTGGCCATCCCAAAATCATCACCGTCCCGCATATCGGCGCTTCAACTGCCGAAGCGCAACTGAGCGCCGGCACCGAGATGGCCGAAGGCGTGGTAACGGCATTGACCGGCGGCACGCCGCGTTATGCGGTGAACGCGCCATTCGTCGCGCCGGAAGCGTGGAATGTGTTGCAGCCGTACCTCAGTTTGGGCCGGCTGCTCGGCACGCTGGTGATGCAACTGGTGAAAGACCCCGTGCGCAGCTATGACCTCGAACTGGGTGGCGAATTGGCCGAGATGGACACCCAACCAGTGCGGCTGGCGGTGTTGCAAGGCTTGCTGGCGGCCAGCAGCGTCGAACGAATCACGCCGGTGAACGCGCCGATCATTGCTCGCGAGCGCGGCCTGCGTATGACCGAACGGGTCAGCCCGGAAGCCGAGAACTACGCCGGTCTGATCACGCTCCACGTACAAACGGCGGAGCGCACCCGCACCTTTAGCGGCACGGTACTGCGCGGCGAACCGCACATTGTCCAGATGGACGGCTACTTCGTCGATTTTGTGCCGCAGGGATCGCTCTTGATCACCTACCACCACGACCAGCCGGGGATGATCGGCAAGGTCGGACAACTGCTCGGCGCGGCGGATGTCAATATTTCCGGTATGTACGTTGGCCGGCGTGCCCCCCGCGAGCAAGCGGTGATGGTCTTGACGCTCGACGAGCCGGCCCCGCCGCAGGTGATGGAGCAAGTGGCGGCAATTCCGGGGATTGATGCGGCGTTTAGCGTGACGTTGTAGTGCAGGTAGCTCTCACCCCCGCTTGCCCCCTCTCCTACCGTGTGGGAGAGGGGGCTGCCATTTTCACGCGCCTATAACTTTCGTTTACCCAAAGATTGAACTTTCTTGCGATGCCGCTCGGTCATGGCGGCGCTATGCTTGGCGCATACGGCAGACAAGAGAGGCACATCATGAGCGAGCACGCAATCGAAGTTCACCAGATCACCAAGCGCTACGGCGCGATTCAAGCGCTCAACGGCGTATCGTTCAGCGTGCGCCGGGGCGAAATCTTCGCCTTACTAGGGCCAAACGGCGCTGGCAAAACAACGACGCTGAGCATCATCGAAGGCATCCGGCGCGCGGACAGTGGGAGCGTGCAGGTATTGGGCATGGATATGGCCACCCATGCGCGCCAGATTAAACGGCGGATTGGCGTGCAGTTGCAAACAACTAGCCTCTTGCCCGATCTGCCGGTAGCAGAGCAAGTATGGCTGTTTGGCCGGCTCTACGGCGTCGCAATGAACCATGCGCGCGTGTCAGCATTGCTCGCGCTCTTCGACTTGGGCGAACAAGCGCGCCGGCTGCCAGAGCACCTCAGCGGCGGCCAACGCCAACGGCTGGCCCTAGCGATCGCGCTGGTCAATGATCCAGAGATTCTGTTTCTCGATGAACCAACCAGCGGCCTCGATCCGCAATCACGCCGGACGCTGTGGGACATCATCCGTCAGCTTCGCGACGAGGGGCGCACGATCGTGTTAACCACCCACTACATGGAAGAGGCGGCGATGCTAGCGCACCGAGTTGGGATCATCGACGCCGGTAAGCTCCTCGCGCTCGGCACGCCGGGAGAGCTGATCAGACAACTGAACCGGCCCACCGCGATCACATTGCCCGACATCTTTCCAGTAGAAACACTAGCAGCGCTACCCGCCATCGTCGACATCAGACGAGAAGGAGGTCGCGCAGTGCTGTATACACAGGATGAACCTTGCTCCTATCAGGCGCTAATACAACTCGCGCATGAGCGAGGCCTCGCGCTCAACGATGTGCGCATTCAGCCGCCGGGGCTAGAAGATGTGTTTCTGCACCTCACCGGACACACCCTCACCGACGAGGTTCCACCTACCGCAGCGCTATTTTAACAGGAGAACGAATCATGCAACCTAGAACCACCCAACTCTTGCCGCTTAGCCCATTGATCGCCCTTGCCCGCGCCCAACTGAACGTCCAGATGCGGAACTGGCGCTACACCGCCGCCACCCTCTTTACGCCGATGTTCTTGTTGGTGTTATTCAAATTGACGATGGGCACCGGCGCAGCGAGTATGACACCGTTTCTCGTTGGATTTGGAGTCATGTACAGCGGGCAGACCCTCGGCTTGATCTTGATCACATGGCGCACCAATCGCGTATTTACCCGCTTTGCCGCCACGCCGGCGCCGATCAGCCATCTGCTGTTCGCGACGGTCATCGTGCAACTGATCGTCTTTTTGCTGCAATCGATCTTGCTATTGATTACAGGGATTCTGCTCTACAATATGCAGATTGCGGCGACTGATTTGCCAATGATCCTTGCTATACTCAGTATTGGGTGTCTTACCTTTCTCGGTTTTGGCGCTCTGATTGCCGCCTTTGCCAGCAAACCGGACACGTTCAGCCTGATCTACGTCTTCACCCTGTTACCGATGATCTTTTTAGGCGGCAGCGTCTTTGCCATACCGGGTCTGGGCGAAATTGGCCGGTGGCTACCGACAACCCTACTTACCCACACGCTCAACCCCTATTTCGGCTTCGGAGAGGTAGATAGCGGCCAGATCGCCGGCAATCTCGCTGCGCTGCTGGTCTATAGCGGGATCTTCACCGCGATTGCGGTGCGCTTTTTCCAGACCGGCGAGTAACTGCCCTACCGGCAACAACCAATGGCGATGCAGTACAGCAAACTAGCATGCTATAGCGTATCATGCAGAGCATCACACATCGAACGGAGCCGGCGCATGCGAACCGTTCTCTGGGATCGCCATTCACACGTTCACCGGGCATTACGCCAATCGCTCATGCAGCCCTTTTTCAAGTTTGGGCTAGCGGCAGGAGCGCTCTTGCTGCTCGGCGGATGGGCAGGCTGGCTCAGTACCGCTATCTTTCCATGGGATGCACTCACGATCACCGGCTTATCAGCGATGGCGTTGCTCTTGCAACGGTACGGCCTGATCGAGCAGGCCAACAGTTGGTTTATCGTTGGCTTGTTCTGGGCAGTGAGCTTCAATCTCCCCTTCTACGGCATCAACCATCCGATAACTGCGCTCTTTCTGCCCATTATCGTCCTCAGCGGCTTGTTGCTTGGGCGCATCTTCCAAATCTCGATCGTATCGCTGTGCAGCCTGTTCGCCATCCTCTTCGCAATTACCGAATACAACGGCTGGGAACAACCGGTCGCAGCCACCATCGCCATTGGCGACACCCCGGCCTTGATCCGTTCGATCGTGTTCTGGGTGAGCCTCTTCAACCTCACCGGCTGGCTGGTCTACGTATTCGCCGAGCAACTCGAACGCGCCACGACCATCGCGCGCGGGCAGACGCAGGCGTTCATTCGCATCACCGAACTGCTCAATGACAATCCAGCGCTAGAACGGTTGATAGAACAGGTCTTACAGACAATTTGCGAGCAATTACACGCCAGCCAAGCAATGTTGTGGGTGGCTAATGCAGATCAAGGCATCTTGATCCGGCAACTTGCCTACCCGAAGACAGCAACCGAGGGCAGCACTGAAACCCTCGCAGCAAGCGCCATCCAGCCATTGTGGGCCGAATTAAGCTCCCACCAGCAACCGATTGCCATCACGGATGTCGCGGGTGATCACCGGCTCCGGTTGCGAGCAGAGCAAACACAGCGCATCAGCACCGTATTGGCTCTGCCGCTCGTGCGCGATACGCGAGTGAATGGGGCTGTTGTCCTCACCAGTAACGAACGGCGGACTTACTTGCCGGAAGAGATTGAGCTAGCCAAAGCATTAGTTCACCAGATCACGCTCGCGATGCAGCTTGATCAATTGGCGCACAACACCCGCACAGCGGCGATTGCGCAAGAACGGAACCGGATGGCGCGCGAGATTCACGACACATTAGCGCAGGGACTAACCGGAATTATCGTGCAGCTCGAAGCAGCCGAAGATATTTTACCCAGCGAACCGGCCCAAGCCAGCCAGCACATCCGGCGCGCCCAGCAACTCGCCCGCGAGAGCCTCAATGAAGCGCGCCGTTCGGTGATGGCGCTCACACCGCAGGCGCTCGAACAGCCATCACTTGGCGCAGCAATAGAACGGATCGTGGCAGCGCTCACCACTCCCAACGGCCCTACCATCATCTATGAACAGGTTGGTCAACCCCGCCCGCTGGCGCCGGCACGAGCGCATCATCTGCTGCGCATCGGGCAAGAAGCCCTGACGAACGCGCTGAAACATGCCACCGCCCAGACGATCCGCGTCCAGTTATGTTACGATGAAGCAACGGTCAGTCTGTTGATTGCTGATGACGGGAGAGGGTTCAAGCCGGAACGTGTAACCGGCGGCTTCGGCTTGATCGGCATGCACGAACGGGCCGCGTTAGTAAACGCCACGCTGACCATTGCCAGCCAACCATCACAGGGAACGCACATCACTGTACGAGCGCCGTATGAATGAAGTCATTCGCATCCTGATTGTAGACGACCATCCGATTGTGCGTGAGGGGCTGGTTGCGATGCTCAGCCGGCGCGCTGATTTGCAAGTGGCCGGCGAAGCTGGGAATGGCCGCGAGGCATTGGCACTCTGCGCCGCCACCCAGCCAGACATCGTGCTCACCGATTTGCGCATGCCAGAGATGGATGGGGTAGCGCTGATTCACCACCTGCGCGAAGTCGCTCCGCAAACGCGGGTCATTGTATTGACCACGTATGACGGCGACGAAGACATTTATCGCGCCTTAGCCGCCGGCGCGATGGCCTACCTCTTGAAAGACGCGCCCCGTGACGAACTGCTCACTACCATTCGCGCCGTTTACAATGGGCGCAGACACATTCCACCAGAAGTAGCCGCCCGCTTAGCGGAACGGATGACAGCCACCGAGCTCACCGAGCGCGAACTTGCCGTATTGCACCTGATCGCGCAAGGCCACAGCAACAAGAGCATTGGCGACCAGCTCCACATCGCTGAAGGAACGGTGAAAGCGCATGTCAACAGCATCCTCAGCAAACTCAACGCCCGCGATCGCACCCATGCAGTGACGATCGCTTATCAACGCGGATTGATCAGCTTGCGATAAAGCCTGTGTTGAGCTAACAAACAGTAGCCCGCGTTGCCTCATTGAAGCAACGCGGGCAATTGCCTAGCGAAGAACGATGCTTACGCCACGCTCTCAGCCTCGGCCACAGCCTTCGCCGGCGCCGCCAGCAAGCGGCGATCCAGCCGGAACATTGTCGCAATGCCGAGCGCCTGCACCGCAGCCAACGCCGCTAGCACGACGAAGTAGACCGGCGAGAACTTCTCAACCAACCCGTTCTGCACCAGACCCACGTGCA
>JAUQOZ010000078.1 GCA_030550625.1 Chloroflexota bacterium | reverse complement strand
ACCCTCTGCGCCTTTGCCACCTCTGCGCCTTGAAGGTAGCCCTCACCCCCTTCTCCCGCTGTAGGAGATGAGAGCCATCCCAACACAGATGTAAAGGAGCTTGCATCCAAACTTGAGACCAGCTCGTTTATACCGCATGTCACCGCGTGCTATAATACGTCACAACAACGACGCTCTAGCGCAAGGAGCCGGAAGATGGCAATGGCAGACACATTGCTGCGGCCGTTTCGTCAGGTGCAACACTGGCTGGAAGCCCGTCCGCGCCTGCGTATGTGGTTGCGTGTTTTTCGTCTCAGTCTGTTTCAGTTCGGCATGGGTCTCTCGCTTGCGCCGCTCACCGGCACCCTTAACCGGGTATTGATCAACGAGCTAGGGATCGCCGCATTTTTGGTTGGTTCCTTGCTGGCGCTGCACTACTTTATTTCGCCAGCCCGCGCCATTTTCGGCTACCAGTCGGACGTGCATCGCGCCGCTGGCCGCTGGCGCACCCCCTATCTAGTACTAGGGGCAATGCTGACCTACGGTGGATTGGCTACTGCGCCCTTCTCGCTGATTCTGCTCAGCGGCGAGGGCTATTTGCCATTCCCGCTAGCGGTGATTGTCTGTTTTGCGATCTTTTTTGCCTACGGATTGGGCGTCAATATCGCCGAGACGATCTATCTCGCGATTGTGAGCGATGTAACTCCACCCGAAGAGCGTGGGAGAGTGTTGAGTTTGCTGTGGGTGGCGCTGGTGCTGGGCACCATCGTTGGCTCATTGCTGATCGGCGAGCTGCTGATCGATTATAGCCATACTCGCCTGATACAGGTGATGCAAGGTTCGGCGCTGGCTTTCGTCTTCTTAACGTTTATGTCAATGCTCGACCAAGAGCGCTTGAAGCCGAATGGCCAGTTGGCTGACGTGACACCAGTGCGGGTGCGCGAGACGTTGGGCGATTCGCTGCGTATGCTGGCGGCACAGCGCCCGTTGCGCAACCTGTTTATCGTGTTGGCGCTCGCCACCACCGGCTTTGCCGTGCATGACGTGTTGCTTGAGCCCTACGGCGGGCAGGTGTTGGGGATGACGGTGGCCGAAACGACCCGCTTGACCGCAGTGTGGGGTGGCGGCATGCTCACCGCGATTGTGTTGACCGGCTGGCTGCTCTGGCGCGGCCAACCGGCGTTGCGCATGATCGGCGGCGCTTCGCTGCTCGGCATTGTTGGCTTCGCCACTATTAGCTTGTCTACCTCACCCGATCACGTCGGGCAGTTTCTCGGTGGTGTGGCGCTGATCGGTATGGGCCGCGGTATGCTGATCGTCGGCGGTCTCTCGCTGGTGATGGGGCTTTGCGACCGCGCTCACGCCGGTCTGTTCCTTGCCCTTTGGGGCATTACGCAGGCGCTGGCCCAAGGCGTGGGCACCATCGCCGCTGGTCTTGCCCGCGACATTATCGGGCGAATGAGCGGCGTGGTCGCTAGCGGTTATATCGCCGTTTACCTTAGCGCACTCACGCTGATCGCGATTGCCGGCGTGATGCTGCTCGTCCTCTACCGGCGTGGCCAACTGCGCGCCGAACAGGTGCGCTCGCCGTGGAGCAGCCTTGAGCAGGTGAATGCCGATCAGATTATTTTCTAGGTGGAATGGCTGCCGGTGATCCTGATGGCAGTACATCAGGATCGCCGGTGTCTACAATGCTGGCGCGCTTGGCCGCTGCGTCAGCATGAGTATGCCGGCTACACCTGCGATCAACCATCCAAACCAATCACCAGCAAGCGTATACAACGTTTGCTCGTGGCTGACAAACGTCTCGCCAATCAGGGCTGCCATCTGATTGATCCCGCTCTCGGCGGTGATACGGCCATACGGATCAACCACAAGAGCGATTCCGCTGGTATTGCTAACCGCAAATGCGACTCGATTCTCAACCGCGCGCACGACGGTATCGGCAGCATGCGCACGCGGGAACCACGGATTGGCGGCGAAATCATCATCGGCAGGCATGGCGACGATGCGGGCGCCGGCGCGGGCCAATTGGCGCGTGATGTCTGGTGGGTGCCGATCGTAGCAAACGCCGAGGCCGATAGTTCCCAAGGAGGTCGGATAGACCGGAAAGCGCCGCTGACCGGCGCTAAAGCCTTGCGCCCGTTCCTCGCCGGTCACATTGATCTTGGCTTGCCGCCCGACCTCAGCCCCATCTGGCCCAAACAAGACGGCTGTATCGTAGCGGCCAGCGGGAGTAGGCCAGACCATATCGGCCACGATATATGCGTTCAGCTCGTGGGCCAGTTGCCCAATCGCCAACCGCAGCGCCGGATCGGCGACCGTCACCAACTCGTTTTCCGGCCATACCACCAGTTGCGGTTGCTGCGCTGCCAGCATCCGCGTAAGCCCAATATCGCGCTCAAGCACGGCTTGTTGCGTTGGCTCGTGCTGGTTAGCCAGATCGACGATGAGCCCGATCCGTACTGTCTCAGCAGGTGATGGAGCCATCACCCACCATCCCCATGCCAGTACCAATGCTACACTTCCCAACCCAATCACCGCCGGCCACACAATACGCTTCCGCCAAGCGGCGACGAGCAGTGCCGCTAGCGCCGCATTGGCCAAGACGATGATGAAACTCAGTCCGGGCCAGCCGGTCAGGGTGACAATTTGCAACGCAGCGGGAAACCGCCATTGCGTTTTCGCCAATATCTCGAACCACCAATCGCCAACCACCGGCATCACCGTGCGCATAAACTCCAATCCCGTCCACCCGATCGGTAGACCAAAGATGTGGAACGAGGGCGGCAAGCGACTGGCCAGCGCCATGCCGGCTTGCAACAGCGCCGCGTAAAAGAAACCGGTCGCCACGATCAGCAGCGTGCCTCCGGCCCAACCAAACATCGCCGGATACCACGCATGCGCGCCGATCGACCAAAGGATGCCGCAAGGCAGCGCAATCCAGAGGTGGCGGCGCACCGGCTGGCCGGCAAGAGCGATCAATACCGGCACGAGGCCGATCCACGCTAGCCATCCCATATCAACGAGCGCCGGTTGGGCAAGGCCCATCAACATGCCCGAACACAGCGAAAGAAGGATGGATTGGCCCCAAAATCGGAGCTGGGGCGAAACGGCAGTGCGTGCCGGTGTTGTAGGCAGCGTAACGTTCGTCATTGTCAATCACCTTACCGCGCTGCACAGTTGAGGGACGGACAGAACACTTGGTTGAGTACAACTGTTCATTGCTATGCGACGCCTCAACACTCGATTCTCCACTCCCCTCTCCCGCGCCAGTGGGAGAGGGGCTGGGGGTGAGGGCACAACGGCTTATCGCAAAGCCATGAACCACACCTACGCCATACGTTCTGTCCGCCCTTGAACGCTGCAAAGCAAGGGGCTGCGGAGTCTGGCCACAGCCCCACCCTTCCCATACCTACTGGAATTCACCCTACCGTTACTCAGCTTCCCGCCGGAGTAGTAAGGCCACGCCGATCCCAATCAGTACGAGCGGCCAGATCCAGCCAGCCCGGTTGAAGATGAGGTCAAGCAGGGTCATCCCACCCTCGCCGATTAGGATGAGTGAGCCGATCACGGCCATCACGCCGCCGGGAATGAAGGGCCACCACACCTTCTCGTTGGCAAAGAGCGCGCTGAGCAGCGGGATGGCCGCCCAACCAGCCGCAAACGCGAGTAGGAAGACGCCGCCGGCAATCGGCTCGGCCAGCGGCAACGTTTCGATCAATGCCGCCCCCAACCCGATACCGCCAATGATGCCTGCCGGGACAAACCATCCCGCCTCGCGCTTGCGAATGCCAGCAATGGCGAAGATGAGCGCCATCATCGGCAGCACCAGCAGACCAGTGTCGATCACGTAACCCAACAGCAAGATGATACCGAGCGCAATCAGGACCATCCCCACCACTGACCGGTTGCGCGTTTCGGTCATTGTCGTTTCGGTTGCCATCGCTGTCCTCGCTTTCACCTAGCTCGATTGCCTGTCTGAAGCATAGCACTCGGCGCGAGGGGCCACCAGTGGCGAAGGATAGATTGTGGTCATAGGCAGGGGATGACGTTCGGCATAGGCAGGGATTATTCGATCAAACCCAACTCGCGGGCGCGGATGATGGCCTGCGTGCGATCGCGCACTGCGAGCTTGGCGAGCAGGTTGGAGACGTGATTTTTGACTGTGCCCTCGCTGATGCAAAGCTGATCGGCGATCTCGCGGTTCGACTGCCCGGCGGCAATCCCGCGCAGCACGTCCATTTCGCGCTCAGTCAGCGGTTCGGCCAACGGCGGCGTTGCCAGCGCTCTTCCACCGGCCAGCCGGGTGAACTCGGCCAACACTTTGCGGGTGATGCTGGGCTGGATCAGCGCCTCACCGCGAGCGACGATTCGCACCGCCTCGACAATCTCACTACTGTCGGCATCTTTCAGCATATAACCACGCGCGCCGGCCTTTAAGCCCTCGATCACATATTCATCATCATCGAACGTGGTCAGAATAATGACCCCGATGTGCGGCCAGCGCTTGGTAATCTCACGGGTAGCAGCCACGCCATCCATCACCGGCATACGCACATCCATCAACACTACATCCGGCTGCAATTGCTCAACCATTGCCAGCGCCTGTTGGCCATTGGCCGCCGCCCCCACCACGGTCAAATCCTCTTCCAGATCGAGCAGGGTCTGGATCCCCTGCCGCACCAGTGTCTGATCATCGACCAACAGAATGCGGATCATGCGGCCCTCCCTCTGCTCCCGCACGAGGCACAGCCATCACCAACCGGAAACCGCCCGCTGGCAACGGTTCCGCCTGCAAAGTCCCCCCCAAGCGCGACGCCCGTTCCCGCAGACCGGCAAGGCCAAAACCAGTCTCAGCGACCGGCGGCGCCGGCGGGCCGTCATTGATCACTTCCAGCCGCACCCCATCGGCAGCGCCGATCAACCGCACCGTCACCTGCGTGGCCTGCCCGTGCTTTTGGGCATTAGTGAGGCCCTCTTGGGCAGCGCGGTAGAGGGTCATCGCTACTGCCGGCGCTACCTCACCCACGTCACCTTCCAGCGCAAAGCGGGCCTGCAACGGCGAAACCCGGTCGAAATCGCGCACCATCCCAGCGATCACGTCCGGCAGCGGCTGGCCGGCCAGCGGATTGGCGCGCATCAAAGCCACACTCTGCCGCACCTCGGCCAGCGCCGCCTGCGCCTCTTCCCGGCAGAGGGCTAGCGCCTGCGCCGCCCGTTCCGGATCGCGGTCGAGCAGACGAGCTGCGGCTTGCAACTGCACATTCAGCGCGGTGAGATGATGGCCTAGCCCGTCGTGAATCTCACGCGCCAACTGCACGCGCTCTTCCGCCGCCGCCAACGCGACTTCGCGCTCGCGCGCCGCCGCCAACGCCACATTGGCCGCGCGCAACTCGGCGGCCAACCGCTCGGCGCGGGCCATCTGATCGGCCAACCGCGCCAGCACAATCGAAAACACCAAGGTGAAGATCAACCCCAACAAAATGGAGGAAGTCTGCGCAAGGAGGTGTTCGAGCGCGGCGCCGCGCAACCAGAGCACCCCGCTCCAGCCAAGGTACAAGAGCAGGCTGATGCCGAGACCACGCCACACTCCTAGCCCGACCACTGCCTGCGAAGCGATAACGAAGAGCAAAAAGGGCAGGAACGTCCACCCGGCATCGAGACCAACATAGTTCACCACTAAGAAGATAGTGATACTGGCGGCGAAATAGAAACGGTTTGCTGCCGCTTCACCCCAACGGCGCTGCAAACCCTCCCACGCGGCGTTGATCGCCAGCAGTATACTCAAGAGCAACACCACCGGGTAAAAGCGTTCTGGCGGCAAGTGGCGGTGGAAGAGGATAAACTCGACGAGCGCGAAACTGATCATGGCATACGCCGCCAGCATGAGCGTGCTCTGCCCGCGGCTGAAATAGCGGGTGAGGCGCTGCCAGAACGGGATGAACGGCCAGTGCGCATTCATGGCACCATCCACGGCTGCAAGACGTACCGCCACCAATTGTTGGCGATGCCATCGGTCTCGCCGGCAACCCGCGGCAGATGATCGAGCCACCAGAGATGGTGGAGACGCATATCGCCGCCGCCCCATTCGGCGCAGCGCATCACACGGGCCGGCGCACTCAGGTCGGGAAACTGGTACCACGCATCGGCCCGCGCCCACACTGGTCGCGGGTTGCCCCAATCGTAGTCGCGCGCGCTTGACGGCGCGAAGTGGACGTTGCCGCACTCATCGAGGCGGGTGAAACGATCCCACAAGTTGCGCTCCGGCGGATGATGGCGGTAGACATGGGCCATAATCGACTCGACGCGATGGCCAAAGTTTTCGAGCATGCAATCGACCCCGCGGGCGACATTGAACCCCATCACAATATAGCGGCGGCGGGCATGGGGCAACCGCAGCGGCGGCGCATTGCACCAAAACGCATCCACGCCGACCATCCGGCTCTCGTAGTAACCGGCATACGGAAAGGCAAACAGCCATAACTCATCCAGCTCGCCGCGCTCAAGCTCGGCGGCCAGCCCGATCTGATCGAGCAACCGCTCATAATCAGCTTCATCCGGTTGGTGCGCCGGCATCCGCCGCTCCCATGCCGCCAAATAGGTGGCGCTATCGTAGCGGAAGCCATCAATCTTAACCGGAAAGTCGGTGTAGTGCCGTCGCATCACAATCCGATAATCGGCGATCCCGCCCGAACAGGCGCGCAGATCGGCGATATACTGTGCGGCCAAGGTTTCGGCATCGTTCCAACCCATCACCCGGCTCAACGGCAAGCCACCGCGTTCGGGGATCGGCGGATCGTGCGTAATGAGCGCCACCTTGAGCGTGATCGGCTCGCCGGGCCGGTCACCACGCAAGATAGGCGGACGATCGCCAGATTCGCCTCGTTTACCCCAGCCGAAGAGACGGTTCAGCATACGTTTGATCTCCGAATAGCCACGAAGAGACACAAAAATCACAACATGTTTTTGTATGCCTTGTAGCTTTTGGTGGCTGTTCCCTAACAACCGCTATAAAAATAAGCTCCGAATAGCCACGAAAAGCTGCAAAACCACAAAATATTTTTGTGTATCTTGTGTCTTTTTGTGGCTATTCCCTAAAAGACTGTTACCATCATGACAGCAACCAACCGCCCTCTTCGCCCCCACTTCAAA
>JAUQOZ010000227.1:1331-7145 GCA_030550625.1 Chloroflexota bacterium | reverse complement strand
GGGCGCCGGCGGCGGTTCGGTGGGCGCCGGCGGCGGTTCAGTGGGCGCCGGCGGCGGTTCGGGGGGCGTCGGCGGCGGTTCAGTGGGCGCCGGCGGCGGTTCAGTGGGCGCCGGCGGCGGTTCAGTGGGCGCCGACGGGTTGGTTGGCGCTGGCGGGATGGGGGTGGCTGTCGGGTTAGGCCGTGGCGTGCGGATCGGGCCTTGCGGGCCTGATGGCGGCTTGGTCGGCGACGGCGGGACAGGGGTGGGAGTTGCGGTGGGCATGCCGGCCAGTGTCGCCGTAGGCGGGCCGCCAAAAATCGACGCGCCGGGGTTGTTATCCGGATTCGCTGTCCCGGTGGCGATAGTGGGGACGCCGTTCCCCGGTGGCGCTGCTGGCGGCGCTTCCTCATCAGCGCCCATAACATTGAATAACAGAAACGCGCCGATCATTGCCGCGACGACGATGACCACAGCGCCGCCAACCAGCAACCAGCGCGGGTTCAACGCCGCCTGCGGTTCTGGCGCGACCACTGCCGGCGGCGGGCCATTGCGCACCACGACGACACTGATGTTATCGTGCCCGCCGCGCTTGTTCGCTTCACGGATCAAGTGCTTGGTGGCTTGTTCGGCCGGATAGCGGTTGACAATCGCGGCAATCTCGTCCGGCGCCAACAAATCGGTCAGGCCATCGGAACATAGCACCACAATATCATCGGCCTGAAACGCCGTCGCGAATTTAGCCGGAAAAACCTCCTCATCTCCCATTGCCTGCGCCAATGCGCCTTTGCTGCCGTTTTTTCCTCGATGAATGTGGGCGACTGTCAATTGCTTAGGCGCTTGGCCGGGTCTGATCAAGAAAGCCGGGCTATCGCCGACATTGGCGATGATCAACCGGTCATCATGCACTACCGCCGCAACCACGGTCGAGCGCATGTTGTTACGGCGGCGGTTTGCTTCATCATGGATGATTTTGGTCGCGCGCTTAATGGCTGCCGGCAATCGCTCTTCTGGGTTCTCAGGCAGATCGGAGTCATAGTAGAAGATATCTATCACTTGCTCGACGACCATCCGGCTCGCATCGGCGCCATCAGCATTCCCGCCAACGCCGTCGGCGACGATGTAGAGCCGGCCATAGCGTTCGCGCAGGCTGCGATCAACCTGCGCTTCATCAGCCCGGCCAACGCTATCTTGATTGCTGGCGCGCTGTCGCCCCTGATCGGTGCGTGCATCAATATCAACTTCTCTGGTGCTGAAACTCATGCCGCGCTCCTTATTGTGGTTGGCAAAAGATGCTGCGACACCAGCCGATTTGCCCTTGATAGACAACCTCGTACCATGTCAGGCCTGCGCTGGCCCGCTCTTCGCGCCCGGTTCGTTCGGCGGTCGCGCCTTGCGGCATCCACAGCAAGATTTTCGTGTCGGTGGACGGCCCGGCCCGCAATGGTTCACGCTGCTTCATCATCACGGTTGTATTCGGCGAGACCAGCACTGTCGTGGCCGTGGCGATGGGGGCCAGCGTAGGGATCATTGCTGGCGTAACAGCTATCTGCCCGCCGGTGATCGGCGCTTGCGAAGTGGGTGATGGCGCCAAGGTTGGTTGCGCGGGTGTCGTGGCCGCAGTCGTTTTGGCATTTCCCGTCACTGGTGATGAGACGATCCATATTCCAATCAGCAAGACCACGATTGCTGCCATAACCAACAAGCTAAACACGACCCACTCCGGGCGTTTGAGATCGACTCGCTCTACGCTGGCTGTTCGATTGAACGATGATTTCATCGGCGGCAGGTTTGCCGGCGGGGTCACGACCTCGCCGTCGGCTGCTAATGCGCGGCGCAGCTCATCGGCAAACAGTTCGCAATTGGGGTAACGCTGGGCCGGATCAGGGTGTAACGCCTTGATCAGCACCTCTGTCGCGCGGGGGCGTCGCGCGCCGAGCGAACGCTTGATCTCGGCGTAATCGGTTTCCTGCCATTGCTTCAGTTTGTCGAGCGCCGTTTTCGTATGGTTGGGCAAGGGCGCCTTGCCGGTAAGCATCTCGATTGCCACGACAGCCAAGGCAAATTGATCTGACGCCGGCTTTTCATGGCCGGCCCCGGCATACTGCTCAGGCGCCATATAGCCGGGAGTGCCGATGTTTTTTTCGTCTTCAATCCCAAACCCCTCGTGACTGGCAATGCTAAAATCGATCACGACCGCATTGTAGCGACGATCAAGCAAGATATTTTGCGGTTTGATGTCGCGATGCACAATCGGGCTCATCTGCGGGTGGCCGTGGTGCAGATAATCAAGCGCACTCGCAACTTGGTCAACCACGGAAGCGACCAACCACGCCGGTTGCGGTCTGCCGCCGATCTGTTCATGCAGACCGACTCCGTCGATAAACGCTGTGGTTAAGTAGTAGGGCGATTTATTGAAATTACTGTCGATATACTCAAGAATATGCGGGTGGCACCGGTGTTCGGTGAGCTTGCGCAAAATGGTCGCTTCGTTGGTGAAATACTGCCATACGATTCCTTCCGGTTTTTTCACAAACACCTTAATGGCGACATCGCGATGGGTTTGTTTGTCGTACGCTCGATAGACTGCGCCGGATAAGCCCTTGCCGATGGGTTCCGGCGAGCTGTAACGGCTTGGCAGCGAAACCATACCTTACCTCTTCGTTGGCGCTTGTGTAGCTGAGTTGATGCCGCCTCGGAAGACGGCCATCATAAGCACGACGATAGCAGAGACCAAGATCAAAACCGGCACGGCGAGCAGGAAGTACTGGCGCAGCAAAACATCCCACACCGGCAAGAGTTCGCTGTTGCCGCTGCCGGTAACGCTGATCGGCATGGTGTAGGTGAGATTGCCGGCCGGCGTCGCCACTTCGAGCGTGGCCTGATGGGGCTGGCCATCATCAATAATGGCGGTCTCATAGCGCACCGTGTAGATCGAGGCTGGATTAGCCGTAACAAATTGGGCAAACGCGGCGCCGGCATCGGCTTCGTTCGGACGCTGCCAGTAACGTCCACCGGTTGATTCGGCCAGTTGCTGCAAGCGGAAGCCGTTGTTTTGCAAGGCGCGATCAGTGCCGACGCCAAAAGTCAGGATGCGCACATTCTGCTGCGTCGCTTGGCTGACAAGCGAGTTGAAGGCATCGCCGGTCAGCGCATCGCCGCCATCGCTGACCACGAGCACCAAGGCTGGCGCGCCGCGCTGGCGCGCATCGCGCGCGGTAGCTTCAATCGCGGCCTGCACTGCGGCGAAGAGATTGGTCTTGCCTTGCCGCACCGGCAACCCAACCCGCAAGGTATTGATCACAAGGTAGCGATCGGCGGTAAAGTCAGGCAGATCATTGGGTCGCAGCGATTGGCCGGGTTGGTCAGCCGGAATAAAGACTGCCACCCGTTCAGGATTAGCCGGCACAATCGTGCGTGGCGGCGGCGGGTCGCCCAATTCGAGGAGGAACGACTCGATCGCGATCCTGCCGGCGCCAATATGGTCACCAAGGTTGCTCCCGGTTCCGTTCAGTAATTGAGTGGCGTCGAAGACGATTCCAATGCTGGCTGGGATTGCGCTGAGCGCGACCGCGTTCCCGTTGGCGAGCGGCGCTGTTAGGGCCGGATTGGTCTGATCGGCGGTCAACGCTTGAAAGGCAACATTCACCACCGGGCGGCCATCTTCGTTCAGCCGCACCGCATTTTGGGTGTAGCCGCTCAGGGGTACGCCATTACTATCACAGACGCTGAATTGGATCGTGACGGTGCGCTGGGTCTGGGTGGCCGCAAGCACATTGAGTCCGGGTGATGAGCAGAGGCTGCTTTGGGCAACGCTCGTTCCCGCCCATATCACCCACCATCCGATTGCCATCATTACGCCGAGGAAACGCGCCAGTTTCATAGCGATACTCCATAGCAGTTATTTATGAATCACGTGTGATATTTGCATGCTGCTGCCGGCAGTCTTGCGCTCAGAAGGTCTTATCCGCTAGCTCTCCCGGAGATAGCGCAACACCACCGCGTCCGGCTCGTCGGGCGGGCCAAGGTACACCTCATCACCGTGCCGCAATTCAAAGGGCGTGCCGTTCAACTCTTCATCACGTCCGTCGCGTCTGACGAAGGTGCCATTGGTACTGCCAAGGTCTTCCAGCAATACTCGGCTGTCTTGCACATGCACCCGCGCGTGCCGGCGCGAGACTAACGGATCGGTGATGATGATATCGGCATTCATCTTGCCGATCACGATCCCATCCCGTACAGCGTGCTCGGTTCCTGAGTGCGTTGCGCTGCGTGCCACCTCAAACTTGCCATAAGGCGAACGCACCGTCCGTTTACGGCCACCGCCGCCAACGACCGATGTCAGGGTTTTGGTGACGGTTTCAGACACTTTCTCGAACGTTTCGGTAATAGTGCGCGTCAATTGGGGCGCGTAACCGCCAAGGATGACCGCCGCTAACATAGCGGCCAATGACAGAGCGGCGCCGACAATGCCGAGTGTGGCCACCTGATCAAGCGCAGCGCTGAGTTGCAGGGCTTGCACCCGCGCGATACCCTGTTCATTTGCCGGTACCGTAAAACCAATCCGCTCGGCTGCCGCACCAAGATTAAGGCTGACATAGAATGATGGGCCGATCAGCACCGCCGGCGCCCCGGCCAGCAAGAGCCATAATCCGGCAATGGCCAGATTCTTCTGCCGGCGCATCGCCAAGATCATCAACAGATACGCGGAAATCGCCAAGACGATGGCTGGCAATGCTGCGATTCCATACCACCAACCATTGCGCAATTCGGCATATTGTTCAAGATAACGCCACAGTTGGTAATCGCTCATGAGCATTCCCTCCTTTTACGCTATGTCATTGCTCGCGGTAGTGGACGCTGCGCCATCGGTTACGGCCCCGCTATGACCGTTGTATTGCGAGGCGCCGGCTGGCGCTAGCGATGTTACGAAACGCTTGATGGTTGCATCGGTTGCATGCGCGACCTGCACCATCAATTGGCGGTCGGGCAATCGCAATAAGCCGCGTCCCGGCGGGAATGGCGCCATTGCCCATTTCTTCGCCCATTTCACGCCGATGCCTGCCAAATTAGAAATATCACTGTTCGGCTCGCTCGGTTTGCCCAAATACAGCGCGCAGCGTTCGGTAAGCATCGCTTTCACTAGTTGGTTGGAATTGGCATAAGAATTAAAGTCGATGGCCGTTATGATGACGTGAAAGCCAATATCAGCGCTCTGCCTAGCAAATCCGGCTAATAAGCCAAGATAACCGGCTTCCTGACCGATCATCAGGTCGAGATTATCCACCACTAAGAAGAGACGCGGCTGCGAGCGGCCATGCTTTACCCGATCGCGTAGTTCATCGTAGAGCGCGATGCACAAACCTGCCACTTGACCATCGCTCACCGCCATGCGAATCGTTTCCAATTCACCCTTCCAATGCTGGCGGTTCGTCGGTGGATTGGGCGGCATTGGCACCGGATCGGGCACGGTCACCGTCCAGTCGCGTCCGAACGGACTGTTGGCAAATGGTGCGAGGGTGCGTTTGCGGTAATCGATCAGCGCAAACTGCACCTCTTCAGGGTGCGAACGTGCCGCAATCGCCGTCAGCATGGTTTGCAACGCCGCCGACTTCCCGCTTCCCGGCCCGCCAGCAATCAACAAGTGCGGCATTGTATCATCAAGATCGAAGACCAGTGGTTTGAAGGTGAGCGTATCGTGAGCAAAGGGCGCTGCTGGCGCGGCCGCCTCGGCGAGCAGCGTATCGAGATCGATATACGCCTCAGGCAGGCGCAGCGGCGCCGGCGCAGGCGCGCCGGCGTACTGATCGCGAATCTGCTTCACCAACGCCTTTG
>JAUQOZ010000227.1:0-1321 GCA_030550625.1 Chloroflexota bacterium | reverse complement strand
GGTCTCGGCATCGGTCGCTTGCTCGGGTTGCGGATCTGATGCCATTGGCAACGCGATCTGCACTTCAACCGGCCCTTCGGTTGAGCGCCAAAAACCCCGTCCGGGCAGGCTAGGCGGAATCTGGGCGGCGAATTTTTTGCCAAGCAATTGATCGGAGTCTGCCTGATCGTTGACCCGCAATACAATCCGGGTCTCGCACACGCTTAACCACTTTTGCACCTCTTTGGGCGTTGCGCCGGTGATGGCGGCGACGATGCCGTAAGGCCGGGCATCACGCAAGAAGTCAATCAAGGCTTGGCTGTATTCTTCCGCTAACGCACTCACCCCATCAATGACCACCAACACAACGGGCGGCGGCGGCGGCAGGGATGGGGTGTGTTGGCGACGACGCCAATAGGCCAGCAGGTTCTCTGAGTCGTTCCGGCGCAACAAATCGCGTTGCTCATCGAGCTTGGCTTCCAGCTCAATCCGCAGCCGTTCCAGTCGTTGATCCTCTTGCGGCATGATCGCATCGGCGATATGGGGCAAACTGGCCTGATCCGGATTCCGCAAACCGCAACCGCGACCGGTTGGATCAATGGTGTATATCCAGAGTTGATCAGGGTCATAGCGCGCGGCCAGCCCCAGCATCAATGCGCGTAGCGCTGTCGTTTTGCCGGATTGCGCCGCACCGACGATCAGCAGATTGCCATCGGCGCCTAGGGGGTTGTACAGCAGTGGTCGTTGCTCAGCCTGCGCCGGATAATCAAGCAAACCAAGCGGAACCTGCATCCACGCATTGGTGACTGCTGACGGCAACCGGTGTGATGGCAATAATGACGGCAGCGGCGCCGTCCAGACCCGATACCGCTGTGCTGCATAATTAGCGGGCCGGCGCTGTTGCATCGCGGTAACAATCAGCGACAATTCAGTATCGACAGTGCGTTGAATCTGCTCAAACAAGCTGCGCACCGTTTCGCGCAGTCCATCCGGATTGCGCACCTGTAAGAGACGTTTGGCCACGGTTTGCCGCTCTTGCTCGGTGAGATCACGCGGAATCAGTTTCCGAAACTCATCATTAATCAGTTGTTCCAGCGTTTCGATATCGACGGCCCGTTCCCATTGCGCGATGAGGCTATGCAAAAATTGTTCGATTCTGGTATTCTCAACTCGTCGCCGGCCAGTGGCATCGATGTCGCTCAGACCGCCGCTTCGGGGCGGTTGGTAGGGAAGGGTAATCCGCGCTGATTGGAACTGTTGGACATCTTTATTCACCCGGAAATAGCCGCGTCCGGGGGTGTCAGTGGTCAGATAGGCTGCGTCGGGAATGCCGAGCAACGTC
>JAUQOZ010000017.1 GCA_030550625.1 Chloroflexota bacterium | reverse complement strand
TGGGGGTTAAATATTAGCGAATAATATGTTTATACGCCGCAGGCAAATCACGACTTACTAGATAGTCACTGACCAACTTGCCATATCCTTGGAGGGGATGGAGGAAACGCGGCGATGATGGATTGAGTAATGCAGGGTAAACACCAATCGTAATTGTGCGATGATCACGTTCTACCATAAGCGGCGCGCGAGAGGTATGACTAACCTTCCATCCCTCCAGTTCAAACCATCGTTTCAATGGTTCAAGCAATTTTGTTTGCTGATCCGTTGGCGGAATTGCGGGCAGTTGATCATCGATCAGATAACGGAGCAACTGCGCTGCCAGCCGTCGATCGAGCTGCGCGTGTCGTATGCGATTACCGTAGTGGCGGAGACAGGCCGTACATGATCGTTCACATTGCCGGGGGCACTCTTCGACCAAGCGTAGCGTCGCTTGGAGAATCTGATCGATCTGCCGTCCGGCCTCGGCGGCAAAACCCGCACCGCCCGACGCTGTGTCTACCAGAAAGAGATCAACCCGACCGGATTCGGGCAAGAAACGGTAGCCGGCGCTAAGTTCAACCGGATCAACATCAAGGTGGTAGCTAGCCGCTAGCGCGAGCGCATCGGCAGCCGTTTGCAGCGCATCTTGCAATGGACGCGAAAGCGGATCCCGCGTAATCGGCTCAGCCAAAGACCCGCGCAACAAGAGCAGATCACTCCGAAAGGTCGCGCCTAGATAGACTGTGTGTTGCGCACCCCGACAAATTCGTGATCCTGATTGTCCAGATGGCGTAGGGTATGGTCTAAGATGTGCTGGTGATAAACCGATGTTGGCTGGAGCGGCTGCGCCGCACGCTTCACAGACGCGAAAGCCTTGTTGTTCGGGACCAGCATTCACGACCACAAATTGTTGATTCTCCGCGTAGGCTATCTGGAGCCGTTTGCCGCCGCCTGATCGCCATGACAGCCGTTCGGGTTCAACCGGCAATGGCAACTGAATATCGTCAGCATAGCTTAGCTCTTGCGATGTATCGTGTTCAAGAGTGGGTAAGCCTGCTTCGGGCGAAAATCCAACCGGATCGAGCATCGGATATTGCTTGAGACGCCGATGCCGGCAAACCGGACATTGTTCCAACGGCGTATTGCTTGCATCGATCCGCACATACGAGCATGCTGAACAGTACGTATAGCGTTGGAGTTGTGCGGAGAAAGGTTTGCCTTCGGCATAGGGATGGTACACGCCTCCTACGCGATACGTTTCTTTGTTGATGACGAGCAAGCGACCGGGGGCATATTCACTGAGCGCTTGCCACTTGCGAAGTTGCGGTTGTTCCTTGATCTCGCCGGTCTCGCGATCAAAGGCGTAAAAACTGACCACATCATTCGGAAAGGCATACGAGGGCAACAGACCGGCATCAAACAGGGTTTCGAGCAGGGAGGCATTCGCCCGCTTATGCTCAATGACGTGCTGTTTGAGCTGCTGGAGGTCATTAATGAGCTTGTGTGCCGCGCTTTGCACAAATGCAAATGCCTCTTGCTGCGCTTGGGCAAGCATAGACTTAGGCAACCAGCCGGCAATTTGTTGCAGCAGCGGACTTTCTCGCACATACACATGCTGAGCGATCCAGCGACAAAACGCCTCAAATGAATATTCATGCGCATTGGTGAGGAAAAATTCTTTACACGTACCGAGCACGCTAAAGAGATTGCGGCGAGCGGCATAAATTTCTTGCTGCTGGAAAAAGGTTTGGATTAGGAAAGCATTGATGTGTCGTTTCGCCAACCGTGGTCGATCAATGCTGAGATAGGGCAGGCGCGGTTCACCGGCGATCATCTGCTCGGGGTTGTAGTAATAGTGTTGGTCGTGTGAATTATGCTCGGCATACGTTGTTACCAAGGCGATAGCAGCGCTGCGGCGTCCGGCGCGTCCGGCGCGTTGTTGGTAGTTTGCGCGTTGCGGCGGAACATTGCGCAACCCAATGGCCTGTAAGGAACCAATATCGATCCCGACCTCCATCGTTGTGGTGCAGCTCAGCACGTCAACCGGCGGATGTTGTGTATCAAGCACAATATCTTGAAACCGCAATTCAAATTCTTCCGTGGTGGCGTAGATTGCGCCTTCATCGCGGTGGGAAAGCTGCGCTGTATGCTCTTCGGCATAGATATGTCGCGGCGCTTTGCCGTGCAACGCCTCACGCACCGGTTGGCGGAAATAATCGAGTCGTGCCGCCAGCGTCGGGTCGGTCGGCGGGCAAGCAACCAAGCGGGGTGCGCGACACGCGAAACATCGTCCGAAAAGTGGCGCGTGCTGGATGTTGCCGCACGTTTGGCAACGATACCAGACCTCATCAACCGCTAAGGTGAGCGTGAGCGTCTCTGGTTTGAGATAGATAAACCCATTCTTATTTTTGGTTAAAATGTTGTAAAAAATCTGATTCAAATCCCTGACTTTTTGTTCTTCAAATTCTTGAAAATGTTCGTCGAGGAGAATTTTATCAGCAGTTGGCGCATTCTCTAAACCAAGCGCTCGTTGCCGAATATGGTGAGGAAGACTACCATCAAAAGCTCCTTTGCTTAGCATGCTCTGTATCCAAAATGTAGCAATCTCAAGTAATTCAGACTGAAAGGGTGCGAGTTTCGGTTTTTGGGCTACTTCGTGTTTAATGTGACGCATAGCCAATCTCGATGGCTTCGCGACCATCACCCCTACATCGTAAAGATTGTAAAACTGGTCTGAAAGTTGATATAAAAGATGTTGCCGGTAAAGTGATGGCGGATCACCAAGCGGATTAGCCGTAGAAAGCGCAAGCGCAAGATCGTTATCGAATTGCTCTTCAAACTTCTGCAGTGCATTTAGGAAGATTTCTTGCGAATTGTCTGCGCGATCAAAAAAGTAGAGATCTAATGCGCGACAGATTGCCACAAACGCGGTATATAAACTATTATCGGGTTTTGGTTCAAAATGTAATTGTTGCAACCGATGTACGGCGCAGGCCAACACCTGTCGAAAGGTATCGCGTTCGACCTCACGCGGTAAATCACGCGCTAGCCGGGCCGCTTTTTGACGTCCGTCGGCAAAAATGAGCAGTTTGCGCCCGCCGTTAGGATGATGGCGCGAGGCGGGTTTGGTTGGCGGCAAGGTGCTGAAGGCGGTCTGAACGAGATTAGCGAACGGTCGTTCGCCACGGATCGCGAGATCAAGCACTTTGCTTGGATTACGCCGATCACAGTTTGGGCACGATTTGAAAGGATAGGGTAGGGCATCCGCTTCATCGTCACTATCTCTATCAGCGCGCTCTGCGATGGTTGATGAACGCATCCGCCAGCATTGGCGATATCGTTCGACGTTTGCCGGCGGATCAGTCATTACTCTGCCCGTCTGGATGTCGATCCAGATCGGCTCTACCAGACCCTTTTGTTGATATTTCGGCAACGGTGTTTCAATAATCAACCAGTCTTCAATCAGCGGGGTTGACCGGCGTAGCCAGCCGCCGGCTTCGTGCCAATAGAAGTCGGCTTGCCGGCTAGAGCCGAACACCCGTAAGAAAGCCGCGCCACAGGGCCGGTGAACGAGGAGTTCATACACTCTGCCGCCACAATCACAATGGGTGCGGGGCTCGGTAAACAAACGTCCAAGCAACGATCGAGGATGGGCAGGAGCGAGACGCGCCGTACAATGAGGATTGATGCATGCCCACAACGAAGGCAAGCCGCGGAACAAGACATGCAGGCGTGTTTGCACGAGGGGTCGTTGCCCATTGTGCGCATACGTGCCTAGGTGAAGTAAGGTCTCAGTGGCCCGGCGCGCGGTGGCTAACGCGAGCGTGGGAAACATCTGTTGGGCTAAGGCGTCAAGACTCATGGCTCGGCCTGCACTTGCTGCGATCAAGGTTTCTAAGGGGCCAAAGCCATAACACTGTTGGTAAAGATAGGCGCGCAAAGCAGCATCATCGTGATCGGTTGGCAGTGGCGGCCACTGCAGCGCCTCGGCTAATCGCGCCAGTTCAGCGATGGCAGCCGCTCGATCGATGGCGCGATGGGTAAATCGTTGCTGCTGAAAAGCAGCGAGCGCGGTTCCTTCTTGGGCTGTACCTGTTCGCGCCGGCGGACGAGATTCGTACACACCCTGTACAAACTGAAAGCGACGGGTATGCAGTGAGCCAGTTAATTGCGCTGCAAACGCGATCACTTCATCGGCAATGGCGGCATTTGCGCCGAAACTAGCGCTGGTGAGGATGCAGCGCATGCGATCACGCTCAATGCCAAGCCGCGTTTGCAGCCGCCGAATCAGGTAAGCCACTTCTGCGCCAGCGGTGCCGCGGTACAAATGCGCTTCATCGATGACGAGGATCAATTCGTTGGCCGGATGCGCTGCAAGCCAATGGCGCGTTTGCTCAAACATGCTGCGCTCGATCGGGCGCAGCAGCATATATTCGAGCATTGAATAATTCGTCACCAAAATATCAGGGCAACGCTCATGCATCTCGTGGCGGGTTAGCAATTCGCGGTCGCCGGGTTGAGTTAGGAACCGATTTTTCCACATCGTGTCCGGCTTGCCAAAGAAAGCGATCAGATCTTTCGCCGGCCACCGTCCACGCTGTTGTAAGTCGTTGATTAATTGCGCTTCATAAGAATGAGGGCCATGAATCGTGGCGAGTTGGATAAGTTTGAGGTAATGTGCGACGAGCGGCGCGACGAACTGTTGATCACGCTTGTCATCACGCATGCCGGCGTAAGGGGTACGGCTCGTGTAAGCGCCAAAGAATGGATGCCGGCCATAGTGACGATCAAACCATTCACTCAAGCGTTGATCGCCAAACAGCCGCCGCAAACGCGCAATCTGATCGTTCACCAAAGCGTTCATCGGGTAAAGGATGAGCGCACGCATGCCGGGCAGCGCAAAGGTAGCGCGCCGTTCAGATGCTTCTTGCAGCAAATGACCAAGAATCGGCATTAAGAAGGTTTCGGTTTTACCCGATCCCGTACCGGTAGCGACGATCAGATCGCAGCGATCGCGAAAAAAAGCCGTTAGCGCCGCAGCTTGATGTTGGTAGGGGTGGGGGAAGATGCCAATGCTGGGTTGCCATTGAGCAAATGTGGCGAACTGGGTACGGATCAGTTCCGGCAGCGGAAGTGAATGGTAGCCGTCTGTGATGGCATAAGACGGGGTTGTCTCAATAAAAGGCTCACGCGCAATCGCGATGGTCTGATTCAACAACGCGCACCGTTCCGCTACCAGTGACGGATCGCGAATAAAGAAGGTTGCTTCAATGTATTGGTGCAATTTCGTTCGCAATGTGTGGGCGATGCTCTGCAACTCGCCTGCGGAATCATTGAGCATAGTCATCGACTCACCTTGCAGTGCTCGAAACGATTGCAACGTGCAACCCTCTTAAGGCGTCGTATAGCTGTTCTGCATACTTCAGCGGAACGATCCACGTGAATGGCGGCTGTGCAGCGTCAACCGGCGCGTTGCTGCGACCAAGCATCTGGAACAGCAATGCTTCAGCGCGCGGCAGCCTTCGATACAAGGTGAATATAACATCGGATTGCTGCGACTGGATGGTGACTTGAACAGGTTTGGCGGCTAATGCACGTAGACCATACCGTAAACGTGGTATATCACACGTGGTGTGATCCAGCCTGCCGATCGCGGTGATTCGTCCAGTTTGAACATTAGCGATCGCGTAGGAATAGCTTTTGAAACGTGATCGCATCCGTATCAAGTACCGGCCATCTGGTACGTCGCGTAATGACGTTTGCCAGTTTGGTGGGATATATATCTCAGCCGCAACGCCACTAGTCGGTTCCAGCCGGGTCTGGTTCAGGATCGCTTGCGTCCATTCAATTAACGGCATGGCTGGTATGCCAAGCCAATCGTGCAGGGTGATAACGGGAGCGGCTAACTTGGACTGCGCAGAAGATTGCGGCAGTAAGCGCGCTAATCCTACCCATTCAAGGCGGTTCTGGACGGTGCGCGGCAACAGATGGGCAGGCGGCCCGCCAAGCATGAGCCAGCGCTGCGCTGCCGGCAGTGAGACATAACGTAATGGCGCCGGCCACCAAAAACCCTGTCCTCCGTGTGCAATATCACCGGCCTCCTCTAGCGTGGTCAGGATCGTTTTAAGCCATCGCTTTTCGGAGACTACCTGCCGCGCATTGTCACTTGCGTCACCCGCTGACGCGGCACGAATTGCTTCAAGCCAACGCGCTATGTCGCTGCGCCATGGCACGAGCAGATCATACGCCTTGTTGATCAGGCGCAATACATGGATCGGTTGGTAATCGGTTGCCCATTGCGTCCAGATGACGACACGCAGCGCTTCGGCAACCAGTGCCGGCAGATTGAGTGACCCATTGACTGTCATGAGGCCAAACGCCTCTAGCCAGCGGCGCTGCGCTTCTGCTGGCGAAAGCGGTTTTTGCTGCATTTCATTACTCACAGCGCTGTAACATCAACTTCCAATCCATACGAATCGATGATTTGATGCAAGGCTTGTTGCTGATTGGTTGCCACGGCATACGGGCCAAATACGCCGCTTACCGCTAGCTGCTCGGCTTCATTCGTTTGACAACATGCAAAGAGTCTAGCTCCGGCAGCCAGCACCATCTCAGGGATGCGCAAATCTTTTTCTGAGTCAAGCAAATCGCGGCAATCTTTCAGCGCTGCACCAAAGCGTGACATCGCTTCAGCGTGCCATGTAAGCCATTGATGCGCTGTGACGCTATGCCTCGCAGCGGAAGATGAAGCTGTGTGAAGATCAATTCTGGCGTCAACATTGATCAAGCAGGCATACGACCATAGCTCGGCTGGTAAGGGCAGCGTTGCAATACCTTCAACGACAGTGCCGGCCAACAACACATTCTTTGGCCATACCAGCCGTGCTGCCGGCGTATAGGGATGGTCTTGGGGCAGCAGGGAGGGGTGGAAGAGCGGCAGGTAGCGGTGAGCCTGCGGTTGTTGGGCAGTGGCGTAACACTGCAATAATGGCAAGAGATAGGTTTCGACGGTCGATCGGTTGATCCCCTCAAGCACGATCAGAAAGAGGGTATCGGCTTGTTCCGGCTGCTGCGCAAACAGCACCGTATCAAGTAAACCGGCTGGATGGGCAATGCATGCTTGCCGGTCAGCCGGTGATACGACAAACAGATCGGCTGGCTGGACGATGGTCGGCACAATGCTCAGGCTTGCCAAGCGTCCGCCAGCGATGACGTGCGCATACGCTTCTAGTGCAGCCATTGCGGCGGAACCCTTGACGATGGGCATCAGACCGCTCATAAAGGCGGCGTGCAACGCTAATGTCACCGATTCATCCAAGCCGACGCGCTGCATCCGTTTGCGCAGGAGAGCGACAAGCTGGTTTTGATCGGCGATCGAAGCAGCTTCTGATTGGAGGACAGTTGCTGGCGGTGCGATTGCGCTGGTATGGCTAGAAGGCGGACTTGCCGGCTGATCGTTGATAAAGCGTGATAAGGTTTGTTGCAATTGGTCGATCCGCTCGCCGTACTGTTTCAGTTCGCGGCTTAAGCGGGTGATTTCGGCCTGCAGATGTTGGTTGGGTTGCGGCTGAAGCTGTTGATACGATTGCTCTAAGGCTGCGAGCTGAGTTCGGGCCTGTTGCAGCTCCTGTTTCAGCCGCTCATACTCTGTTTGGCGTGAAGCTGAGAATAACTTTAGCCCCCTCCGCACGAGTTGCAGCTCCTGTTTCAGCCGCTCATACTCTGTTTGAGCAGCAGTGAGCTGGTCGATTTGCTTTTGGAGCTGGGTTTCACGTTGCTCAAGTTGAGTAATGCTCTGTTGAAAAGTTTTTATTTCGTTCTTATTATTGGTATTAATTACTTTAAGAATCGACTCAATGAGCTGATTCCATATCCTCTCTCTTTCATTAGGTTTCGTTAATAGTTGGATTAATAATCCAGAGATTTCTTCGCTGCTTTTTGGCGGCAGTTTGTTCAATTGATTATCTTTACTCATGATTGTTCCTTTCGTTTACGAGTTTTACAATCGTATTAATCATTGGCAACAGATTTGGCGCAACCCGCCGTACATTGCGGAGTTGCGGATAGTGATAGGTGATAGCAAGTTGCTGCAAGGTCTGTTGTGTGCGCGATGGCAGCGAAACAACCGCGTGTTGCCGGTGTGGTACCGTCGCTAGGATAGCTAGCCGGCGCAAATAGGCGTGAATGGTTGTATCCGCTGGATCAGGCGGAGGAGAAACCGGTTGCGGATTGATTGCAAACGTGACTGCGCCGAAGGCTTGACCATCGATGCGCACCGATAGGTTTTGCCCTCGGCGCACGGCGGTCAACATCGCGCGCTTGATCCGTTCACTAGCCTCAGCCGGATCGAGCTTGAACATCTGTTCGCTGCTTGGCGATCCTGATAAGGTGAGTTTAACCGGCACGAGGCAGAGCACAGTCACCTCAAGCGATGTCTCGTCGGCGTGAACCGGTTGGAACGTCGTTGAGCTGTCAGTGAAGGCGCGCAACGTTGTTGTTTGATCATGCCAGCGAATAATCGTTTGCAGCGGCTGAGGCAGCGTTACCTGATCATCGGCGCGGACATCTATAGAGAGCGGTTTGACCGGTAGGTCGTCGAGCGTGATCTGGAAACGTCCAATCCCGGGGTTTGGCAGTTCAAAGTACTTTATGGCAGGATTGGCAGCATTATTGAATGGTATTGCAACAATAATCCGACCGTCTTGCTTAATAATAGGTTGATCATTTGTCGTATAGGCGATAACTGGCGTGAGTAACGTTACTTTAGACCAAGGAGACTTTATCTCCATCTTAAACTGCTGAAACCACTGCACAAGCTGATCTGATGGCGCCTTTGGAATAGTAATTCGCCATGCATTCCATTCATCAAGAGAGTCGAGATTACGCTTGATGATTTCAGGTGGTACATTCAGACCCTTGTTGCCCGCCAACACATAGGACTTGCCACTCTCTAACTGGCTGTTAGGCGCGATCCGTTCACCTCGCTCTTCGTCGAATATCGTGATGCCCTCGCTTAACCCAAGTACGGAAAAGTACCGTTCTTGCACGCTCCACGCTTTGGGCCATGTACCTAGTAGATGGACGCTATAACGCCCCTGCGCTGGCGCTACCGGCACGAGCGCGCCGCCTTGGCCGGGGTAGAGGCGCATTGCCGGCACCTTGGTTTGCTCGACCTGAATCGCCCAAGATTGGAGTGATGCGACTATATCATCGGTGCTCTTCGCCCATCCGCGCGGGATTTCACGCAGGAAAATCGCTATTTGCCAATCAGTTTTGTTAATGAGGATGCGCAGCGAGGCGCCTCGTCTAACAGGTTCAGGTTTAGGTTGAGGATCTGGTTTAATAATGAGGTCAAGTGCGGTGGGGTCAGGTGTGGTGGGTCCGTTAAAACCTGTTCCTGCTGTGAAAACCCATCCTTTTTCCTTCAACAAATTTAAAATTTCCCAATCAAATCTATCGCCGTCTTTCGTAATGCCGATACTGTTTAAATATGCTAAACCATCCTTGTGCAGTTGCCATGTCCCGATATTCGTAGTTCCCGGCATCCATGCGCGGATATAAAACCGGCCGTCTGATCGTTCACGCAGGATAGGCATAGCTTGAAAAAAAGTAAAGGCATATCCTGCCTCTACTATACATGAGGATGTTACTAAGCAATTACCAAGGAATGGTCTGCAAAGCCATCACAGGATAGCTCGCTGTACTGGCAGGATTGGTTGCACAGATATTCGTTGCACTAGATTCAATTGGAAAGATCAGCCATTGGATGATGAAGTTGCTGTTTTTTCGACCTGACGCGATGGAGTCATTACCCCCTCCCCGCTACGCCTTCCCATACACCGGGATGGCGGCGCCGCTGATGATGCGCGCGGCGGGGCCGACTAGAAAATGGATCACCGCCGCAATCTCGCTGGGTTTGACCCAGCGCTCGTGGTTGGACTTGGGCATGGCTGCCCGGTTGGCCGGCGTATCGATCACGCTCGGCAGGACGGCGTTGACGGTAATATCGTGGGGGAGGAGTTCGGCGGCGAGCGCTTCGGTCAGTTGCAGCACGGCACGCTTGGCAGCGGCATAGGCGGCGAGGTTGGCGCCGGCTTGGGTGGCGGTGCGGCTGCTGACATTGACGATCGCGCCGCCGCCGCGGGCGATCATGTGGGGAATGGCCGCGGCGCACGAGATGACCGCCGTCTTGAGGTTGATGTCGAGCTGGCTTTGCCAGAGCGACCACGGCGTTTGATGCACCGGCTCGCCGCCAGCGAAGCCGCCGGCGGAATTGACCAGAATGTCGATGCCGCCGTGCGTCGCCGCAATAGCGTCGTAGGTCGCTTTGGCCGCCGCTTCATCGGTCAAATCGACACGCACGCCGATGGCGGCGGGGCAGCACTCATGCAGCCGCGCAAAGGCCGTCTCATCAAGATACGGTGTTATTACGGTTGCGCCAGCGCCAAGCAGCCGTTCCACCACCGCAACTCCTAACCCGCCGGTTCCGCCGGTGACAATCGCCACTTTTCCTGCCAGATCCATGGGCACTCCTCTCGCTGATACAAACGACTCTGGCGCATGCTAACGCCAGAGTCGCCTTTTATGCTCAGACAACCGGAGAGCATCCCCTTGCAGGCAACTCCATCGTTACCCGATTCGGCATGGCCTACTGCATCAGCAGGTCAAAATGCGGCCGTCCATCGTCGCCGCCGAGCCGGCGCAACCCGCGCTGAATAGCGCGCAGCGCCCCCTCGCCGAGCCAGAAGGTTAGGACTGATCCGGCGATGAGGCCGAGCGCGCTGCCGAGCGCAGCGCCACTGGCGAACAACACGAACCGCTTGCGTCGCGACGCCGCCTTGCGCCGCGTAGTCTCCTTGCCCATAATGCTCCTCACTGTACGACGACTACCGGCATCGCCTTGCTCCAGAGACGTTCGAGCCGGTAGTACTCACGCTGGCTCTGGCTAAAGATATGCACGACAATATCACGATAGTCGAGCACGATCCAGCCGGTGTCGGCGCTCCCCTCGATGCGCGGGTTCAACCCGTGCTCGGTCGAAATCTTCTCGTCGATGTGGTCGATGATCGCGCGCATTTGCCGATCGTTGTCGGCGGTGCAGATGATGAAGTAATCGGCGATGGTTGTCTGCGGGCGAATGTCAAGCAGCATAATGTCGTGGGCCTGCTTGTCTTCGACCAGCTCGACGATGCGGCGGGCAATCATTCCTGTCTCGATGGTCATGTCCTCCTATGTTGCGTCGCGTTATCGTTATCTTGATCCTATCATATTTGACGCAGGTTGTAAAACCTGATCGCGCGGTTTTTACAACGCCATGATAGCACAAGTGATGGGGTGATTGGCGAGCGATCGATCGCTCAACTAAGGGATGGATGTCCTCACTTTGAGCCGGATATCGAGTGGGTAAGGATTCGACTCCCGTAGCTCGAAGAAATGTGGGTATTCTGCTATGCAAGCTGCGGCGAGTTGTGACAGCTTGCTATGGCCGAACTGCTTGGCGTCGAACGTTCGATCAAGACGGCGCAGATGCTGGCCGAGCACGCCAATGCCAACCCATCCTTCGCGGTCACGTTTGGGCGCTTGACAGATAGCTTGCACAATCAGGAAGGCCGCTTCGTAGAGGGGCCTGATGGTCGCTGCCGTTGAGTCCGTGGTCGCTGGTGCAGACTGGCCGGCAAGTGTAGATGCACTAGGCAGTGTAGCAGCGGAGCGTGGCGGTACGGCCGTTGCGTGGGACGACGTAGGTGTTGGTGGCTGGGGCGTAACTTCAGCCATACTTGCACCCTCGCCGCTTGTGGCCGGTTCTGGCTTGGTCAACGGGATAAAGCGGTTACACGCTTCTTTCAGGGAGTCGGAGGTATGGCCATTGCCGATCACGATCACTTCCGCGCCAGCGGCGCGCAAGCGGTTGACCAGCGGTGTGTAGTCGCTATCGCTGGCCGCGAGATAGAAGCAGGTGATCCGTTCTTGATAGAGCAGCTCCATTGCCTCGACGGTGAGCAAAATGTCGATTGCGTTCTTGTTGGTCGCCACCCGGCCCTGATGGATGGGGCGCAGATCGTAGCGCGCCACCGGCTCGATCCAACTGTGGTTATTGGGGAGTGACCAGTTGGCGTAGACCCGGCGAACCACGATTGCGCCATGTTCGTGGGCAAGGTGACGCATGACCTGTTCGGCGTAGGTGGCTGGGCAGTTTTCGCCGTCGATCAGCAGCGCCACCCGGCGTTCCGGCGCGAGCAGGGTGGCCGGGGTCGTGATGATGTCGTTGGTTGGCGGGAGATGGTGATCGGTGCGAATCAACTGGCGAAAGGCGCTGTTGACGTGCTTGAGCAAGAGGTTGGGTGGTGATGGCGGCATCGTGACCTCGTGAAGCTAAGGATGTTCCTTTACTGTAAGATACGTTGCCTGTGCGCAAACGTTGCACAGATTGAGGCAAATCGGGTACGAAGGCTGACGATTACTCTTAACGATAGGTGTTTTACAAACGCTGCATGGTCTGCTACAGTTCTGCGTTACATACGGCGTCGAACAAGCTGTAGGCAAGCTAAGGAGGCGCGCGATGGATCAAGTGCTCTCGCTGCACGTAGGCCAATCCCGGATTGAGCTGGTTGAGGGGGATCTTGTCACCCAAGCGGTCGATGCGATTGTCAATGCCGCCAACGAGGCGTTGCAGCAAGGCGGCGGGGTGTGCGGCGCGATCTTCCGCGCTGCCGGCGCCGAGCAGATGCAGCAGGCGTGCAACGCGGTCGCGCCTTGCCCGACCGGCGAGGCGCGGATTACCCCCGGTTTTGCTTTGCCGGCGCGGTATGTGATTCACGCGGTGGGGCCGATCTTTCGCCGTTATGACCCAGCAGAAGCCGACCGGCTGTTGATTAGCGCGTACCATGCCAGTCTGGCGTTGGCTCGCCAATACGGTCTGGACAGCATTGCCTTCCCCAGCATCGCCACCGGCATCTACGGCTTCCCGGTCGAGCGCGCGGCGCCGTTGGTCTTGCGCGCACTCCGCGAAGATTTGCTGCTCCATCAGGCCCCGGCGCTGGTGCGCATGGTGCTCTGGCACGATACCTTTCCGGTCTACCGGGAGGCATTAGCGCAGATGCAGGCATAATCATTGGCGGGAAGGTGCAACAATCCGGCGTTGCCGGCGTCATATTGCCAGAGCATGCAGGCGCGCCTCATGCGCCCCGGTTGGAAGGAGTGAGCTATGCAGACTCGACTCACGCGCAGCAGCACCGACAAGATGATTGGCGGCGTCTGTGGCGGGCTGGCGCAATACTTTGCCGTTGACCCAGTGATTGTCCGCCTCATCTTTGTGCTGGTCTTTTTCATCAACGGTATTAGCTTACCGATCTATCTCGTGCTCTGGATTGTGATGCCAAAAGACACCCCGACAACGCCGTTTACCCCCTCGGCCAGCGGTACAACACCAGCCAGCCAAGAGGTCTTTGCCCGCCAAACGCAAAGCGGCGGGCAAGCACGAGTAGGGTATGCACCTGATCCGAGCTATCGGTTTGATCCGCTGACTGGCCAACCGATTGGCGGGCCGGCGGTTGGTGAGACGGTCAATCTGGCGACCACGCCACCCCGCCGGCGGAACTGGAGCTTGCTTGGCTTGATCTTGATTGGAATCGGCGGGATCATCCTGCTCGAGCAATTGGGGATCAACCTCTCGTTGCTGTTCCCGGTGTTGATGATCGTGGCGGGTTTAGTGCTCTTGCGGCGGGCGCGGTAGGGTCGGGTAGGGGCAGTGCGCCGCGCTGCACCTACCACGCACCCCTACCGCGCGCCCCCGGCGATCATCGCGATCACAATCGCGATGATCGCTCCACCCACCGAGCTAATCAAATTCACCAGATCGTTATCCATCCAGCGCCAGCCGCGTAGGAAGCGGTTAGGGGTGCCGTCGCGAGCCACCCGGCGCTCGGTTTCGCGCCCGTCGGGGTAGACATAAATGGCTTGGACAGTCGCGCCGAGCCAACTGTCAAACAGGGCGCCACCCAAGCCACCGATCAGACCGGCGGGGATCATCCACCACGGTAAGGGATCGCCCGGCGTGGCCAGCGCGCTAAAGCCAAACATGGCCAGCCCAATAATGAGGCCGCCGGCTGCGGCAGCCGAGGTGCCGAGCACGGTGACGCCACCCGACGTACCCGGCGGCACCGGCTGGCGGGTGGTGATCAGGCGCGGTTGGTGCGGGCTGAGCACGCCGAGTTCGGTGGCCCACGTATCAGCATTCACCGTTGCCATCAGGCCAACGAAGGCGGCAAGCAGCCACCACGGCTGGCCGCTGAGCGCAAACGCGACCGCGCAGAGCGCACCCAACCCGCCGTTGGCGATGGTCTGGAAGAAATCGCGTCTGCCGCCCTTGGAAAACTTCTCGGCAGCCCGCCGCTCTTTAATCGATTCTTTGTAGTGCGAGAGAATGCTGCTCGTCACAAAAAAAACGATCAGCGTTAATCCCCATGGCCAACCACCAAAGCCAAACGTCAGCGTTCCGACCAACACCGCGCCCAACCAGCCGCTCTCGCTCAGTGAGCGACGGGCAAACGCGACGCCGCCGATCGCAACGCTGAGCATGAACCCAAGCCCGATCTGCATGAGGTCGATCATAGTCTTCCCCCGACTCTACGCCGGAGCGGCAAAAAAGATCGCAGAGCGCCATTATAATGGCGCTCTGCGATTATACCAGAGACAGAAAGAGTGTTACTCAGGCAGCAGCGCGGGCTGACAGCGATTGCCGAGTGTGACGAGCGAGGCCGCGCAGGGCGGTTTCTAGATCAGCACCAAGCATATCAGCGACCGTCTTTTCAGGCACGAACGATGCCATCATCCCCAGCATCGGCGCAAGGTCAATGCCCATGACCACTTGAATATCAGTGCCGTTGACGGCTTGGTTGATCACCCAGCGCGTTTCGACCGGCAGCGGCGTGCGCACCGTAAACACAATCTCGCGGTTGTCTTGCCACACTAAGTCGCCTTCGCAGCGGATGGTGCCAAACAATCCACCCATCGACATATAGGTGACGAGGCGGGCATGGCGAACCACATCGTCGCGATCCAGCAACTCGGTTTTTTGCACACGCGGCAAAATCTGGCTAATCAGGCTAGGATCCGACAACGTCGTGAACACCTGCTCAGGCGTAACCCCCTCAATGTGGCAGCGCCGTCCTACTTTAATCATGGAACTCTCCTGTCTCTGGTGTTGTCAATGATTTGCACAGTTAGCATAGCACTGTTGCACAGATATGTCAATAGGTTTAGACACCGAAATGTGAGGAATTGGTGATATTGTCGAACGCAACCGGGCAAGGTAACACTGTTCAGGATAGGGAGCGCGGCAGGTTGCCGCCGCACTCCATCGAGTACCGATACTATGCACTAGTCGGTATGCACCGCCACCTCGGCGGTAGCATTCGTTGTGACCGGCTGGGGCAGCGTAAGCAGCCGGTTGCGCAGTGTGCCAAACAAGACTGCTAGGGCGCTGGCTAACAAGCCGGCGCCGATCAGGTACGGCGCGCTCGGCCCGATGAGGTCGAACAGCATGCCGGCCAGCAATGGCCCGAAGACCATCGTGAGGCTCGTGAAGGCCTGCACACCGCCAAGGGTTGTACCCTGTTCAGTTGCCAGCACTGATTGCGAAACAAGGCTGGTCAGCGACGGCGTGACCATCCCGCTGCCGAGGGCGACCAAACCAACCGCTGGGAAGAGCATCCATGCCGCGGTGGCTAATCCAGTGGCGATGAAACCGATCGTCATCAACGTCAAGCCAGCAATAGCCAGCCGCGCCTCGCCAAACTGCGGCGCCAGCTTGCGGATCAGAAAGCCTTGCACAATCACCGCGATCAAACCGATAAAGGCAAAGACGAGCGCGTTCTGTTGCGGGCCAAACCCGAAGCGCACATCGCTATACACCGGGAAGTTGCTTTGCAAACCGGCGAAGGCGAGGTTGAGCAGCACACTGCCGAGAATAAAGGGCTGGACGCGGACATCACCGGCGACAGCAACCAACCGGCTGACGGGATTAAGGTTGCGCGACACCGTGTGGGCGCGCTTCTCAGGCGGCAACGACTCGGGCAGGCGGAAGAAGCCGAAGGCGAAATTGGCGAAGCTCAGCGCAGCAGCGAAGAGCGCCGGCGCCTGCAAACTAACGTTAGACAACAGACCGCCGATGGCCGGGCCAAGCATAAAGCCGAGGCCGAACGCCGCGCCGATCATGCCCAAGCCGCGCGCGCGCTCGTTGGGCGGGGTGACATCGGCGATATAGGCTTGCGCCGTACTAATGCTAGCGCCAGTGATACCGGCGGCAATGCGGGCAAGGAACAACAACCCTATCACTGTCTCGACGCCAAGGAAGGTCAGATTCTCAGCCAGCGCAAAGACCAGATAGCTGAGACCAGCGCCAAACAGGCTGAAGAGCAGCACCGGGCGGCGGCCAAAGCGGTCGCCAAGCGCACCAAGGATTGGCGCGAAGAGAAACTGCATCAGCGCGTATGAAGCGGTGAGCGCGCCGACAATCAGCGCGCGGTTATCGGCCAGCCACGGCCAGCTCGAACGTTCGACGATTTTGGCATATTCGGGCAGCAGCGGCAGCACAATGCCGATGCCGAGCAAGTCAATGAAAATGGTCAGGAAGATGAAGAAGAGCGGTGAGCGGCGTTTCATGGATGGAACCCTCATAATATGGCAAGCAACTTGCAACCAGAAAGGTTTGCTGTGCAAATTATATGGCATTTCACAGCTTTTGTCAATACTTTGCACAGAATTTGCCCAAAGTCTGTGCAAGGAGAGATGTGGTAGCATGGAAAGCCGAAGCACGGTATCATGCGAGCTGAGCGGCAGCAACCAACGCCTTCCGGCAGCAGGAGCAGTATGGCATTCAACGGCTTTACCACCGAACGGCTCACCGGCATCCCGCCGGAGTTTTTTACCGACGTACTGCCGGCGATCACGAAACCGAGCGAGCTCAAAGTCACGCTCCACCTGTTTTACCGGCTGAGCCGCTTGCGTAGCCGCCCGCGCCGGATCAGTTGGGATGATCTGCGCAGCGATGATCTCTTGCGGCGCTCGTTACAGGCGCTTAGCTCGCTCCGCTCGTTCGAGGAGTTGCTTGACGAGGGGTTGGCGGCGGCGGTGCGGCGCGGCACGGTGTTACATCTGGTCGAGCCGCTCGATGGGCGGGTGCGTAGTTGGTATCTCATCAACACACCGGCCAATCGTGCATGGGCCGAGCAAGTGGCCGCGAGCGGGATTGCGCCGCCGGCTGATGAGCTGAGCGAGCGGCCGGGACTCATCGAGTTATACGAACAAAATATTGGTCTGGTGACGCCATTGTTGCTAGAAGAATTGCGCGCTGCCAGCGCCCGCTACCCAGCCGAATGGCTGGAAGACGCCATTCGCGAGGCGGTGCGGGCCAATGTGCGCTCGTGGCGTTACATTCAGCGCATGCTGGAGAGGTGGGCCGCCAATGGACGAGAATCTGCGCCGTATCAGACCGGACGACCTATCGATATTGAAAAATATACCAGCGGACAACTCGGATACCTCTTCCGCCGCGGAAGCGATGAGAGCGACCTCTGAGGCGGTGTGCCCGATCTGTCGCGGGGCTGGTTATTATACCCTCGATGTGCCGTACGGCGATCCCAACTTCGGCGTGCTCATCACCTGCCGTTGCAAGCAGGCCGAGAAGGAGCGCCGCCGGTTTGAAGAGCTGGAGCGGCTCTCGAATCTAGCCCCATTGCGTGACAAAACCTTTGCCACGTTTGATCGCACCGTACCCGGCGTGCAGCGCGCCTTTGCCCGCGCCTACGAATATGCCCAAAATCCGCAGGGCTGGCTGATTTTGTTTGGCGGTTATGGCTGCGGCAAGACCCATCTGGCGGCGGCGATCGCCAATGAGGCGCTTGATCGCCATACGCAAGTGCTCTTTACGGTTGTGCCTGACCTGCTTGATCACTTGCGTTCAACCTTCGGCCCCAACTCGGAAACGGCCTACGATGAACGTTTCGAGCTGGTGCGCGATGTGCCGCTGTTGATTCTCGACGATCTGGGAACGGAAAACACGACGCCGTGGGCGCGGGAAAAACTTTACCAGATCATGAACCATCGGTATAATTATGCTCTACCGACGGTGATCACCAGCAATCGTGACCCGAAGGACATTGATCCGCGCATCCTTTCCCGGATGTTTGACGCGGCCATCTGCCGCGAGCGGATCTTGATCGAGGCTGGTGATTATCGTCGCCTGAGCCTTGAACAACGGTATCATCCGCGCCGGCGGCGGGGCGACAATTCCCGTTCGCAACGGTAACGCTTGGCGCGCGATCGAGGAGAACAGAAAGCATCGCACCATGACCCTACGCCATTTTCTTTCGGCGGCCGACCTCAGCCGCGCCGAAGCCGAAGCTCTGCTCGATCGGGCGGCGGCCCTCAAGGCGGCATGGCGCGCCGGCATTACCGATGACCGGCCTTTGTTGGGCCAGACGTTGGCGCTCGTCTTTGAGAAACCCTCGTTGCGCACACGGGTGGCGTTTGAAGCGGGCATGACCCAGCTCGGCGGCCATCCTTCCTACCTCTCGGCCAACGATATTGATATGGGCGGACGCGAGAGCGTGCCCGACGTCGCCCGTAACCTTAGCCGTTGGGTAGCGGTGATTGCGGCCCGGGTCTTCAAGCACGCCACAGTGGAAACCCTTGCCCGCTACGCAACGGTGCCGGTGATTAACGCCCTTTCCGACCGCGAGCACCCCTGCCAAGCACTAGCCGATATGCTGACTCTGCGCGAGCGGTTTGGTCGCCTGCAAGGGCTGACGCTGGCCTACGTCGGCGACGGAAATAACGTCTGCCATTCGTTGATGTTATTAGGGGCGACGTTGGGGGTCAATGTGCGCGTTGGCTGCCCGCTCGATTACCGCCCAGCGCCTGATATCACCGAACTGGCCGAGCAATTGGCCCGCGAGCACGACGCCACGTTGACCATTACCACCTCGCCGGTGGAGGCGGTGAGCGGCGCTGATGCGGTGTATACTGATGTATGGGCCTCGATGGGCCAAGAGCACGAAGCGGCCCGCCGCCGGCCAGTCTTTACACCGTATCAAGTGAATGCGGCGTTGATGGCTCACGCCGCACCGCATGCGCTGGCAATGCACTGTCTACCGGCGCACCGCGGTGAAGAGGTGACGGCTGAGGTGATCGATGGGCCGCAATCAGTCGTGTTTGAGCAGGCGGAAAACCGTCTCCACGTGCAGAAGGCGCTAATTTTGCTTTTGTTGGGGAAGTAGCGCCGGTAGAAGTGGAAAGAGCGCTATGGCAGGCAACCGGGCAATCTTCGATCGGGCGATGGAGCAGTGCCGGGAGGCATCGGCGCAAGGGCGTTGGGAAGATGCGCTGCGCGCGGCGGTACGGGCATTGCAAGAGTTTCCGCAAGATGTAGAGGCGCGCACTGCCGCCGCAGTCGCTCTGTTCCAGACCAACCGGCTGGATAAGGCGCTCCAAGCCTTTGGCGATCTACACGAGGCCGATCCGGACAATGCGTTCTATATCAACTACATTGCCCAGTGTTACCGCCGGCAGGGTGATACCGCGGCTGCTGTCGAGGCGTACAGCGTATTAGCCGATCTGCACAGCGCACAGCGGCGCACGTTGCAAGCCGCCGAAGCGTTGCGCGAATTGCTCGCGTTGCAGCCGGAACTTGACGATCAACGTCGCCGGTTAGCCCAACTCTACGAAGATATTGGCGCCATCGCCGAAGCCGCCGAGACCCATCTCGAGCTGGCGCAACGTCTTATTGCTCAGAACGATCCCGCCGCTGCTTTGCAAGAGGTTGAATGGGCGTTGCGCCTTGTGCCGAACCATCGTGTCGCGCGTGAATTGGCCGCGCGCCTTCGCGAGCAACTCGGCGGGCAGACTGGGGCGCCGCCGATCCGTGGCACGAGCGGCTTGCGCCCTGCGTATCCTACCAGCGCATTGCGTGGTTCGGCGACGCAACCCGAACAATTGGTGGCCGAGGCGATCGCTTGCCAGCAAGCCGGCGATGAAGAACGGGCCATTGCGCTCTATGAGCAAGCATTGCAGGCCGGTCTCGAACGGGCCGATGTGCTCTATTCGCTTGGCTTGCTCTACCAAGCCCGCGGCGATCTGAAAGCGGCGGTGGCAGTATTGACGCGGGCCGCCGGTGATCCAGAATACGCCCTTTCAGCCCACTTTGCCTTGGGGCAGGTCTATCAGGCGTTGGGCCAGTTGCCGCAGGCGGCGCAGGAATTTGAAACCACTATTAGCCTTGTCGATCTAGAAACGATCGGGAAGGCTGAAGTTGATGACCTGATCGCGATGTACGAGAGCGCGGCCACCATTTACGAGCAGATTGGCGATTTGGCCCGCGCTTCGATCCTCTACGGCACCTTGGCTGACTTTTTGGCCAGCAAGCGATGGGGACGCGATCGGGCCGCTGAATTCAAAAACCGGGCTAAAGAACTGGCCGATCGCAATATGTTCGCCAAGCTGCGCACGATCGGCACTGGCGTCTTGCAGCCTCAGCCGCCGCCACCCCCGCCCGAACCGCCGTTAATTGATGCTGAGAGCGAGCGGTGGGGGAAGATCCGGCCCATCACCGATTTCCTCCGGTCGGCAAAGAAGTTAGAGGATGAACCGGCGCCGCCGAGCGTTGTCGCAACCCCTGAACAGTTGCCGATCATCGAGCGCATGAGCGTGCCGGCAGCACTGCCGAAACCGGAATTTCCGCCGCCAACCCCGCTCGATCCAACCGGTCTTGATGAAGTCACGGCTGGGTGGCTGGAACTCAGCGGCACTTACCTCGAACAGGGGTTGCTGGATGCCGCGCTCGACGCTTGTATGGAAGTGATCCATCACAATGTCGAGTATCTGCCGATCCATCTCCGCATGGGTGAAATCTACGAGCGGCAGGGCCGGCCCGAAGAGGCGCTAGCGAAGTACCAGTTGTTGATCGAGACGTATCGGGTACGGGGTGAGGCGGAAAAGGCGATTGATGTCTACTTCCGTTTTATCGAGTTGTCTCCCGATACCGTCAATGCGCGCTCGAAGCTGGCCGAATTGCTGAAGCAAACCGGGCGGATTGATGAAGCGGTGATCCAGTTGTTACAAGTTGCCAACACCTACTTCCGCCTTGGCCAAACCAACAAGGCGCTAGAAGAGTTTCGTCGCTTGCTGCAATGGGCGCCCAAACATCGCGAGGTGCATGCCCAATATGGCTTGGCCTTGCTCAAGCTCGAGCGGTTTGAAGCGGCGCTCGATGAGTTCCGGCAGGCGCTTGAGCTGGGTTCGCCCGATGATCCTGTGACCTTGGCCCGGCTGAACATCACACTGGCCTTGATGGGCGAACAACCTGCCGTGATCTGGGATTCGTTGGCGACCGTGCTGGCCCAGTTGCGCCAGCGCCCGAGCGAATTTGCCGCTGTGCAAGCCGAGTATCGCGCAGCCTTGTTGATCGTCGATCGGGCCTTGTTGCACTATATGCTGGCGATCATCCAGCAACAGCACGAGCAGCACCATTTGGCGCTGATGGAACTGGAACAAGCTCAGATTCTGCTGGAGAGCGAGCCTGACCCAATGTTGCCGCTGGCGCTGGTCTATCGCGCGGCAGCCGATAGCTATATTGCCTTGGGCCAAGCTGAGGCGGCGCTTGATCAGTTGCGACGAGGGCAGGCTGTTGCCGGACAAACGACGCCTGAACCGTCGAGCCGCCATCCCTTTGCCATTCCGCCCTCACGCGGTGATCTTGTGCGCCGGATGGCTGAAGCCTACGCGATGAGTGAGGATTTGGCCGGCGCCGAACAAGCATTGCTCGAAGCCAAAAAGCTGTTGCCGTATGATCGGGCGATTTATACCAAACTAGCGAACGTCTATTTCCGGCAAGGGAAATTGGCAGAAGCATTGGCCCAACTTGATGAACTCGCGACCTACTACGAAGAGCATCAACAGCTCGATCGCGCGATTGAAGCTCTTGAGTCGGCGGTGCAACTTGCCCCAAACCATATCGGAATGAGCAGCCGGCTGGCCCGCATGCAACTGCGGCGCGGTTTCCTCGATCAAGGCTTGGAAGGATTAGTGCGTGTCAGCGAGCTGCAAAAGCGCGCCGGCCAGTTGAAAGATGCGGTGGCCTCATTGCAGGAAGTGGCGCAGACCTATTGGATGCTGAGCAATCACGAGCGTGCTCGCGAGATGTACGATCGGATCGTGCAGATTGCGCCCAACGATATTGAGGCGCGCCAATGGTTAGCCTTAATGCACACGCTGAGCCGCCGCACCAAAGAGGCGATTAAAGAAAAGAAGCAAATTGCCCGTATTTTTGCCCAACAGCGTGATTACGATAACGCGATCGCTGAATTGCACCAGATTATCGGTCTCGACCAGCAAGATTTAGATGCCTACTATATGCTGTATGAGATGCTCATGCGGCGTGAAGAGTACGGGCAGGCGAGCCAGCTTTGCCGGCGGATGCTCAAGATGCCGGGGATCGAAACGGAACGAGTCGAAGCGATGTTGAGCGCCGCCAATCGTATGCTTGAGCAACGGAAGCCGGCGCCCCCACAGAGTTGATGATGGTAGAGCTTGAGCGTCTCTGGGCGCGGCTGAATCCGCTCACCTCGCCCTTTACGCTAATCGACATCCTGATCGTTGCGGCATTTTTCTATTGGCTGCTCGGCATTGTGCGCGGCACCCGCGCCGTGCAGTTGCTGCGCGGCGTCGGTATTTTGTTGGCGATAGCCTTCCTTATGCCGTCGATCGCCAGTGATCGCCTGACCCTGCTAAATTGGCTGGTGGTTAATGTGATTTCACCAGCCTTAATTGTGGCGATCCCGGTGCTCTTTCAGCCAGAATTGCGGCGCGCGCTCGAAAGCCTTGGCCGTTCGAGCGATCTGTTTGGCCGGCCATTTGGCGGCGCAAACCGTTCTGAACTGATCGAGACGATTACGGTCATCAGCCGCGCCGCTGCTCAACTCTCACAACAGGGGGTAGGTGCGTTGATGGTGATCGAACGGCGCACCCAACTGCAAGAGTTTGCCGATCGGGGTGTGATTCTCGATTCGCGCATTTCGGTGCCGCTTCTGCTCAATATTTTCTACCCCAATTCGCCCCTGCACGATATGGCGGTGATCATTCGCGGCAATCGCATTTTGGCTGCGAATGTGGTATTGCCGCTCAGTGAAGATATCGCCGGGCCGCGCCGCTATGGCACACGCCATCGTGCTGCCAAGGGAATTACTGAACAGTCCGACGCACTGGCGGTGGTGGTATCAGAAGAGACCGGCGCGATTTCGCTGGTCAGTGATGGCCGGTTGGTCAGTTATCTGACCGAAGCCCGGCTACGGACAATGCTGGCCGATCTGATGCAGGTGCCGCTAGAATCGGAAGCGAAGAGGGCGGCATGAACGGCGTGCGCTCGATTGTCTTGCGGGTGTTGTTGGCCATTGGCTTGAGCTTTGCCCTCTGGTCATTCGTCTCGTTTAGCGAGAACCCAGAAGAGACGGCCCGGTTTGAGGATCTCACCCTGCAAATTGTCGGTCTGGCCGATAATTTGATCGTCGTTGATGCCAACGGTCTGCCCACAACGACGTTTCCCACAATTGATGTCACGCTCCGCACCGATCGCCGCCAACGCTCGGAATTACGCCCAGTGGATATTCGGGTGGTGGCCGATCTGAGCGGCCTTGGCCCCGGTGATCATCTGGTGCCGATCAATGTGCAGCCGACCCGCAGCAATCTCTCGTTTAGCGTTCCTGCCGGCGGTGTGGAACCAGCGGCGATTAGCGTGCGGTTGGAACCGGTTGAAACGGTGACGGCGCCGATTAATCTGGAAATCTTCGGCTCGCCGCCGTTTAGTTTCGAGCGGGGCACGCCAGAATTGCGCTACAACGGCGAACCGATTAGTACGGTGACAATCAGCGGCCCGCAGAGTCGGGTGCAGCGAGTCGTGGCGGTGCGCACGGTAGCGAATATCGCCCAATTGCGCGCTACGTACATCGCCCCCCTCAGTCTTACCCCGATTGATGCCAACAATCAACCGGTTGAGGGCGTGCAGGTGCGGCCAGCTTCGATCACGGTCATCATTCCGATCAATCCCGTAGTCGGTTTGCGCTTAGTTCCGGTATCGCCGGTCGTGATTGGTTCCCCAGCGTCGGGTTTTGCCGTGACCGGGATCGAGGTAGAACCGCCGCTGATTACGCTGACCGGCAGTTCCGGCCCGCTCGATGCCATTAGCTTGTTGCAAACTGAAGCTATTGATATTAGTGATGCCCGCGAGACGTTGGTGCGGATTGTGCCGCTGATTATTCCGACCGGCACATCGCCGGCGCAGGGTGAGCCGGATGCAGTGCAGGTGACAATTAATATCGCCCCTATCCCGTTGCCGTTTCAGGTTCGTCTGCCGGTAGAGGTGATCTTTACCGGCTTGAACCGAGATTTGCTGGCTTCGGTGCGACCTAATGTGGTTGAGATGACCTTTGCCGGCACGAGTGCGCAGCTCAGCGCGCTTGCTTCAGCGCCGCTGGTGGTGCAGCTCGACCTCAGTACCCTTGGCCCCGGTGCCTACCAGTTTGCGGTACGCCCCGCCTTGCCGAGCGGTGTGAGCATTGTTGGCGAACCGCCTGAAGTTACGGTGACGATTGTGCCGGTTCCCACGCCGACTCCTACCCCTGAACCAGAACCATCGCCGGAAGTTGAGCCAACGCCGACTCCGGATACAGGGTGATGGATTGCAAGTAACTGGCTGCGATGATGGTGTGGCGCAGACGCAACAATACGGGCGGGTCGCAAACCCGCCCGTACAGCTTGGTTGGGCAACATACTCGCTCCGAGTTACCCCATTGGGTCGATGAGTGTCGGTGTGGCGCCGTTGCCATTGCCGTTCTCATCGGGGTCTTCGACTGAGAGGGCGGCGACGCGATCACCAGTGGCGACGTTCACCACCGTCACGCCTTGGGTGGCCCGGCCCAAGCGCGAAATCTCGCTGGCGCTGGTGCGCATGACCATGCCGCCGGTGGTGATGAAGGTGAGCAGTGAATGCTCGTGGACGACAGCGGCGGCGGCGACTTCATCGCTCTCGTTGCGCAGCTTGATCGTGATCACGCCGCCGGTCGCCCGGCCCTTCACCGGATACTCGCTGAGCGCGGTGCGCTTGCCGATGCCGCGGGCGGTGACGACGAGCAGATCGGCCCCTTCTTCGGCCAAATCCATACTCACCACCCGGTCGCCCTCAGCCAGATTGATCCCGATCACGCCGGTGGCCGGGCGGCCCATCGGGCGCACCTCGCTCTGCTCGAAGCGCAGCGTCTGCCCGCGCGCGGTGGTGAGCAAGATGTCTTCGTGGCCGTGGCTGACCCGCACCCACCCTAGCACATCGCCCTCTTCCAACCCGATTGCAATCAGGCCGTTCGAGCGCACTTGGCTATATTCGCGCAGTTGGGTGCGCTTAATCTTGCCGCGCACCGTCGCCATCACCAGATACTCGGCGTCAAATTCGCGCACGGCCAGCATCGAAGTCACCTGTTCACCCGGTTCGAGCGACACAAGGTTGACCAGCGGCAGGCCTTTGGCGGTGCGCGAGCTGTCGGGCACTTCGTGGGCTTTGATTTGGTAGACCTTGCCGCGGTCGGTGAAGAAGAGCAGGTTATCGAGCGAATTGCAGGTCAGCAGGTGGCGGACGATATCCTGCTCGCGGGTGAGCATGCCCTTGATGCCGCGCCCGCCGCGACGCTGGGTGCGGTAGACATCGGGCAATTGGCGCTTGATGTAGCCGCGATCGGTGAGGGTAATCATCACCCGCACATCGGGGATCAGATCCTCGTCGCTGACCTCGCCGGTGACATCAGGAATAATCCGGGTGCGGCGCGGGTCGCCGTACTTTTCTTTCAGCCGGCTCAAGTCTTCTTGGATCAGGTGCAGCACCTTGCGCGGATTGGCCAAAATATCTTCGAGTTCGGCGATCAGCTTAATCACCTCACGGTATTCATCCTCGATCTTCTTGCGCTCAAGCGCAGCCAGCCGGCGCAGTTGCAGGTCGAGAATCGCCTGCGCCTGCCGCTCGGTGAGTGAGAAGTTGCGCATCAGGTTGTTGCGCGCGCTCTCGGCGGTGCGCGAGTCGCGGATGGTCTGGATCACCGCGTCAAGGTTATCGAGCGCGATCTTCAAGCCTTCGAGGATATGAGCGCGTTCGCGGGCGCGGGCCAGATCGAACTCGGTGCGGCGGCGGATGACCTCTTGGCGGTGGCTGATGTACTCTTGCAGCAGTCGCTTGAGGGTCAAGACGCGCGGTTGGCGGCCATGCTCGACCAGCGCCAGCATATTGATGCCGAAGGTGGTCTGCATCTGGGTGTGCTTGTAGAGCGCGTTGAGCACCTTCTTGGGTTGAGCGTCTTGCTTGAGCAGAATGACCAGCCGCATGCCGTTGCGATCGCTCTCGTCGCGCACATCGCGAATGCCCTCGATCTTGCGGTCTTTGACCAACTCAGCGATGCGCTCTTGCAGACGGGCCTTGTTGACCTGATAAGGCAGCTCGGTGACGACGATCATAAACGCACCGCGGCCTGCCTCTTCGATGTGGGTCTTGGCCCGCAGCGTGATCTGGCCGCGCCCAGTGCTATAGGCTGCCAAGATGCCTTCGGTGCCCAAAATCAACCCGGCGGTGGGAAAATCGGGGCCGGGGATGATCTTCATCAACTCTTCGACCGTCGCTTCGGGGTTGTCGATCAGATAGCTGATCGCGTCGCACAGCTCACCGAGGTTGTGGGGCGGGATGTTGGTGGCCATGCCGACCGCGATGCCGGAAGCGCCGTTGAGCAGTAGGTTGGGCAAGATGGCCGGCAACACGACCGGCTCGCGGTAGCTACCGTCGAAATTGTCGCGGAAATCGACCGTGTCTTTCTCGATCTCGCTCAGCAGCTCTTCGGCGATGGGGGCGAGACGGGCTTCGGTGTAGCGCATCGCCGCCGGCGGGTCGCCGTCAATCGAGCCGAAGTTGCCTTGGCCGTCGATGAGCGGGTAGCGCATGCTCCACGGCTGCGCCATGCGGGCCAGCGCATCGTAGACGGCGCTGTCGCCGTGCGGGTGCATCTTGCCGAGCACATCGCCGACGATACGGGCGCTCTTTTTGTAGGGTTGGTTGCTGCGGAAGCCCATATCCCACATCCCGTACAGGATGCGCCGCTGCACCGGTTTGAGACCGTCGCGCGCGTCGGGCAAAGCGCGCGAAACGATCACGCTCATCGCGTAACTGAGGTAGGCCGTCCGCATCTCGTTGGTGATGTTGACGGGCCGGACGATGCCGATTTCCATTGGTTGCTCCGTTAGTCGGTTTTAGCGCATCATAATGCGATGTTTGCCATCTGATATTATACCCGATCCGGGCGGTTTTGTCGAATGTTTGCGAAAAGATGTTCTATTCCCGGCATCTGTGCTACAATTCAGACAGCACCTGCTATCGAAAGGAGGAACCATGGACGCCGGCGCGCGCCCGCTCAACCGGTTGGCCAATGAGGCCAGCCCGTATCTGCAACAACACGCCGATAACCCAGTTGATTGGTACCCGTGGGGAGAGGAGGCGCTCGAACGCGCCCGGCGTGAAGATAAGCCGCTACTGGTCAGCATCGGTTATGCCGCTTGCCACTGGTGCCACGTGATGGCCCACGAGAGTTTTGCTGACCCAGAGGTGGCGGCGATCCAGAATGAACATTTCATCAATATCAAGGTCGATCGCGAAGAGCGGCCCGACCTCGATAGTATCTATATGGCGGCGGCGCAGGCCTTGACCGGCAGAGGTGGCTGGCCGCTCAATGTTTTCTGTTTGCCCGACGGCACGCCGTTTTATGCCGGCACCTACTTCCCGCCCGACACCAAGGCGGCCCGCTACCGCATGCCGAGCTGGCGGCAGGTCTTGCTCTCGATTGCCGAGGCGTACCGCACCCGCCGCGCTGACGTCACCGCTTCCGCCCACGAGTTGCTCGACCATATCAAGCGGCTGGCCCAGCCCTTGCCCGAAACCGCCTCGGTAGACGGCGCGCTCTTGATGGCTGCCGCCGAGAAGATCGGGCGCGAGTTTGATCCGCAGTACGGCGGGTTTGGCGATGCGCCAAAGTTCCCCCAGCCGCTGGTGCTGGAGTTTTTGCTGCGCGCCCATCTGCGCGGCGATGTGCAGGCCTTGCCGATGCTTCACCAGACCCTCGAACAGATGGCGCGCGGCGGGATGTACGATCAGGTGGGGGGCGGCTTCCACCGCTATAGCGTTGATGCGCGTTGGCTGGTACCCCATTTCGAGAAGATGCTCTACGACAACGCGCTGCTGGCCGAGGTCTACCATTTGGCGGCGCTGGTCACCGGCGATCCCTTCTTGGCCCGTATCGCCGATGAGACCTTCGCCTACATGCTGCGCGATCTGCGCCACCCTGACGGCGCATTCTTCAGCAGCGAAGACGCCGATAGCTTGCCGGTGCCCGGCGCGGCCCACGCCGAAGAGGGCGCGTTCTACGTCTGGACGCCAGATGAGTTGCGGTTGGCGCTCGGCGATGATGCGACGCTGGTCGGCGCGTACTACGGGGTGACGCGGCAGGGCAACTTTGAGGGCAAGTCGATTTTGTACGTGCCGCGCCCGCCGGCGGCGGTGGCGGCGATGCTCGGTGTGCCGGTCGAGCGGCTCGAAGCGACGATAGCGCGTGCCCGTCCCATCCTGCGTGCCTTCCGCGAACGGCGGCCCCGGCCTTTCCGCGATGAGAAGATCATCACGGCGTGGAATGCAATGGCGATCCGGGCCTTGGCGACGGCCAGCGCGCGGGTGCCGGAGTACTTGCCGGCTGCGCAGCAGTGCGCCGATTTCCTGCTCGCCAACCTGCGCCGGGCCGATGGCCGGCTGTTGCGCAGTTGGAAAGATGGCCGGCCCGGCCCAGCCGGTTTTCTCGACGATTACGCGCTGCTGTGCGATGCGCTGCTCGAATTGCACGCCGCGAGCGGCGAGACGCACTATCTCGCCACGGCGGTCGAACTGGCCGACGCGATGCTCGATCTGTTCTGGGACGCGCAGGCGTGGATGTTCTTCGATACCGGTAACGACCAGCCGGCCTTGGTCACGCGCCCGCGCGATCTGAGCGACAATGCCGTCCCGTCGGGTTCATCGGCAGCGACAGAGGCCTTGCTGCGGCTGTATGCCATCACTGGACGCGAAATCTATGCCACGCGGGCCGAGCAGGTCTTGCAACAAGTTGCGCCAATGCTGAGCCGCTTCCCGCTCGGTTTTGGCCGCATGTTGTGCGCCGCCGATCTAGCGATCGGCCCGATCCGTGAACTGGCGATCATCGGCCCGTCCACGCACCCGGCCACACAGGCGCTGGTCGCTGAAGCGCGCGCCGCCTACCGGCCCCGGTTGGTCATCGCCCGCGCCGAACCCGGCGATCCCGTCACCGCGCTGAGTCCGTTATTTGCCGATCGCGGCATGATCGACGGCCAACCTACCGCCTACTTGTGCGAGCAGTTCACCTGCTTGTTGCCCGTCACCACGCCGGAAGCGTTACGCCAGCAGCTTATGAGCGCGAAGGGTTAAACGCCAAGGTGTGGGCATCAGCGGCGTGAGAGCGCGGTAGAATAGGGAAGGGTGTACAATCATTGCGAGCCGCCATCCCTCTGTCATTGCGAGCCGCGCGAAGGGGAAGAGCGATGCTCTGCCCCCGTGCGGCGAAGCAATCTCCCGCGAGCACGGATGGCATCCTCTCAGGCATGGGTTCCGCCGAAACAGGAGATTGCTTCGGGGCTGCGCCCCCTCGCAATGACAGCTATAATCTTGTCAACATTCTTTTTTTGTGGCTATCCAACTTCCATGCATATCCTCCACGTTGTGCAGCTCTATTGGCCGGCGCCGAGCGGCGCGGCCCGTTATTTTCAAGAGATCGGCGCGCGGTTGGTAGCCGAAGGCCATCGGGTGACGGTGTTGGCCACCGATGCTTTCGACCTTGAATACCTCTGGATGGCCGGCAAACGGCGGATCGCCGAGCCAAACGGCGCCCACGATGGCGTGCAGATCCGGCGGCTGGCGGTGCGGCGCTTGCCCGGCCCGGCCTTGCTCTACCCGATCATTCGCCGGCTGATGGTCGAATTGGGCCGGCTGGGCCGTCCGAGCGTGCCGCTCTTGCGCCGGCTGGCTACGCTCACCCCGCAGTTGCCCGATCTGGCCGCGACGCTGGCTGATCCAGCGTTGGCCGATGTGGCGGTGGTGCATACCACCAACATTACCCTCGACTTTGCCTTGCTGCCGGTTGCGCGGTGGGCGCGGCAGCGCGGCATTCCCCATCTCTGCACGCCGTTCGTGCATGTAGGTGAGCCGGGGAGCGAGCAGGTGGTGCGCTATTACGCGATGCCGCACCAAATTGATCTGTTGCGGCAGGCGACGCGGGTAGCGACAATGACCGATATCGAACGAGCCTATCTCATCCGGCGCGGGGTGCCTGCCGGGAAGATCGTTACCGTTGGCGCGGGGGTAACTCCCGCTGAAGTGACTGGCGGCGACGGCCAGCGGTTTCGCGCCGCGCACCAGATTAGCGGGCCGGTCGTGCTGAGTTTGGGTGTGGCTGCATTTGATAAAGGAGCAGTGCATACGCTGGCGGCGATGCGGCGGCTGTGGCAGCAGGGTAGCGACGCGGTGTGGGTGCAGTGCGGCCCGGCTTTTGGCGGCTTTCAGGCGGCGGTGGAGGCGCTCACGCCAGCCGAGCAGGCGCGGGTGCGGGTGCTCGGCTATGTCGATAACGCTACCCGCCGCGACGCGCTGGCTGCCGCCGATGTCTACGTGCAACCCTCGCGCACCGACAGCTTTGGTATCACTTACCTCGAAGCGTGGTGCAACGGCGTGCCGGTGATCGGCGCGCGGGCCGGCGGTGTGCCGGCAGTGATCCGGCATGGGGTTGATGGTCTGCTGGTACCGTTTGGCGACGTGCCGGCAATTGCGGCGGCTATCGATCGCCTGTTGCGCGATCGGGCGCTGGCGCGGGCGATGGGAGCCGCCGGGCAGGCGCGGGTTTGGCGTGAATTGACATGGGATGCGGTCTACCGCCGGATTCGCCCGTTGTACAGTGAGAGGGTTAGTGCAGGGGAGTAGGGAGTGGTTGCGCGGAGGCTGTTCTCCTGCCCTGCTGTCAGTGCGAGCCGCGTGCAGTGCGGCGAAGCAAGCTCCCACTGCGGCGGGAGCGGGACGTTGAGGAACTATTTTCGCTGAAGCAGGAGATTGCTTCGGGGGCAGTGTACCCCGCTACGCGGGGTCACCCCACCCCCTCGCAATGACAGTTGGGGAGCGGGAGGGATGTGCAGTGGGGCTGCGCCCCTCGCAATGACGGAGGGGGAGGGGATGGGTGTGCTGTGGGCGCGTTGCGCCCTCGCAATGACAGCCGGGGAGGGGTGCTCCCTCGCAATGACAAGCGAGAGCCGCACCAACCTTAACCCCTACCTCCCCGCCCCTTCCTCACGCACCAGTTCCATCAAAATCCGATCGTAGCGCCGGCCATCGAACAGCGTCGCGCCACTGAGCCGGCCAGCTTCGCGGAAGCCGGCCCGCAGGTAGGCCCGGTAGGCCCGTTCGTTGAAACTATGCACCCACAAGCGGATGTTGTGCAGGTTGAGGTAGCGAAAGCCATACGTTGCCAGTAGCCGCACCGCTTCACGGCCATAGCCTTGCCCCCACGCCGTTTTATCGCCGATCGCGATGCCGAGTTCGGCGATGCCGTGCAGCAGGTTGATGTCAAACAGGCTGCACGTGCCGATCAGCCGCTCGCCGTCGCGCAGCATAATCGCAAAGGTGCGTTGATCATCGCGCGCCGTAGCGTTTTCCCGAATCCACTGCTGTTCTTGTTCGAGAGTGTTGCTGCGTCCCTGTTGGCCCAACAGCGCCGTAAATTCCAGATCGGCGAACCACTGCGCCAAGAGTGGTGCATCTTCAGCCAAGACGTGGCTGAGAAAAACCTTTTCGCCGGCCATAATGACGGGTCGTGATCGTTCGCTCATAGTGCGCACCTGTTATTGGCGGGACACAGCAGCGCCGTGTTCCTACGGGGTGTCCTCGTTATTCATCAAGCGCACATAGCTGTCGTACCGTGCTGCCGCAATCTCGCCGCGCTCGACGGCTTCGCGCACGGCGCAATGCGGTTCGTGCAGGTGCGTGCAGCCGGCAAAGTAGCAATCACCCAAAAATGGGCGAAATTCGCGGAAGCACCATGCCAAATCTTCTGCCGGCAAGTTCCACAACCCGATCTCGCGAATGCCCGGCGTGTCGGCGACGTAGCCGCCCCCCGGCATCGTGAGCGGGATCAGTTCGGCGACGGTGGTGGTGTGGCGACCTTTGGTCAGCCGCTCGCTCACCTCGCCGGTGCGTAGGTTGAGGCCGGGTTGGATCGCGTTGAGCAAACTGCTCTTGCCGACGCCTGACTTGCCGGTGACGACGCTGATCTTGCCGATCAGCCGCTCGCGCAGCTCGGCGATGCCTTCGCCGCTGATGATGCTGGTATAGACGACCGGATAGCCGATCTGTTCGTAGGGCTTGAACATGGCCGCCGCCGTTTCGCGCTCGACCAGATCGATCTTGGTGGCGACGATGATCACCGGTAATTCGCTGTGTTCACAGATCACCAGATAGCGGTCGAGCATGCGCGGCGTGAATTCGGGTTTGGCGCAGGCAAAGACGAGCAAGACCTGATCGACGTTCGCGACAATCACGTCTTCCTTGTACGCGCCGCGCGGCCCGGCGGCCCGGCGCGCCAGCCGGCTCCGTCGCGGCAAGACGGCCTCGATCGCGCCTTGGCCGTTGCCGACTGGCGTCACCTCGACTTGATCGCCGATCACGACCAGATCGGTCGCTTGGCGCTCTTTCTTGAGCCGCCCGCGCAGCCGGCATTCGAGGATGCCCTGCTCGGTCTTGACCCAGAAGAAGCCGCTCTGCGCTCGTAAGACTGCGCCGGTCAGCCGGTTGGTGGCGGTGGCCGGCGCTGGTTCGATCAGTTCTGCTGCTTTACGACTCATCGACGCGCACCTCCAGCCGGTTCACCCCCAGTAGATCAAAAGCCATACTCACAATCCGTTCAATCAACGACGCCGGCGGCAGGTCGGCTGGCGTCGCTGCGGCCAGTGTTGTAGATGCTTGTTGGTACCGCCCGCGTTTGGGCGGATGGTATGATAACGAGCCGTCACGCTCTAGAATAATCACGGTAGTTCCCTCCACCTCTGACGGTTGATTACGATCGGCGGCGGTAATGATGGCGTTGTAATCCGTCATCTCAAACTTCCTTTCACGCTTGCTGCGAGAACCCGCTCCGTCGAACGCCCGCTGGGTGGAGGGAACAAAAGAGGCTGTGGGTTGCCTTGCGCCACAGCCTCAAAACAAGGCGGGCTGTAGGCGCTTGGTCAGCTTCCCACAGCCCGCCGGTATAACAGGTGGATGCCTGTTTAGCCCGCGCTGTGCGAAGCCCCTCCTGTGCCAGCGGAGTCGCTCGACACCATCACGACCGTTGTAAGCGTTACGAGTGCGTGAGTGATGTGTGTCATGGCTGCCTCCTCTGACCGGAATACATAATACTCTTGCCCGTGCAGCATAGCATGCCGGCAAGCGTCTGTCAATGCAGGTTGGCTCAGCCGTTAGGCTGAACTTTGGCGGGATGCTAGGAATGGGACACGGATTCACACGGATGGGACGGATTGGCACGGATCGAAAACACCGTGTTGATCAGTCTTAATCCGTGCCAATCCGTGTCCCATTGATCCAAATCAGGCCCGGCTGCGAGCAGTTTATCTATCCATCACAATCTGCTGCAAGGTTGCGCTAGCGACGTTGCGCCCGCAGATCAGCGCGACGATCCGCCGCCCGCGTAAATCGCCGATCTGACCTTCCAAGAGAGCGGCCAGCGGCACAGCGGCGCTGCCCTCGGCAATCAGGTGGTGTTCGTCGAGCAGCCAGCGCATCGCTCGCGCAATCGCGGCTTCGTCCACCAGCACCAT
>JAUQOZ010000131.1 GCA_030550625.1 Chloroflexota bacterium | reverse complement strand
GTGGCGGAGGTGATCGCGTTTGTGATGTTGGGAGGAGAAGCTTATGCATCCTATCAGCAAGCCGGGTAAGATCGTCTTTGAATTTGACAATTGGCGTGGCGGTTTCTTGCTTCAGCTTAGCCGTATCACTGAACAAGACGTTCGTCCGCTGTTTGGCAATCTCATGCGCGTTTTCTGCCAGCAAGATGGACGCATTGCGGCGATCGAGAGCGCTTGGCAACGCGGCGGATTGCCGCTGAATGACATTCACTTCTCAGAAACGTGCCCAAAAGGTTCGCATACAATAGATAATGATGAGTTGCGAGTAGGTAATTTCTTATTACGGCAAACACCAACTCAATTATCCATCTGGTTTTCTTCCAGCAATGAAGTGCCGGAGGCGAACTGGATCATCCGGGAAAGCGTTGATCCAGCAGTTACGGCCTACTTTTCGACCAAAGAAGTAAAAGCTGGGCGAAGGAGCAAGGATGGAATGTTAGCTGGCCTGCAAATTGACTTCAATCAAACAGTCATTTGTTACCCTGTTCGGCACATTAGATTCATTGGATCTGATTTCAAATAACGTCAGGTTGTGCCTGCTCTCAACTGTATGGAGTGCGGCAGTTTAACTGCCGCACTCCATAGCAGAAGATCGCGCTCGTTGAATAGCAACTCCTAGACGACTTCTCCAATCACTCCTGCCGCTCAAACAACGGCATCTGCGCCAGCGGCGCCGGCACGTCGGTCAACTGAGCCGGCCCCTGATGGATCGCACCGCTCCAGTAATCGCGCCAGACGCCTGCCGGTAGATAGACATCGCGTTGGCGCTGGCCCGGCTGCATCACCGGCGCCACGAGGTAGCGCGCGCCGAGCAAGAATTGGTCGTTGCAGCGCAGCGCTTGCTCATCGGTGGGATCGTGCCAGAACAGCGGGCGCACCAGCGGCGTGCCATCGCGCAGGTTTTCATCGATCAGTTCAGCGAGATACGAGTCGAGTTCAGTGTGCAAGTGGGCATACTGCCGGCAGATGGCGTCAACTTCAGCACCGTACTGCCACGGATGGACGCTGAACTGCATGGTTGGCAACAATGCGCTCAGTTGCGTCCAACGCACCATGAGTTCGCCGTCGGGCACTTCATCTTGGTAAGCGTTGCCGCCGATCATGTCAGGCAAAACGAATGGAAAGCCGCAGACACTGAGGGTTAGCGCCTGTGTCAGCACACTGTGCAAGCCGTTATCAATCCCCCAGCGGCTCCACTTATCCCACTCGCGGAAGAGAATGCCGCGGCGCTGGCTGCGCCAACCGGTGCGCACTTCGGTGTAGGCGAAGTGGTCGGCGACAAACTCGGTGTAGCGATCGGCGTAGCGGCGGCGCGGCTCACGTGCATAGCAGATGGCGTCGGGGGGGATGAAGTTGGCTTCGCCGGCGTCAAACTTGAAGCCGTCAACCCCGGTTTCGGCTTGCAGCGCGCGCAGTTCGCTCAGCCACCACGCCACCGCTTCAGGATTGGTCAAGTCGAGCACACCGCCGTAGCCTTGCCACCAGCGCACGAGGTAAGGCGAGCCATCAGCGGGATGGCGAATCAGGTAGCCGCGCCGGGCGGCGACGTTGAAAGCTGGATCAGCCGGATCGAAGAAGATTGGCGTCCAGAGCGTGACCTTAAACCCAGCCGCGTGCAGCTCGTCAACCATTGCGCGCGGATCGGGGAATTTGTGTTGGTCGAACACATACGCGCCATAGCCGCGCTGCCAACGGTCATCGATTTCGAGCACCGAGTAAGGGTAGCCGCGAGCGACGATTTGAGTGGCGAACTCGGTCACATCGCGCTGGGTGACGTGCATCTTATAATGCGCCCACGTCGTCCAGATCGGGCGGGCGAAGAGATCGCGCGGCGGGGCGGCGGTCGGGCGGCCAAGCAACGGCAATGAGGCATAGAACACAGCCGGAGCATTGGCAGCCAGAATGACGTGGCTGGCGAGTCTGGGGCCGGGCGCGGCATAACGTTCGTCAAAGCCGAGGTTGGGCGGCGGCGGCGCTTCGCGGCTGGTGATGCGCAACAAGCCGTCTCCCGCTCGATCCATCGTCACCGCTAACTCGCCATCGCCTTCCTCAAGCAAGATCGCCGCACCAGCAGCGTTGAGCCAGAAGGGAGTGGCAATATTGAGCGTGCCATCGCGACTATGATCGATCGGCTCGAACGGATCAGAAACGACTGGGGCGCTATCGAGCGGCCAGTGTTGGAAGACGCGCTCACCCATGCCATACCATGGCCGGCCCGGATCGAGCTGCCATTCGACACGCACGGCGTGGAGATGGGGCGGCCCAGACCAGACCAAGCGAAAGCCGGTCGGGGTTGATTCGATCTCGGCGCGCAACGTGATTTCCGGGCGCGTTGTGGTGTAATGAATACGGGCATGATGCGCGGTGACGTCGGCGCCAGCGACGCCGGTGATCGGGAAATCAACGCCGTAGGCGTGGGCTACTGCGCCGTAGCCGTGTAGCACCTCGCGCCCATCGTGGAAAAAGACCATCCGGCCAGCGTTATCGATCACAACCGTTCCGGCTGGACTGTGCAATTCATGTCGCATTGCCGTCTCTCCATCTACGTACCGCGGACGCCAATTGTCTGCGGGTAGCGGCATTGTAGCATGAGCAGGCGGGTGGTAAGATAGGTAAGCGAGTAGTCTAACGGCACTATAGAGTGCGGCAGTTTGACTGCCGCACTCCAGACTTCCTTGAGTGCGGTGGCTGGCTGGGTTGACCACAGTACGCCGCGGGTTACGTATGGACTGCCTATGAGTTAAGGATAACGCGATGACTGAAGCGGCCTTTCGCGTGTTGCGCGCCCAAGTCTTTGCGCTCTATAACCAACATTCGTATGTGGAAGCGCTGGCGCTGATCGATCAGCAAGCCCCGCTATTTCCACAATACGAAAGCGATCTCTTCTTTTGGCGAGCGTGCCTTGCCGGTTGCATGGGCGATCGAGCCGGCGTGATCGGCTGGCTGCAACAAGCCGTCGATCGTGGTCTCTGGTATCACGAGCGGATGCTGCGTGATCCTGATCTCGATATTGTGCGGGGGACGGAGGCGTTCGCGCAGTTGCAGGTGCTGTTTCAGCAGCGATACGCGCAAGCGCAGGCCGCGGCAACTCCGCAGCGCCGGGTGTGGGAACCGGCGGGAGCGGCGCAGGGGTTGCTCGTTGCGCTGCATGGGGCGAACGGCAGTATCGCGAGCGATGGCGACTATTGGCAACCGGCGACGGCGGTTGGCTGGCGGGTGGCGATGCTGCAATCGGCCCAGCTTTCGGCTCCCAACCGGTACCACTGGGCCGATACGGCGCAGGGGCTGGCCGAGCTGCGCCAGCATCTGGCGGCGCTAGCACCGATGCCAGTGACAGTCATCGCTGGCTTTTCGATGGGAGCGGCGCTGGCGGTGCGCGCGGTGTTGAGTGGAGCCGTCGCGGTGAACCGGTTTCTCGCCGTTGCGCCAGCGATCCGGCCAGAGCAGGTTGAGCCGCTGCTCGCGCACGCTGATCCGCACACGCGGGGGTATGTGGTGATCGGCGATCTCGATAGCCTCTCCCAGCCGGTGCGAGAGTGGGTCACTGCCCTCCAACAGGCCGGTGTGCCGTGCGAGGTTGAAGTGCGCCGCGGCGTGGGCCACGATTACCCACCGGACTTCACTGCCATGTTGCAGCGCGGCTTGGCCTTTCTCGCCGCTTAATCACCCCACCACCCCGGCTGCACGCAGCGCGCTGATCTGGTCAGGTTCATAGCCTATTTCGCGCAACACCGCTTCGGTATCGGCGCCAAGCGCAGGCGGCGCGCTGCGAATTGTCGCCGGAGTTTCGCTCAGCTTAGGGGCGGGAGCAACCATGCGCACGCCTTCGATACTCTGCACCATCGCCCGCGCTTGCGCCTGTGGACTGTGCAGTGCGGTTGGAATGTCGTTCACCGGCCCGCACGGCACTTCAACCGCACGGAGCCGTTCCAGCCAGACCGCGACCGGTTCGCGGGCAATGACTTCTGCGATCAGCGGCACAAGGATGGCGCGGTGGGCGACACGGGCCGGGTTGGTGGCGAAGCGTTCGTCGGCCACCCATTCCGGGTGTTCGAGCGCAGCGCAGAAGCGGGCGAATTGCTGATCGTTGCCAACCGCGATCATCAGATAGCCGTCGGCGGCGGCAAAGGGCTGGTATGGCACGATCGTGGCGTGACCATTGCCGTAGCGCCGCGGCGGTTGGCCGGAAACGAGGTAGGCCGAGGCGACATTGGCTAACCAACTGAGCTGCACATCAAAGAGGGCGATGTCGATATATTGGCCCACGCCGCTCTGCGTGCGGTAGTGCAGCGCAGCCAAAATACTGGTAGCGGCGTACAAGCCGGTGGTGATGTCGGCGACGGCCACGCCAGTCTTCAGCGGCGGGCCATCAGGCTCGCCGGTGATGCTCATCAACCCGCCTTCAGCCTGTATCACCGTATCGTAGCCGGGCCGCAGCGCGTCGGGGCCATATTGCCCATAACCGGTGATACTACAGTAGATCAACCCCGGATTAAGCACGCGCAAATCGTCATACCCCAACCCCATCCGCGCTAGCGTCCCCGGCAAGAAGTTCTCGATCAGCACATCGGCCCGGCGAGCGAGCGAGCGCACGATCGCTTGTCCGTCAGGATGCTTGAGGTTGATGGCAATGCTCTGTTTATTGCGGTTGACGGCGATGAAGTAGGCGCTCAAGCCATTCTCGGCAAACGGCGGCCCCCACTGGCGGGTTTCATCACCGAGGCCGGGTTGTTCAACCTTGATCACCCGCGCCCCCAAATCGGCCAGCACCATTGTGGCGTAGGGGCCGGCCAACACCCGGCTGAGATCGAGCACCAGCAGATCGGCGAGCGCAGCAGGCATAGCGAATTGATCCTCCTGTAGAGCCGCACGGCTGTGCGGCTATAGAGCCGCACGGCTGTGCGGCTCCAGAAACGGCATGATTTGCCCACCGGCAGGTATGATACCATTGGTATACCACGCACATAGCAACGAGGAGAGTGCCATGACCGAACGGATCGGCTTTATCGGATTGGGTATTATGGGGCGCGGGATGGCGGCCAACATCCTGCGCGCCGGTTTTCCGCTGACGGTCTGGAATCGCACGCCGGGGCGCGCCGATGAGCTGGTGGCTGCTGGTGCGCAGTTGGCGGCGTCGCCGGCTGAGGTAGCCGCACGCAGCGATATTGTGATCAGTTGCGTCAGCGATACACCTGATGTCGAGGCAGTGATCTTCGGGCCGCAGGGAGTGATTGAGGGCGCGCAGGTTGGCATGCTGATGATCGACATGAGCACGATCAGTCCGCAGGGAGCGCAGCGATTTGCTGCCCGGCTCGGCGAGAGCGGCATCGGCTTCCTTGACGCGCCGGTCAGCGGCGGCAGCGAAGGCGCAGCGCGCGGCACGCTCAGCATCATGGTGGGCGGGCCAGCGGAATTGGTCGAGCGGGCGATGCCGGTGTTTCAAGCGATGGGCAAAACGATCACCCACGTCGGCGGGCACGGCGCTGGCCAGACCGTCAAGCTGGTCAATCAGATTCTGGTGGTCGGCACAATGCTGGCGATCAGCGAGGCGCTCGTCTTCGCGCAGGCCAGCGGCGTCGATCTCGAAAAGACGCTGACAGCGGTCAGCGGCGGCGCCGCAGCCAGTTGGATGCTCTCGAACCGGGGGCCACAAGTGATCCGGCGCGACTGGCGGCCCGGCTTCACTATCGACCTGCAACAAAAAGACTTACGGCTGGTGCTGGCCGCCGCCGATGCCGTCGGCGCACCGATGCTTACCACCTCAACCGTCTTCCACCTCTACCGCACGCTGCAAGCCGCCGGCTTGGGCCACGAAGGCAATCACGCGCTGATTAAGGCGATCGAGCGGCTAGCCGGAATTGAGGTAGGGGACAACAAATAATTGAACGAATAAACGAATGGGGAGGTAGTATCGCTTCCCCATTCGTTTATTTGTTATCCCATTCGTTGTCTACCGAATACGCAACCGCTCGCCGGTGCGCTGCTCCCACAGCCAGACCAACAGGTAGAGGCCGCACGCGCCCAACATCACGAGATTGGCAAAGACAGCCGCGTTGATGATAAAACCGGTCTGGCCAATGATGCGGGCAAGATTGGCGACGGGCGCCAGAAAGCCGAGCAACCCGACCAGCGCAGCGATCCACTCAAAGCGGCGCGGCGTTGGCGATCGTTCAATCGCTACTCCCAACCCCAGCAAGACGATCCCGAACAGGGCGGGAATGGCCGACGTTGCGGCGCCGGTTGAGAAGACGCCGCCAATGCCGAGCACAAGCAGCAGAATGGCGGCAGCAATGGTGCTATTCATCCGCATACGATTACTCCTGTCGTTCAGTGCATCTGCCAGAACCCAGATTCATTGTATGCATGGATACAACCCGGCAATAGGGCGGTTTGGCGCATTGCCATGGTGGAAATAGTCGTGTTATGAGCGGGGAATATTGTGATGGCGCTCACAACCCAGAGCGGCAAATCGCCGCTCTGGGTGTTGCGGATCAAGGTTACGGCACCTGCCGGATCATTGCGATTTCATCGCACCGATCCTGTTTGAAACAGGTAGCGCAATCTTGCCAGATTTTGTGCGGCAGACGCAATTTTGGCACTTCGCGGAAGCCAAGCGAACTGAAGAAGCCAACTTGCAAGGTCAGGGTAAAGAGGGTGGGAATGCCCAACTCAATCGCCTCGGTGAAGAGCGGTTCGACGAGGCGGCGGCCAATGCCGCGACCTTGAAAGGCAGGGTGAACGGCGACACTGACCACTTCGGCCAGATCGGCCCACGTGATATGCAACGCAGCGCAGCCGATCACTTCGCCATCGGCTTCGGCTACATTGAAATTGCGCACCCGGTTGTAGAGCTGATCGAGCGTCTTGGGCAGCATGTCGCCGCGAGCAGCATAGTAGTTAATGATTTCGTAGAGCCGCGGTACGTCGCTGACCCGCGCGCGGCGAATCGATACGGCGGCGTCGGGCCGGATGTGAAGTGCCGGCAGACTGACTGGCGGTGTGTAGAGCGGGATGGTCATAGGTTTAGATGTCTCATAGGGGGCACAGCCCGCTGTGCCCTTACGGTATGGTCTGGGGCACAGCCCGCTGTGCCCTTACGGTATGGTCTGGGGCACAGCCCGCTGTGCCCTTACGGTATGGTCTGGGGCACAGCCCGCTGTGCCCT
>JAUQOZ010000345.1 GCA_030550625.1 Chloroflexota bacterium | reverse complement strand
CTCTACGGCGCCTTTGCGTTAAAAACCTCTGCGCCTTTGCGCACTTTGCGGCTTTGCGTTGACTCCCTCACCCCCCAGCCCCCTCTCCCACCTGACGGCGGGAGAGGGGGAACTGCGTGATGGGCGGACGAGGCATAGCAGGAGCGGAAGTGAGTAGCGCCCCTCTCCCGCGTCGCGGGAGAGGGGATGGGGGTGAGGGCCTATTTACCGCCGAGGACGCAGGGGGAGGAATGATGTCATGGCGCGGGCGCGAAGCGCCCGCAGCAATCTCCTACTTTAGTGAATGGTATGCCTGCGTGCATCGCTCTCGCTGAAGGGGGAGATTGCTTCGCCGCCTGCGGCGGCGCGCAATGACAAGCGGAGAGGCGGGAGTGATGCCTGAAGGGTGTCGCTTCCCCTCCCCCAGCGGATTGAGGGACGAGGAGTGGGGCACTGAGCTAAATAGCCACAAAGACACGCAAAAGGCGCAAAAATCGTATGTTTTTGTGGCTTTTCGTGGCTATTCAGGCTGGACAGCAAGCGATGACCGCCCCTACGCCACTCTTGCCTTCGCTGCCGGCAACGCGCGCGCTAACGCATCTTGCAGCGTGGCAAAGGTCTGGATGCCGTGCAGGTCGATAGTCAGCGCTACGAGCGATTGGGCTACTTCCGGGCGAACACCGGCAAGATAGACTTGCCCGCCAAGTAGCCGAACTGCTTGGAATACCTTGATCAAGCCGCTTGCCACCTCTGCGTCAACCACCGGTACGCCTGTAATATCAATTAGTAACTTGCTCGCACCAGTTTCAGTGATAGCTGTCAATGCGCGCTGGTTAATATCGACAAGGCGTTCACGATCCACCACGCCAATCAGTGGCATGACCAACACCTCATTGGTAACCGGCAAGATCGGCACGCTCAACCCGCGAATCACTTCACGCTGTTGTTCGAGCGCGAGCCGTAGCTGTTGCTGCTCGGCGAACTGCTGTTCTAGCGTATGCAACGCTCGTTGCAGGGCGCTTGTGCGGCGCGTGACCTCTTCCTCAAGATGCTCGCGAATGTCCTGTAGCTCACGATAACTTTGCTCGCTTTGTTGGTATGCCTTGGCGACGCGATCGTAGTTCTGCCACATCAAAATCAATAACATTGGCATTGATAATGCGACAAGGATTATGAGCAACGGATTTAGGATCGTAACAGGAAGTGGCTCGAAGATTTTTACATACAAACTGAGTGATGTAATGATAATCGCTAGTAGCGCCATACTGACGCTGATCACACGTAAGCTGGCATGGTCGAGCAATGGCTGAGCGATAGCAAGAATTATCACCGGGCCAAGCAGCAATACTGGTAAAAAGTCGGGGGCTACTAACGCTATGAGAATGGCATATCCACCGACTGCGCCACATACGATATACACGGAAGCCGTGACCTTTGCGCGTCGATTCAGCCACATTGCCAAGATCTCTAGCGCGAGCAATACAATGCCGCCTATGGCTAAAATGATGAGTTGCAATGAAGCAAAGAGGATTCCGCCTATCGAAAATGCGATGATAGCTGCCACCGCAGCTAACGCGGCCCAAAATAAGAATTGATGGAGATGTGCATTTTTTGGGAAGCGATGGGTTGGTGTTGCTGGCAATGGCATAACGCTTCCTTTTGTTCATGCTAGACCACAATCAACTCCCGCGGGAAACTGGTCAGCGACCGGCTGCCTTCGGCGGTGATCACCACATCATCCTCGATCCGCACCCCAAACCGGCCCGGTAGGTAGATGCCCGGTTCGACGGTGAAGGTGGTGCCCGGCAACAGCGGCGTATCACTGCCGGCGACGATATTGGGCAGTTCGTGGGTTTCGCGGCCAAGCCCATGGCCGGTACGATGGACAAACGCTGCACCATAGCCGGCAGCCTCGATTACGTTGCGTGCAGCGGCGTCAATCTCCGCGCCGCTAGCGCCGGGACGGGCAGCAGCGCGGCCAGCGGCATTAGCGGCTAGCACAATCTCGTAGACGTGGCGCGCTTCGGGTTCCGGTTCACCAATGGCAATCGTGCGCGTAATGTCAGAGTGATACCCGCGGTAAACGGCGCCGCAATCGATGATGACCAGATCACCCGCTTGCAGGAGCCGGTCGCTGTTTTCGTGATGCGGGTTAGCCGCGTTTGGGCCGCTGGCCACCATATTGGCAAAGCTTTCGCTATCGGCCCCTGCTGCTATGATCGCGTCGCTCAGCATCCGTGACAACGCGCGTTCGCTGAGGCCGGGACGCACCTGCGCGATGAAGGTGTGCAAGGCCTGCTCGACGATCGCGACGGCCCGCTCCATCAACGCCAACTCTTCGGCGTCTTTGACCATGCGCAGCTCGCTCAGCAACGGGTCAACGTCACCGGTGCGCAAACCGGGCGCGACCGTCTCCAGCGCGCGCAGTTCCATCACCCGCATCACCGTATGCTCAACGGCCAGCGGCTTGGCCGGCACGCCGGCGCCAAACGCGGCTTCCATACCCGCGGCGAGTGCCCGTAGCGGCCCTTCGGCATCGCTCCATGCTACGTACTGCATTGCAAACGGCGCCGCCGCGCGCACCCGCTCCAGTTCGAGTTGCGGCACCACCATCACCGGCTGAGCGCCGCTGGCCGGGATGAGCAGCAGGGTTAGCCGCTTGCCGGGGTGAAACTGTAAGCCGGTTAGATAGGCCAGATTGGTGGTTGGCATCAGGGCCGCTCCCGCCCACCCGTCTTCGGCGAGGCGGTCGATCAAGCGCTGGAGACGTGCTGGCATCATGGCCTCCCTCGCTCAGAACCGCGGCAATTGCCCGCGGGCCGCCAACTCTTGCGGCAACAGGATCGCATACAACATCTCGTTGACCGGAACCGGCACCCCCACTTCGCGAGCCAACCGCACCAATGCCCCATTCTGGCTCGCCAATTCAGATGGCCTTCCGGCAATGATATCGCGTTGCAGCGACGCCGTGCCTTCGTAAGGCATGCTATCGATGAAGGCCATCATATTCGGTACTGAGTCGTCAGGCATCGCAATCCCGCGCGCATGGGCCACATCAACGACCTCTTGCAGACACCGCTCGACCAGCGGGCGCGTTTCTGGCAATGACCGCCACACACCAATCGGGGCGCGCGTTGTGGCGCCAAATCCGCTCCACGCGCAGATTAACATAAATTTTTGCCACATCGCAACATGAATATCGGCGGGCAGGTTGCCGCGAATGCCGGCGCTCTCAAACGCGGCCTTGATGCGCAACAAGCGCGGCGTCTGCCGGTTATCGAGTTCACCGAAATCGATCGAGGTTGGGTTGACGCCGGCGTGAACAATCACCCCCGGCGCTTCGCGATACGCGATGATCCGGCAAAGACCGGCCAAGGCATGCTCACGACCGAGGACTTCGGCCAGCTCGTTGGGGGCGTCAACGCCATTCAGCAGCGGCAGCACCGCTGTGTCAGGGCCGATCAGTGGACGCATCATCTCGGCTACTTCGCGCACCTGCCAGCCTTTGACCGCGACAATCACCAGATCGACCGGCCCCACCTCAGCCGGATTATCGGTTGCTTTGACTTCGGGTAAGGTAAAATCGCCGGCAATGCTACGCACGCGCAACCCGTGCTGCTGCATCGCAGCCAAATGCTCGCCACGAGCAATGAAAAACACCTCATGCCCGGCCTGTGCTAAACGTCCGCCGAAATAGCCACCGACGCCGCCGACACCCACAATCGCAATGCGCATTGGTTCAACAGTGGTCATAGTTCTCAGCTATTGCAATTCAACAATGAGCGACAACGTTCCCAGCCGCAATTCCTCGCCGTGCCGCACCGGCTGGGGTTGGCGCGGCAACAGTTTCCGCCCGCCGATAAAACTGCCGTTCGTGCTATCAAGGTCTTCGTAGTAGACCTGCCCCTGCTGGACGAAGAACCGTCCGTGCCGGCGGCCTACGCCGCGTTCAAGGCCGCCGTGTGGGGTGAGGTCGATATCAGGGTAGAAGTTGCTCACCGGATCAGCCCGCCCGATCAGCGCCTGCGCTGCCGCTGGCAAGAGGAGCACAGTGCCATCAGCTAGCCGCAACCGCGCACCGGCCAACGAACTGCGCATTGGCGGCGGCGGGGGCGCTGCCGGCGCTGGTGGCGGCGTCGGGCGCGGTGGTGGTGTTGCTGGCGGCGGTGTTGGGTATGGCGAAGACGCTACTGGCGCTGGTGGCGGCGTTGGGCGTGGCGGGGGCGCTGCGGGAGTCGCTGCCGGTGGCGTAGCCGGTTGTATTGTCACCGGTTGCGGCGGCGGGTAGACCGGCTGCGGCGGTGCGCCGGGGAAGGGGAGATCCGGCGCAGGCGCGGCGGCGACCGGCGGCGCTTGAAATAACGGCGCGCCGCAATGATCACAAAAGGCTTCCCCCGGAATCACCCCTGCCCCGCATTGCGGGCAACTGGTTGGGCCGGCGCTCACCGGCCCGCTGATCGTCGGCGCCGGTTTGGGTGTAGACGCCGGCGTTGGCGTGCGCGCCGGCACCGGAATCAACTGCGCGCCGCACTGATCGCAAAAGCGAGCGCTATCAGGGTTTGCTACTCCACACTGCGGGCAGAATGGCATGGCTCTCCTCCATCTGCTGAGCGATTGTTTGCGAGATATGACTAGCGTTGCATCACTGAGGTTGCAGTCTTATATGCATGCCATTCCGACAGCGTTGTTGTATGCTCACTATAGCATAAGATGAACGATCGTGGTTTGATGCGCGCGCTCCCTTTCGCCTGCTTTCCTCATGTCCTTGCGAGCCGCGCGTAGGGGCAAAGCGATACTCTACCCACGCGCGGCGACGCAATCCCCCGCTTTCCTGTTGTCATTGCGAGCCGCGCGCAGCGAGGCGAAGCAATCCCCCACGAGCGCGGGAGCGGCCCCTTTCCGCCGAAGCGGGAGATTGCTTCGGTCGGGTGGCACCCAGCGTAGCTGGGTGCCACCCCTCCCTCGCAATGACAAGCGGGACTGCCCCTCTCGCAATGACAAGCGGAAACGTTTCCCGCTAGACTGAAGGACGCACAGCGACTCAAGTTGCGGGATCAGTCGCGCAGCACTTCTTCCGCAACGGTTCGTTCTTCCGCCCCTATCCCAAAAATCAGCCGCACGCCGCGATCATAGGTAAAGTAGCTGTAAGCCCAATTCAACAGCACCAATGCCCGGTTGCGAAAGCCAACCAACGCCATCAGATGCACGAACAGCCAGCCGGCCCACGCCGGCCACCCGCTCAGCCGGATGCCAAAAGCGTCGAGCACGGCGGCGCTGCGTCCGATGGTTGCCATCTGGCCTTTGTCAACGTAGCGAAAGGGCTGCATTGGCTGGTCGTTGATCTGCGCAACGATATTCCGCGCCGCCTGTTCGCCCATCTGGATCGCGACCGGCGCGACCATCGGGTAAGCCACGCCGGGCCGGTAGCCTTCGAGATACGCCATATCGCCAATCACAAACACCCGCTGATCATCCGGCAAGGTCAGTTCCGGTGTCACCACGACCCGCGCCCCGCGTCCCAGCGTCACGCCAAGCGCATCGGCCAGCGGCGCCCCGCGTACCCCCGCCGCCCACACGATGGTCTCGGCGTCTAACCGCGAACCATCGCGGAAATTGAGCCCGTGTGGATCGGCGTCGGCCACTGGAGCATTCAACCGTACCTCGACACCCATCCGCTGCAAGCGTTGCAACGCTGCACGCTGCAACGACTCTGGAAAAGAGGTAAGGATATGGCCGGTTGCTTCGATCAACACCACCCGCGCCTGTTGTACATCGAGCATTGGGTAGTCGTGGCGAATCACGTGCCGGATGAGCTCGGTAAACGCGCCGGCTAACTCGACGCCAGTCGGACCGCCGCCAACTACGGCAAAGGTGAGCAACGCTGCGCGCCGGTTTGGATCGCTCTCGGCGGCGGCATGCTCGCAGCACAACAGCACGTGATTACGCAGCCGCTGCGCTTCATTGAGGTCTTTCATCCCCATCGTATACCGCGCAATCCGCTCGTTGCCAAAGAAGTTGGTCGTGCTGCCGGCGGCGAGGATGAGATAATCGTAGCTGACCGGGCCGGTATTGGTATGCACAAGACGTCGCGCGAAATCAACCCCGGTGACTTCGGCCAGCAAGAAACTGGCATTGCGGTAGCGGCGCAAGATAGCGCGCACCGGATACGCGATCGACTCTGGTTCGAGACCAGCGGTAGCAACTTGATACAGCAACGGCCAAAAGCCGTGGTAATTGGTGCGATTGATCAATAGCACATCGACCGGCGCTTTGGCGAGCATACGCGCCGCTGCGAGACCGCCAAAACCCGCGCCGACGATCACAACTCGCGGGCGGGCCGGTCGGGTGAGAGACTGAAGTGATTGTGGCGAAGCCATTGCCCGCCTCCTTTCTAGTGAAATCATTCACAAAATAACACGGCTGACTTTGGCCGTCAATCGGTCATAGGGTGGAACGAAGGCGTTGGCCTCTCTAAACGTAACGTAAGAGCAGAGCAAATGGATGTTGGCAGACAGAGGGGAAAACGAGCGCCTCCACTCCATCGCGCCCCGTGCGGGCAAATACCCTAACCCACCACCACCCACCCGCGCCGGTTGCGCCGAGGTAAGGGAATGGCCGGCAGCGGATAGATGTCGTCTATCCAGATCAAAGTGACATAACGATCTTGGGCGTGGAGTTCCCAAAATTGTGGATCATCAATCGCCAGATCAGCGGCGTAAACAGCGCGAAGTTCGTCTATCTCGGTTGGGGTTATCGCCCGGTTCATTGTGCGCGTCACCAGCGCCAACCCGGCCAACGGGCCGCTAGCCCGCTTGAGCAGCACGAAATCGCCAGCCTGCACTTGCCCAAACGGCGCCCGCCGGTCGCGCCCAAACCGGCTTTCAATCCGCTTGCGTCCGGCAAGGATGCGGCTCAAGTACGGTTCGCGCAAGATGGCAAGGTGAAGGGTGGCTGTGCTGCGCCCTTCGCGCCACGCTTGTAACCGCTCGTGCCAAACCGGGTGCGCAATGGTGGCTGAGAGGATGGCTTGCCAGATTGTTGGCGGGATGTTCGTTGTCATACGCCTTGCAATTGAGCGGTTAGGATCATTGCCACAAAAAGACGCAAAAAAGATGTCTTTTCTGTTCCGCTACCGCAATGTCGTTGCCGCCAATCCGCCGGCTTCCCCCCCGCCCGCCTCACAGCGCGAGCGGGAACTGGGGGGTGAGGGCCGCCAGCCCGCGCCGCGGGTTGCG
>JAUQOZ010000276.1 GCA_030550625.1 Chloroflexota bacterium | reverse complement strand
TGGAGCGCGGCAGTGGCGCGGCCACGTCAAACGATGGAGTGCAGCAGTTTCACTGCCGCACTCCACAATTCAAGGATGGACAGAACGCCTGAGCACAGGCACGGTTGATGGCTGCGAGATACGCTGGTTTGCCCTCACCCCCAGCCCCTCTCCCACTGGCGTAGGTTTTGGGGATGGCCAGATCCGGCACCCGGCCCTGAAGGGCCGGGCAAGGGGTACCAAGCCCGCTGCGCGGGCTGCTGCCCCCACCCCTTGCCCCTCCCCCGCTGGGGGAGGGGTGACGGGGAGCGCAGCACGGGGCTTTACGGCATTGCACAGCGATCACGTGTTCTGTTCGCCCCTCAACACTCCCCAGAGAGGGTGCTTATTCGTCCTAGGAAGAAGCCATTGGCCGCGCTGCCGCCACTAATGGTATGATTGCTGAAGAATGTTACGTTTCGCCACCTTTCTTCATCATACTAGACGGTGGCATAGCAGCGAGCTAGGCAGCGTATGACAACGACAACTGTACCCGCCACCCATCGCCTGCTGCGCGGATGGTGGATTGCGAAGCATCTGTTTGCGTTGGTGATTTTAGCAACGTTGATCTTTCTGGGGTTTTGGCAACTCGACCGGCTCGAACAGCGGCGGGCAGCGAATGCGGCCCGGTTGGCGGCGTTGGCCCAGCCGGCGCTTCCGCTCACGCCTGAGACCGATCCGGCGACGGTGATCGGGCGGCGGGTGGTGGTGAGTGGGGTGTTTCGCAATGAAGAAAGTATCGTTTTGCGCGGGAGGCGATCGGATAGCGGGGTCGATGGGGTTCACTTGGTGACGCCATTGCAGATCGAGGGCAGCGAGTACGCTGTGCTAGTTGACCGCGGTTGGCTGCCATCGGCGCAGGGGGCGGCGACCGCTTACGCGGTGACGCGACCGGTGACGATTGAAGGGATTGCCCAAGCGCCGCAATTACGACCTGACAGCCCATTGGCTGGACGCGATCTGCCATTGCCGGGGGAGACGCGGATCAATGCGTGGTTGCGGGTGGATGTGCCGGCCATCCAACAGCAGGTTGGCGCGCCGCTGTTGCCGCTATTTATCGAGCAGTTGCCCGACGGCAGCACTGGCTTGCCGCGCCCGCCCGACCCGTACCGGCTCGATGAAGGCCCGCACCTGAGCTATGCGCTGCAATGGTTCACCTTCGCCGGCATCGTCGGCATCGGCTATCTCTTGCTCTTGCGGCAAGAAGTGCAGCGCAGGTAAATGTTGACATTCTTCTTACATTTTACCGACATCGTTTCAACACCTTTCTGGTACACTACACAACAGCAATAACCGATCGGTGCAAGGAGAGAACAAGCATGGCTACTGGAGTGAGCGCAACGACTGCCCAAAGCGCAGTGCTTGAAGTTACCGAAGCTACCTTTGAGCGCGAGGTGTTGCAGCGCTCGCAGACGACGCCGGTCGTGATCGACTTTTGGGCGCCGTGGTGTGGGCCGTGCCGCGTGCTGGGGCCGACGCTCGAACGGCTAGCGCGCGAAGCCGGCGGCACATGGGTGCTGGCGAAGATTAATGTTGATGAAAACCCGCGCCTTGCCCAGATGTTCCGCGTACAGGGCATTCCGGCGGTCAAGGCGGTCTATCAAGGCAAGATTGTTGATGAGTTTACCGGCGCGCTGCCGGAGAGTCAGGTGCGGGCATGGCTGAAGCGGGTGGTGCCTGACCGCAACGCCGACCTGCTGGCGATGGCGCAAGCGCTGGAGGCGACCAATCCAGCGGAGGCGATTGCGCGCTACCGCCTGATTCTAGGCCAAGACCCCAAGAATGAGACGGCGCTGTTCAATTTGGGCCGGTTGCTGGCACTGCGCGGTGATCCAGAAGGGATTGTGACCCTGAAGCAAGTTCCGGCAAGTAGTTCGTTTGGCAGCCGCGCGATCGCCGGGTTGGCGATTGCCGATCTGGTGAATGCACCGGCTGAACCGGCGGAAGGCAGCGAGGGGTTGTACCGGCAAGCGGCGGCGGCGGTGCGCGCTGGCGATTACGCGACGGCGATCGAGCAACTCTTAACCATCGTCGGGCGTGATCGCGCGCTGCGCGATGACGGCGCGCGCAAAGCGTTGCTGGCGTTGTTTGCTCTGCTCGGCGACGAGCATCCGTTGGTGGGGCCGGCCCGCCGCCGGCTGGCGAATCTGCTCTTCTAATCTGCGGCGCAGAGACAGCGTTCCTGTCTCTGCGTCTTTATGTCTACTTTTATGATAGTTGTGCTTGCCGGCGGCGTCGGCGCCGCCCGGTTTTTAGAAGGTTTGGCTGCCGTTGCGCCGCCCGAACGAATCGCCGCCATCGTCAATACCGGCGACGACATGGTGCTGCACGGGTTACATATCTCGCCTGATCTCGATATCGTCACCTGCACGCTAGCCGGAGTGATCGATAGCGCGCAGGGGTGGGGCATTGCCGGCGACACCGATGAATGCATGCAGTGGCTTGGCCGGCTGGGTGCGCCAACGTGGTTCAAGCTTGGCGATCGCGATCTGGCCTTACACATCTACCGCACTGCCCGCCTGCGCGACGGCGCAACCCTGTCGCAGGTCGCCGACGAGATCCGGCGAGCTTTAGGGGTAAAGATCAGCATTGTGCCGATGAGCGATGAGCCGGCGCCGACCCACGTGCTGACCGAGCACGGCGAACTGCACTTTGAAGAGTATTTTGTGCGCGAACGCTGTCAACCGGCGGTGCGCGGGGTGCGCCTCCATGCCGCCGGGCCAGTGCAGCCGGCGCCGCACTTGTTGCCGCTGCTCGCTAGCGCCGAAGCGATCATCATTGCGCCGAGCAACCCGGTGGTGAGCGTCGGGCCGATCCTTGCCGTTCCCGGCGTGCGGGACGCGATCGCCAATACCAGCGCGCCGGTTGTCGCCATCAGCCCGATCGTGGGTGGTGCGGCAATCAAAGGGCCAGCCGTGCCGCTCATGCGGGCCGTGGGCATGGAACCGACCGCGTTGGGGGTCGCCAAGGCGTATGCCGATCTGATTGACGGGATTGTCATCGATACAGTGGATGCGGCTCTGGCGCCGGCCATCGCCCAGCTCGGCATTCGCCCGCTGGTGACTGATACGATTATGCGCGGCATGCCGGAAAAGATGGCGCTGGCGCAGGCAGCGCTCGAGCTCGCGTTCGCTTAATCCGCAAGCGATTGTTGCGGGGATAAGAGGACACAGCTTCGCTGTGTGGCTTACGCCGCTGTACAATGACAGAAAGCAGCGTTCGTGATCGGCATTGCCATCCCCATCAAACGGCTCCAGTTCGCCAAATCACGGCTAGCCGGCGTTCTCACGCCGGCAGCGCGGCAACGGCTGGTGCTCAGATTGGCCCAGCACGTCATCAACGCTGCCCAGCAGGCAACTAGAAGCTTCACTATGCCGGCGCGAATCTGGCTGGTCAGCGCCGATCCAGCCATCGCGGCACTAGCGCAGGCCGGTGGCGTCGAATGGCTGCCCGATCGTTGCGAAGAATTGAACGCAGCCTTAACCGAGGCGCGCCACCAGATCCAGAATGCCGGCGCACAGACGATGATTGTACTGGCCGGCGATCTGCCCTTGGTGACAGCAGAGGATGTCGTGGCGCTTCACAATGCGCTGAGCGAAGCCGATCTCGCTCTTGCCCCCGATCAGCAACAGCGGGGCACCAATGCCTTGGCATTACGATTGCCCTCGCCACTGCCCTTCCTCTTCGGCATCAATAGCGCTGAGCGGCACCTAACAGCGGCGGAACGGCTAGGGTTGCGCACGTGTCTAATCACAACGCCAACCCTCGCCTTCGACCTCGACGACAGCGAACGGCTCCGGCAATACTGCGCCGCCGAATGCACTGCCTAAACACCCCCGCTTGCGCTCAATCCGCCGCCGGCTGAGTGAGCGTCGCCCGATAGCGGCGCGCCGCCAGCAAGCTATCGGTAGTATAAATGGCCAGCGCCGTCCAAATCGCGCCAAAGCCGATCAATTGCGCGGTCGAAAATGGCTCGCCGTAGACCAGCACCCCCAGCAAGAGCTGCAAGGTCGGGGCAAGATATTGCAAGATGCCGATGGTAGTCAACGGAATGCGCTGGGTAGCCGCGCCGAAGAAGAGCAGTGGGGCAGCGGTGACAACGCCGGTGCTCAGCAGCAACAGCCACAACCCGGCATCGTGATGAATACCGCCATTGTTACCGGCCAGCCAGCCTAGCCAAAGCACCGCCGGCACAAACATCCAGAGCGTCTCGACGGTGAGCGCTTCAAACGAGCCGAGCGGAGTCTGTTTGCGCAAGAGACCATAAAAGCCAAACGACAGCGCCAAAGCCAAAGCGATCCAAGGCAACGCGCCGGCGCTATAGGTGAGCCAAGCGACACCGGCAGCGGCAATTGCAATCGCCAGCCACTGCGCCGGACGCAACCGTTCACGCAAAACGAGCACGCCAAGCGCGATACTGACCAGCGGATTGATAAAATAACCGAGGCTCGCCTCAACCACCCGGTTCATCTGCACCGCCCAGACATAGATACCCCAATTAGCGGCCAACAAAGTCGCGCTGGCCAGATAGGTCAAACGCAACCGGCGCTGGCGGCGCATCACCTGCACCCATTGCCACTGCCGGCGCACCGCCAGCACAGCGAGCAAAAAGAGGAGCGACCAAATCATGCGGTGGGCAAGAATCTCGGTCGCGGTGGCGCCATTCAGCGCCTTCCAATAGACCGGCAACAACCCCCAAAGAGTGTAGGCGGCGACTGCCGCGCCAATGCCTTGTAAGACGGTTTTGTTGGTCATAAGAACCTTTTACTACAAACTGTCATACGACAATACCTAACAATAACTTGCGCCGCGCACTCCTTTCATAACAAAATGTTCAACAAACAGATGAATCTTTTTTAAACCTCAAGCTCAACTGCAGCATCAGTCTTGCGACTGATCCAGTTATGGAGAGGAAGCCCTATTTTCACCCAAAAAGCGCGGATAGCTACTACATTTCATCGCAACGAATGTTGTTAAAACTTTGTTCATGTTGGAAAGCATGCTCGGCAAATCTGTCGTTTCGGTAATACTTCGGTTCGCGCTTCGGTTATGATTCGGTACAGTCGAAACACTACATTGCAGCATTTGGAGAGGTGCCATGTTCCGCCCAATGCAGCGAGCAACGCTTTCAGTGTTGACGCTTCTGACCCTGCTCGTCATCTGGTCGCTCGTCATCAACCCTGTCTTCGCCGCCACCAGCACATGGATCGGCGGCAACGGCAACTGGAACGATCCTGCCAACTGGAGCGGCGGGATCGTGCCGCAGACCCGGAATGATATTGCAGTGTTTCCCAATGCGCCGTATCCGCGCACCGTCACGCTCAATAGTGGGGCAATCGAGATTGGCGAAGTGCGCTTCGACAGTAATATGAGCTACTGGCTATTTAGCGGCGGCAGCGGCAGCCTGTATTTCCCGCCTGCCGGCGCTGGCACCATCCGCACTATAAGAGGCAATCATATCATTGGTGCGCCGATTGACCTCCAAAAGGTCATCGCATTCGACATCGCGACTGATAGCAGCTTAATTATCGCTAGCCCCAACAATCTGCTCCGCGGCAGCGGCGGCATTACCAAAACCGGCGAAGGTGATCTCTACCTCCTCACGCCCAACGAACACCGAGGCAAAACCGCGATCAACGGCGGCGCGATTATTGTGACTGATGATCAGGCGTTTGGCACATCAAAACTCGAACTCTATAGCGGACAATTGATCGGCGCTGGCGGCGACCGGTTGATCGCTAATCAGATAACAGTCCTCAACAACAACTTCACTTTTGACAGCGATGGACACCGGCTCAGCTTCAGCGCACCGCTCAGCTTGCCCGGCAACCGGGTGATTGCAGTCGAAGGCGATGTTACGTTCGACAAAGTGACTGATCCAGCCGGAAGCCGTGACCTGCGCAAAGAGGGGAGCGGCAACCTAACGATCAACCTGTCTGGAACCAATAACATTGGTTCATTCGTGCGCAACCAGAGCAGCGGCCAGCTCAACCTCTACGGCGCCGGCATAATTGGCGCGATTGTCTACAACCCAACTTCCGGCGGCGGCGAGATTGGGATCGGCGACCAGCGCGATCTTGCGACTGGGAATGTCATTCGCGGACGCGGCACGCTCATCATCAACGGAAATGGTGATGGGGTTCGCCTGCACGGGCCGAATATCCGCTTAGCGTTTGAGATCGGTCCCGGCGGTGATAGTCTGGTGCTGAATAACACGTCAAATAACCGGACTAAAAACGCCAACATTGAACTCGTGGGAGCCGGCAATCCCGATGGGGCTGAATTAGCGCTCGCTTTGGTTCCCGGTTATACGCCTGTGCCGGGTGATCTATGGACGATCATTCAACACAACAGCACTGGGAATATTCTCGGCACCTTCCGCGACTTACCCAACGGCGCGGTCATTGACGTAGCAGGCTATCCCTTCCAAATTGTCTACGAACCAAAACTGGTGTATCTGATCGCATTACCGCCGGTTGTTCTGACCATCCAAGGCGGCAACAACCAAAGCGCCGCGCTCAACACCGACTTTGCTCTGCCCTTGCGGGTTTGGGTTGGCGATGAAAACGGTAATCCTCTGCAAGGCATCTATGTGAGCTTCACTGCTCCGAACAGCGGGGCCAGCGCAACCTTCCCCGCCGGCAACGGCGCCGTGAGTGACGCAAATGGGATGGTCGAAATTCCGGTGCGGGCCAACAATGTGGCTGGCACATACACGGTTACGGCAAACGTAGGCAGCTCGAGCGCTCCGTTTACCCTGACAAACATTGATTCAAGCCCAACGGCCACCGCTACCGCCATGCCCACGGCTACTGCTACCCCTACGGCAACGCCGGAACCGACGGCGACACCGACCGCTACCGCTGTGCCCACGGCTACTGCTACCCCTACGGCAACGCCGGAACCGACGGCGACACCGACCGCTACCGCTGTGCCCACGGCTACTGCTACCGCCACGGCAACGCCGGAACCGACGGCGACACCGACCGCTACCGCCGTGCCCACGGCTACTGCTACCGCTACGGCAACGCCGGAACCGACGGCGACACCGACCACTACCACCGTGCCCACGGCTACCGCTACCGCCACGGCAACGCCGGAACCGACGGCGACACCGACCGCTACCGCCGTGCCCACGGCTACTGCTACCGCCACAGCAACGCCGGAACCGACGGTGACACCGACCACTACCGCCATGCCCACGGCTACTGCTACCGCCACGGCAACGCCGGAACCGACGGCGACACCG
>JAUQOZ010000258.1 GCA_030550625.1 Chloroflexota bacterium | reverse complement strand
GACTTGACCAAACCAGAAGATCGCCATTTCATCGAAGCGGTCATTGGTGACGTTGGCCACCGGAAAATAGGGCGCATTGATCCAATACTGGGGTTCGCCGGATGGCGCGAAGACGGCGGGCAACCATTGGCGGAAGGGTGGATTGTTAGCGGTGGTGATAGCGAGGGGAAGGATGAGGGCTAGGACGATGAGGGAGACCAGACCGAAGCGTAAGAAGCGATGACCCAAGGGAGTACCTCCTAAATAGAAGCCCAGCGAGAAGCTCAATGCGCTTCTCGCTCCCCCCCGGTCATTGGAAGCGAGGGTTGGCCGCGTGACGAATCACGAATCCAACGACCGCTCTTCCACGTAGATTATTTTACTACCTTGCGGCTCAAATTGCATGGGCACATGGCGTAATTCGGGCAACGCCGCCCGGATGGCGTCATGGCGCTCTTCAGGCGCATAGACCAGCAAAAACCCGCCCCCGCCAGCGCCGAGAATCTTGCCGCCGATCGCGCCGGCAGCCCGCGCCCGCTCGTACCAATCATCAATCTGCGGCGTCGAAATGCCGCTCGCCAACTCGCGCTTGCGCATCCAGCCCTCGTGCAAAATCTCGCCGAACGCATCGAGGTCATCGTGGTGCAGGGCAAGGCGCAGATCATGCGCCAACTCCACCATACGGCGCAAATGCCGGCGGCGCGATTCATCACGCTCAGTATTCTCGCGCTGCTCGCGCAGCACATCGCTCGTCTTGCGGGTAGCACCGGTGTACAGCATCATCAACCGTTGCTGCAAGCGTTGCTTCGTTTCAGCACGGCAGATAATCGGGTCAACAAACACCGTCTCATCAGGGTTAAATTGAATGAATTGCAACCCGCCATAGGCAGCAATATATTGATCTTGCTTCCCGATCGGCGCGCCACAACGCTCAATCTCAATAATGCACGCCTCGCGGGCCAACCGTTCGGCGCCGGCAAAGCGGCCAATAAAGGCGTAGAGCGCATTCAAGAGACCCACGGTATAAGTGCTCGATGAACCGAGACCAGTGCCCTGCGAGGGAATATCGGAGATCGAGGTAATCTCGATCGAATGCTGCCGCCCCACCAAACGCAACGCTTCCCGGATCAGTTGATGCTTGAGGTCATCCACCTGATCAACAATCTCGGTTACTGAATAGCTGGCCCGGATCTGATGGTCAAACTTCTCGTTGACGGTGATGTAGATATACTTGTTGATCGCTGTACTCACCACTGCCCCCGGTTCATGGCGGTAGAAGGCCGGCAAATCACTGCCGCCACCGGCAAAACTAATCCGCAACGGCGTGCGTGAGATGATCATAGCATTGCCCCTTGTGGTTTAGCGTGAGCATTCCACCGTTCTCAACCACTCTGCTGATGGCAGAACAACACCTGAGAAGCACGGTCTTACCTGTCAATCAATACTGCCTCAGTATAATCCGAGCGAATTGCAAGCGGATGACAAAAACTTCATTAATGAGCGCAAAGAAGATAGCAATTTGTTTACGTCACGCAAGCGACGACAGCAGAAGGCATTGTAAAGCCTCAGCACGCCATTGGTCATTTGGCTGCGGCGCAAGCCATCTGCTGTCCATCAGCGGAAAAACCTTCCCGGCCTGATGGAAGAGCGATATGCGCAATGCGCTCTATAACCAAATGCTTACCTGCTCAATAACGTCCAACCCCGCAGAATGTATCACCGCTATAGATTGAAGGCATGGCGCCTTGCTCTGACTAGCCGAGAAAGCCGTGCTATTGCCGAATGAACTGTACAGACTAGGAATCGCGATGTAGTTCCAATGTATAAAATTTATAAAAATACATTTTTAAAGGAAAGTAATTTTTATATATTTTTATATCTATATTTTAATCAAAAATCATTCTTTTTTCATTCAAAAATAATCTTTCGTGATTATTCTCACAATACCAAAAAATCACCTACCTCTCTCTCACACTCCCACCCCACCGTGCCACCAGATCACTCTTCCCGTTCACCCACAGGAGTGATGTATGGCCGCAACACCTTTTCTATCGGTCGTCATCCCCGCTTACAACGAAATCCGCCGCTTGCCAACCACTTTAGCTGCCATCAGTGCCCACCTCACCCAGCAATCCTTCCCCGCCGAGATCATCGTTGTTGACGATGGCAGCACTGATGGCACTGCCAGCCTCGCTGCAAGCTATGCCGGCGTCCATGTGCTCCGCTGCGAGCATCGCGGCAAAGGGTTTGCCGTGCGCGCCGGCGCACTCGCTGCGCGCGGCGAGTATGTGCTGTTGTGCGACGCCGATTTGGCCACACCGATCGAGGAGTGGGAAAAACTATGGCCCTATTTCAACGCTGGATTCGATGTCGTGATCGGGTCGCGGGAAGGGATCGGCGCGCAGCGGTACGATGAACCATTCCACCGCCATTTGATGGGGCGCATCTTTAATCTGCTAGTGCAGATGATCGCCCTGCCGGGAATCAATGACACCCAATGCGGGTTTAAAGCGTTGCGGCTATCAGTAGCCCACGATCTCTTCCGGCGCGTGCGCATATACGGCGATGATGCGCCGATTGTACAGGGAGCCGCCGTCACCGCCTACGATGTCGAACTCCTCTTTCTGGCGCGCCAGCGTGGGTATCGCATCGCTGAAGTGCCGGTCTTGTGGCATTACGGCGCCGAAACGAAGGTTGATCCGGTGCGCGACTCATGGCGAAACCTGCGCGATGTGCTGCGGGTCCGGTTCAACGATTGGCGGGGAGCTTATCAGGCTCCGCTGTTGCAACCGGCAGATTCCAGCCTCAGCGCTGAGAAAGGCCGGACGCTATGAGCACCTTACATGCAGATCACCTGTTAGATACTGGTCAGCGCCAAGTGTCACTCTCGCCATGGCACTGGTTCTGGGGTGGGTTGCTGAGCGGTCTCGTGCTGTACCTGCCGTTCGGTTCCATCCAGCACGACTTGAACGGCGTCGCCGAAGCGATGGCGATCGCACGCGGCGGCCACGATATCTTCCGTCCGAACCACATGCTCTACGGCATCATTGGGCGACTCGCCTATATAACGGCGCAAACGTTGGGTTATGCCGGACCGGTTGATCCGATCCTCACGTTCATCACCGCCCTAGCGGGTGCAGCGACTATTGGCATGGCTAGCCTTGCCTTGCAGCGACTATCGGCGTCTGCAAGCGGCGCGCTGCTCGGTAGCGCGTTTTTAGCCCTCTCTTGGGCGCAGTGGAGTTTTAGCACCGACATCTACTACATTCCATTGGCAGCAGCGTTTAGCGCAGGCGCCTTCGCCAGCAGCTTGTATCCTCCTCGAATCGCCGCCAGCCTGCTCACCGGCCTCTGCTGTGCGCTTGCCATTCTCACATGGCAAGCATGCGTGTTCCTCGTGCCAATGATCGCCATCAGCCCGTTGGTAAACCACCGCGAGCAACCGTTCCGCGACCGGCTCAGCGCGGTTGCCGTCATCGCAAGCACATGCGGCGTAATCCTCAGCTTGTGCTACCTGTCAGTTGCGTTTTTCGTTTATGGCCATCGCGATCTTGCCGCGATCATAAGCTGGCTAACCAACTATGGCGGCGCGCGCCTGCCGGTCTGGGGCACATGGTCTCCGGATCGCATCGTACCGGCGGGAATCAGTGCGATCGCCAGCATCATCCCCCTATGGAGCGGGCTCGGATTGCGGCATTTGCTCAGCGGTTCATTGCCGATCGACAAAATCCCTGCCCTGCTGAGCCTGCTGGCGCTGATGGGATTAGCAGGGATGTCGATCTGGCACGCAGTGCGCTGGCGTCACCTGCCGTACCGGCAACTCGGGTGGATCGGCGCCACCTACGCGATCTTTCTGCCCTTCATCATCTGGTGGGATCCCTACGAACCAAAGTGGTTGGTGGTTCCGAATCTGTTCCTCGCCGCCGCTATTGCCGTCGTTTGGGGTTCGCCGGCGCTGTCGCGCCCAACAATCATCCTCGCCGGCGCATGCATTCTCTTGATTGGGCTGGGAAACTTTCAGGCCGCTATTTGGCCGCGCGCGACCGTGCCAAATCCCAATATCGAACAGGCGGCATGCGTGGCCCAGCATCTGCGCGCAGGCGATGTTTTTCTGGAAACCGACTGGTCGTTTGGCGGATATCTCAGCTATTTCTACGGATGCGACACCGTAAGTTTGATCGATCTCTCAGCGCGGGTCAACGGCGACAACGCCCTCGTTGCGGCCATCGCAGATGTGATCCGTGCGCGGCAAACAAGCGGTGGCCGGGTCTTCATTGAAGATCTGGATGCTTACGAGCCAGCTCAGCAGGCATGGTTTTTCACCCACACCGGCGTAGCGCACACCGCATTGCACAGCTTCCGCCAGCAACCGGCATTCGCTTGCGCCAACCGCCAGTTCGAGCAATTGGCGCTCTACGCTGACCGGTAAAGCCGCTGTCAGAGATTCTCCATCACTCAAGGAGGAGACGATGAGCGATCAGCACGGCGCGTTAGGGCAGGGAGAGCGGATCTGTGCGATTCTTGTGACGCTTGTCCTCGTGTTTTCCATTACCCGCTATGCGGTTGATGGCGTTGCCCTGCCGATCATGGGACGGAGCCTCAGCCAAGGCGGGGATTTTCAGACCTACTACATTGCCGCGGCGATGCTGCGCGCCGGCGAGGACATGTATGACCATCGTAGAGCGCTGCAATTCACCGCAGCCCATTCGTCAGTCGCTTATCCTGAAGTACAATACTACCTTTACCCACCCCTCTTAGCGATCGTTCTTTCCCCGCTCAGCACTTTGCCATACCCGCTCGCGTACAAGGTGTGGGTCGTTATCAACCAGATCTTCCTCGCCGGAACACTGCTGCTGCTGAGCAAGAGTTTACCGATGTTCCAACGCTGGTCGCTGCCCATATTAGTTATCCTTGCTGGAAATATGTACCCCTTCTATCTTTCGATTGATATTGGGCAGATCAATATTCTCATCCTGTTGCTGATCACCGCTGCGTTTGCCAGCGCCTTCCAGCAACGGATGTTTCTGGCCGGCGTGATGATCGGGATTGCCGCAATGATCAAGATCAGTCCATTGCTTTTGATCGGCTTGTTTGTATTTCAACGCCAATGGAAGGCCATCTGGGGCTTTGCAGCATCACTTGCGCTGCTCACCGTGTTCACTGCCCTTGTGGCGGGGCCGCAATCGCTTGCCGGTTTCATTAATGTCAGTCTCATGAACAGCATTCCGATCCAAGTGGATTGGATCGATAACGCTTCGCCAGCCGCCTTTCTGCACCGGCTCACCGGCGCACTCAACATTGCACCCCTTGAGCCGGGATTGCGCTGGCTGGCAACTCTGATCGTTCTCAGTGTCTTGGGTTTGTGCAGTCTGCCACAACGAAGCACCAACGATCCCACATTTGGGCTGCTGTTCGGGCTATGGGTGCTGGGCATGCACCTTCTCTCACCCATCACGTGGGAGCACCACCTCGTTTGGACACTTTTGGTTGTGGCGGTGACAGCCGGTTATTTGGTACACCTGAATGCCCGGCGCACCATGCCACTCGCTATCGTGCTCGCGATCAGCTACATGCTGATCGCATTTGAGAACCTTACCCTCAATCGTTTAGGACAGTGGCAATTTAAGCGCGGGTGGTGGTTCTTGAGCGGCGACTATCTGCGCGAGTATTTTTTTGCTGATGTGCGGTTGGTTGCGCTGGTGATCCTGTTCGGTTTTATCGCTGCGCTTGTCTTCCAGTCAAACCGCACGCTGTATCGGCGCCGTTGGTTCAATCTGGCCAGCGTAAGGCCGGCGCTGAAATGCTAAGCTGGCCGCGATTCTTGGGCTGGCTCGATAGCAAAACCGGCGTGATGTGACCGGATGAGGACAACTAATCAGCCACATCACGCTACGCAACAACCGGTGGGTCAATTCCCCGCCTCGCCGCGCGCAATCACCTCTATCTCGGCCAAACTCGCGCACGTCACCCCATCGACCCGCCCGCTGACCCGGTCGATCTCGACCCGCACCACACGCACCTGAACATCAGCAAACTCGACACTGGTACCAAAGGTACTGAGCCGCCCAACTGTCTGCCGGGCCACCTCGATGGTTCCAGCTTCATCGCTAAAGAGGCGCACCGTCGCCTGATGCACTTGGAGATCGGTGTTGGGTGCGCTGCGCGGATTGTAGAGACGCACCTGTCGCACCGAGACCGGCACCGGGAAGGTCAACGTCACCCACTGCCCACTGGTTTGATTCGCAGCGCTCCGCCAATACTGCCATACTTCGCCTTTCATCACGCGCCGATCGGTTAGGCCGCTCACATAGCGCGAATCGAGCGCCGAAGAGACTCTGATCGTCGCTCCCGGCGCTAGATTGCTCCACCGGGCCGCTTCATCGGTTGGCGGCACCGGTATCAGCGTATGGCCGGCGTGACAACCGACACAACGTTGCCGTTCCCCCGGACGGCCAAAATTCATTCCGGCCACATGGGCTGCGCCATCCGGATCGGAACGCATCCCCGTCAGCGGCACCCTCCCGTTTGGCCCGCGCAGTTGCTCGAAGAGTGGCACATTCGCCGGCGCATTTGGGTTGCGCACCGAACCATCCGGTTGCACTGCCAGCTCACCGAGCAGGATAGGCCAGTCGAGATTCGGAAATGACCCCGGACTCGTCCGCTGATGATCGATGAAAAAGCGAATGGTGCGGGCAGAGCCGACCGGCGGCGCGTTCACAATGTCCATATCGACGGGGCCGTTGGCATACACATTGAGCGCGTCAAAGATAAACGTGCCATCGTTGTCATACGGCCCGGCTGCGGTCGGCGGCAGGAGACTCGGCACTTGGGTAATGCGATCGGGAATGATTGGCGGTAACGGACGCGGCGCGAGGAAACGGGCCCGCACCTCGGCAGTGCCGGGGTTATCGTAGAGCAGGCGTAGGCCCGATCCATCGATCTGGGTTTGATACAGCCCATAGTCTTGGCCAATGTCACGCGCCAGCGACACCACCATCCAGTTGTTCGACACATCGGGATCGGTCACATACTGCCCTTTGAAAATGCCGAACGAGGTTGGATTTCGTGGATTGACGTAGTCGAAGGTCAAGGTCGTAACCCCCAGCAGCGGCGTATAACCGCCGGCGCCGCGACGGTAGCGGCGCAAGCCGCCAAACCCGGCAGCTTCCGTCATGTTGTACATCGGAAAATAGTTCGCAATCAGATCCCCTTCTGGAGTGAAAGCGCCGCCATAAACATGATTGGCTTCTTCGTTGCGGAAGGCGCCAGCCCACATCGCCAACTCAGTCCCGTCTGGATTGATCGTGGCCGCCTGCCAAGCATTGCGAAACATGGTCTCGCCACCAACCGGATTATTCCGATCAGCAGTTAATCCGTCGCGTTGAATATAGCCACCGTTGGGATCGAGAATGGTGGACATATCATTGACAGGGAAGCGGTGATTGCGCCACCAGCGCGCATAGACGATCTTGCCCGTGATTGGATCAACCAACGGGCGATCGGCCCCATTCCGCTCTGAGGTAATCCGGCGCATGTTGCTGCCATCGGCATTAACCACGAACAGATTAGAGGCGCGAACGCCACTGTAATGGGCATACGCGGGCCAGCGAGTCGAAGAGAAGACAATCCGGCCATCGGGCAACCACACCGGATCAGTATCGTCATAAGCGGCTAAACCGCCGGCTGCGGGGCCGAACTGGGTGAGGTCAAGACGTTGGTCTGATGTTGTAACTTGGCGCAGACCGCTGCCATCCGCTTTGATTGTGTAAATGCGCCAAGCCCCCGGATTGGTAAGCGCTCCTGACTCATACCGTCCCTGCGGGAGACCGGCGAACACAATCGTCGTTCCGTCATACGAAACGTCGGGCGCATTAACATCGATCAAGTTATAGGGCGCAGTGGAAGCGGGGTTTGCGCCGTCAATCAACACCCGCACGCGGCCATCGGGTTCCAGCACCATCAACTTGCCCGGCGCCGCCACCGCAAACCGGCTATACGGGCCAACACCCGCCAAACCCTTGGGCACGTTCCAGTAGATGCTGCCTTGAGGCATAATCTGCCGCGAGACAAACACGATCGGCGGCATCATCTGCTTTGACACGAGCGGTATATAGACAGGAAAGGAAGAACTGGCCACACTACGCGCTGATGGCATGAATAGTGGAAGGGTAGCGATGATGAGCGCAATCGTGAATAGACGAAGTGTGTACTGCCAGAATTTCCTCTGTGACACAGCAGCCTCCTTATAAGGATTGGTTGGACGGCCAACTTACTCATCCACTATGAGGCTTGACGCTAGAAGCTGAGCGGATGACAGGGCCAATCCGTGAATACCGCATCTTAGTCAATGGCTCCAGATGAGACCAGTATTAGGCGTAGCAGGCAGTGTTAAGGTCGCGAGGTGTGAGAAATAGCGCGATGCATGCAACGACGAATGCATGGCATGAGCTAGCGGTAGTTAGCTTTGCTTGAAAGATGGTTCAACACCTTATAAGAATCTCTATTGCCAACCACGCTGATTGCATATAGTTATCTAGCGACAATGAAAGCATAAGATGTGATCATTGTAATCTGCGTGCAGAAGCAAATCGCTAGTACTATAGTACTTACTTTTCACTCTTTATATTATCTTGACAACAACACTGTTTACACAAAGTAATATTTTAAACATAAAAATTTTACAAAAATCACCACACACAAATCAACATCATTATACTTAACAGAATCAAAAAACCAACATCACAATTATCAACAATTTACAAAAAGACTCGACGCGCGGCGCCAGACGCACTTTATGACATATAACCTCATTTATTGTAGGATCCCAAGGTTTAGACAACAAACTAGGCATCCCAACTAACCTTTGATAGCTATAGCATCTCAGACTAAGATGACAGCATTGTCACAATTCGCTCCTACCTCTGTTAGCAGATCTTCAGCCACAAGGTGTACTGTAGCATTATCATCGTAGCCTGCAACCTACTACGTGCTATAATCTCGTTACAGCGCTAGGGGGGGCTCATGCGCGCTGTCTTTCTCGACCGTGATGGCGTCATTAATCACAACCGGCCAGACCACGTCAAAGATTGGTCGGAATTCCAATTTCTACCGGGCGCGCTCACTGCGCTCCGTCTCCTGACCAACGCCGGTTTTCGCATCTTTATTGTCACCAATCAAGCAGCGGTTGGGCGTGGATTGATGTCGGTCGAAACCCTTGAACAGATTCACGCCCGCTTGCGCGACATCGCCAGCTACCACGGCGCGCAGATTGATGACATTCGCTACTGCCCGCACCGTCCCGACGAGCAATGCCATTGCCGGAAACCCCAACCGGGGATGTTGGAGGATCTGGCAGCCCGCCACCGGATCAATTGCCGCGAGGCATACCTTGTCGGCGATGCGCTCAGCGATATTGCAGCAGGGCAGCGCATGGGATGCCAGACCATCCTTGTGAAGACAGGGCGTGGCGCTAGCGAATTACAGAAGCCGGAATTGCGGCGCTACCAGCCGTCATTCATCGCCCCCGATCTCTTAGGTGCGGTGCGCTGGATGTTGGCCGAAGAGGCAGTGAGTGCTCCGTTTGCAACACTGCCGCTACCCGGCGCATTTGTCTTGCCACAATAAGTAAGAGGAAGATATGGAGCGTCACGTACAGATTGCCGTTCGCAGCGCATTGGCGATGGGCCTCGCGATTGGCTTGAGCGGCTGTAGCATTGGCTCACTGGTTGGCGCGCCGACGCCAGAGCCATGGACACCGCCGGCCCCCACGCCAACCACGGTCGTGGCAGCGCCAACCGCCACTGCGGCGCCGCCCCAGCTCCGCACGGTCGCCGTGGCGATCGGCGCCTTCGATGACCGGCGCGAACTGAGCGGGCAGGTCACACCGGTGCTCGAACGCGATCTCGCTTTCCGGCAGAGCGGCATTTTACGCAATCTGTACGTTGAAGTTGGCGCGCAAGTTACCACCGGCCAATTGCTGGCCGAGATCGATCTCGGCACCTTAGAAGATCAACTCCGGCAAGCGCGGATCAATGCCGAACAAGATCGCCGCGCGATCGAGCAAGCAACCGCACGGGCGCAAATCGACGTGCGCGCTGCCGAAGTAGCGCTGGCCTCGGCCCGTGACCGGCTGAACGCATTGACCACTCCGCCTTCGGCAACTGCGATTGCCGAAGCGCGCGCCGCCCTGCAACGGGCCGAAGCTGCGCTGGCCCGCACCCGCAATGATGCTTCGGCGGTGAAGACACGCGCCGAGCGGGCGCTGCTCGACCGGCAAGCCGAATTGCAACGGGCGCAAGATGCTTATCAGCAGGCCCGCGCCCGACTTGAAGTTGAAGATACGCCAGAAGTGCGCGCGCTGGTCGATCAGTTGGCAGCCGCCGTGCGGGCCGCGGAAAGTGCGGTTGCACTCGCCCAGATTGAATACGACACCGCACGAGGCAACGAAATCGCCGCCGTACAAGCCGCCGAAGCCGACGTAGAGTTAGCCCGCGCCCGGCTTGATCGCTTGATTAACGGGCCCGATCAGGTCGAAGTGACTGCCGCCCAACGAGCGGTGCAACAGGCGCAGATCCAACTCGATGCCGCTCGCCAGCGTCTTACCCCCGATCCAATGCTGGTCAAGAGCCTAGCCGCTTCGGAACTGGCCATCAAAGAGATTGAACGTCAAATCGAGGCCCGCCGGATCTATGCGCCCTTTGACGGCGCGATCACAGCGGTTGACGCCTTGGTGGGCTTTCCGGTGCAAGCCGAAGTTCCGGTATTACGGCTGATGGACAACTCTGGGTTGCAGATTACCGTCAGCGGATTGAGCGCCGAGGATGTCGAACGGATCCCCAATGGCGCCACGGTAAGCATCACGTTTGTGCGCTATCCCGGCCGCACCTTTACCGGCGTGGTGCGCAAAACGACGACGATGAACAACCCGCTGCAAGCGCCAGAATTGCATATCACGTACAACGCCGGCGATCTCGCTCTTGTGGTTGGCGATCCGGCACTGGTAACGATCGATTTTGGCCAACGCGAAGGGGTGCGCTGGCTGCCGATCGAAGCCATCCGGCGCGATGGCGGCCCGCATGTTTTGGTGCCAACCGAGAACGGCTCCCAACGGGTTGACGTGCAACTTGGGCTGATTGTCGATGGCAAAGTAGAGATTGTGAGCGGGCTGGAAGCGGGCGATCTGGTTATCTTGCCGGCATCCAGTTAAGAAGGAGCGACGTTCATGCTCACATGGAGCGACATCTGGTCATACATTCGCATTATGCTGCGCTGGTGGTGGGTTGCCCTGCTCGCCGCTCTCCTCGCCGCCAGCGGTGCGCTGATCTTTGCCATGCGTCAGCCTGATTACTATATCAGCCGGAGCACCCTGCGCGTCGGCGATACGCTCTCGACAGCCGCGCCTGATCCACAGATGATCGGCCTGACCAATACCGTAGCCAGCTTCTACGGTGAAATGGCCAAGCGCGAGATCATTTTAGCCCCCGTGGTTGAAAAGCTTGGCTTACCTTTCCCATGGCCAGTGATCAGAGATTACATGCTGGCAACGAGTGTCAACCGGCAGGCCAGTTTGCTAGAGATTACCATTACCGACACGAATCCGCAGCGCGCAGCAGCCATCGCCGATGCAATTGCCACCGAGTTGATCCAATTCGGCCCGAATTCGCCTGAAAATATCGCAGCGCAGCGAAACCTGCTGAATGAGCAGATTGATCGCGCGCAACGCGAGATCACGGCGCTCGAACGCCAGATCGACCAGACTCGCGAACTGCTCGCACAGGCCACCAGCGCCACCGATCTCCGCGAGGCGCGCAACCGGCTGCAAGAATTGGAACTGGCCCGCGATACGGCGCAAAATGCGTATACCCAGTTGTTACGGCTGCAAAACACCAGCATGGTTAACAGTCTCGCGGTCTTTGAAGCTGCGAAGGTACCGGGAGAGCCTTTGCCGAACAAGCGCAACCTGACAGTTGCCGTGGCTGGGTTGGCTGGGTTGCTGTTAGGACTAATGGCATCATTTGTGCTCGAAGCGATTGACACCCGCTGGCGCAACCATAACGATTTACGCAGCCGGTTTGGTCTCAACTTCCTCGGCGCAGTGCCCGGCAAGCGGCCATTGATTGGCTTGAGCGAAGATGAAGCGCGCATGCGCGCTAGCGCCGTGAAAGAGGCCCACACCCAAATTGTGCTGGCCGGCTTGCCCCGCAATGCTCGCATTTTGATGGTCAGCGGGCCGCGCCCGTCACATGAACGAAGCGCGTTGGTCATCGATCTGGCCCATTGCTACACGCTATCGGGCTATCGGGTATTGCTGGTTGATGCCGAAACTGAGCAGGCTGCATTGAGCGAACTGTTCGGCAATCCCGAGTCGGTGCTACAACCGATTATGATCGATGGCGAAGCGCAAGTTTGGTCGAGTTTGCGGGTCACGCCGATGAAGAATGTGTTGTTGTTGGCCCGCAATACTGGCGAAGATGGCCGCCCCTTGCCGCCATCGCAACCATGGCCGGCATTGGTCGAGGGACTGCAACGCGCGGCTGATATCCTCATTTTCGATGGCCCATCAACGCTTAGTGGCGTTGAAGCTGCGTTGCTGGCGCCGATGGTTGATGGGGTTGTGCTGGCGCTCAAACCGGCTGAAGACAGCAGCCGCGACATCCAACAAAGTCTCAAGCGACTAACGCTGAAACGGAGCGATAGTGTGCTTGGCGCGGTAATGTTAACTGAAGAACGTACGTTGGCTGGGCAAACCGATCGACCACGCTTGCCATTGCCTAACCTCCGCCAGTTCTTGAGCGATGTGCCGTTGCGGCTGCTTAATCCCGGCAAGGGGCAACCAGTAACGGCACCATCGGAAGAGCAGGCTGCCAACAGCGTGTCTGCGCCAACGCTCGATCCAGCGGTGGATCATGACGGTTTTGTTCGCGCCGAACCGGTTGCTGGGCGCGTGATTGTGACCCCAGTCGCTGAACCGTCGCGCGTGATCGTGACCCCGCCAGTGACTGAACATCAGGCCGTCGTGGTGGCGCCGTCTAGCAACGAACAGCACAGTAATGGGCTGAAGGAGCGCGCCTTAGGCGAGACGGTGCGGACGGCAGTCTCGCAACAAACAGAGAAGCATGCCGCCAAGCCGACAGCCGCAACACCGCCGGCCCGGCGACGCACAATCGCCGGTCGTCGCCGGCGCATGTAACGCGCTATGCACTACTTGCAGCGACCTGTCACTCGACGAGCGTTTCTGACCAGCACCCTCGCCGCTGCAGGTCTCGGAGGCATCGTAGCCTATGGCGCCGAACAATGGCCTCTGCCGGCGCCAACCACATCGCCGCCGCCACCTGTTTCATTAGCGCCTGCCAACGGTTTTGCGCCATTGGCATTGGTCGCCGATCCGGCGCCGCACCCTGATTTTACGGCGTACCTCGGCGAGATCCTGCGCGCAGAAGGGTTTTTGGGCCTACGCCAGATCAGCCTGCGCCAACTAGATCGCCCCATCACCGCCGCCGTTATTGTATTGGGATCGACACCCCTCAGTCTGGGTAGTCAAGGATGGCTGCGCCAATTTGTCAGCGCCGGCGGCGGCTTAGTGGCGATTCGCCCCGATCCGGCGTTAGCCGAGGTGTTGGGCGTCAGGTATCTCGGCGCCAGCCAGATTGATGATACATGCCATCCAGCGCCAGCAACCGGCATTGCCGGGCCGCTCCAGATCCATACCGTGTATGACCGGGTTGAATTGCGCGGGGCAGAGGCGCTTGCGACTGCGAGCAATGGCGATCCGCTTGTAACCATTCACCGGTTCGGGCAGGGCTTTGCTGCGCTCTGGACGTTCGATCTGGCGCAGACGATTGCCCTCATCCGGCAGGGCAACCCGGCGTGGGCCAATCAGGAACGTGACCTGATGGAAGGTCTCCGCGCCAGCGATCTCTTTGTGGGATGGATCGATCTTGAACGCATCGCCATTCCGCAAGCCGATGAGCATCAACGCTTGCTGAGCCGGGTCATTGACGAGATCAGCCCGCTGCCGCTCCCTCGGCTCTGGTACCTTCCCGACAATGCCCCCAGTGTGATCATTGCCACTGGCGACGCGCATGGCAGCCGGGTGAGCCATATCGAACAGTTGTTAGCGATCGTCGAACGGCACAGCGGCACCGCTTCGATCTACTACACCCCGCCGCCAGCGAACGCCAGCGGACGATTAGCGCGCAAGTTGCGCTGGACGCTCAGCCGAACGCCACTGATCGGCTCAGCGCTCGGCGGAGACGATCCGCTGCCGGGGCCGCATCATGTTGCTGCTTGGCGCGACCGCGGCCACGAATTCGGGATGCATCCGTATGTCGAAGATGGGCTGGAAGAAGGCTATTACCGGCACTGGAGCGAATTTCTCAAGCTTGGCTACGGGCCGCTGCCGCCAACCGTGCGTACCCACCGCATTCTGTGGCACGGCTGGGTAGACAATGCGATTGTGCAAGCGCGGTACGGCATTCGGATGAACCTCGATCACTACCACAGCGGCCCGGCAGTGCGTAAACCCGACGGTACGTGGACGATGGGGTATTTGAATGGCAGCGGCTTGCCGATGCGGTTTGTCGCCGAAGACGGCACGATCATCGATGTGTATCAGCAAGCTACCCATCTGGTCGATGAACATCTGATGCCGGTGTTTCAAACCGGCTATGAGGTGGGGCTTGACGGCGCCACCGCAGCCAATCAGACGATTGGTCAAATTGCAGCCAGCATCGATCGCTACCCGGCAGCGTTAGGTCTCCAATGCCACGTTGATCCATTCTTGCTCGGCGATCCGATCGCCGGCGAAGTGGCACGCTGGCTTGATACGACACTAAGCTACGCCGCTAGCGCCAACATGCCCATCATCGCCGCTGAACGGTGGTTGCGCTTCATTGAAGCGCGCAATGCAAGTGATCTCAGCCATATCGAATGGAACGGGCAACGACTACGAGGGACGATCACACTACCATCAACACCCTTGCCGCTCACAGTCTTGCTCCCAGATCAACACCGCAACGCGCGGTTGCGCACGGTCAGGCTCGCGGATAGCGAAGTAGCCACGCAACGGCGTGAAATTGCCGGCAGGTCATATCGGGTGATCAGGCTAACCAGCGGACAACAGCAGTTGATCGCCGACTACGCCTCGTGATACGTTCATCAGTAAAGAGAGCTACGGCATGACGTTTCCACCTTTGCAATCGATCGGCAAGTACCTCGGCCTCACGCTGCTGAGCGGCAGTATTCTCGCCCTCCAAATCACCTTCACCCGCATCTTTTCGTTGATGATCTGGCACCACTTCACCTATATGGTGATCGGTATCGCCTTGCTCGGCGGCGGAGCAGCCGGAACATTCCTTGCCGTGCGCCGTTGGGGGCCTGATAAGCTCCAGCAGCGTCTGGGCACGTTGGCTTTGCTTTTCAGCCTTGCCAGTCTGAGCAATCTGATTGCGATTACGACCATCGCCATCGATCCACTGCGCGCAGCGCAGCTCGGCTGGACGATCATCGGCCTCGGCATCTACTTTATATGTCTATTCAGCACGTTCTTTACCGGCGGGCTGGTGATTGCCGCCATCTTTGGGCGCTGGGCCGGCGCTGCCCACCGGCTCTATTTTGCCGATATGCTGGGGGCAGGCATCGCCACAATGACGGTCTTGTTCGTGATCCACACGATCGGCGGCCCGGCAGTCATTGCCTTGATCGGCTTGATCGGTGCATTGGCGGCAGTGCTGCTCGGCTACGAAGCCCAACCACGCCAGCGTTGGCTCTTGCCGGCCATCATTGGCGCGGAAGCGCTGGTGTTGGTAGCATTGATCGCGCGGCCACCCACCCTTGCCGTACCCGGCTCGAAAGAGCTGGGTTGGGCGATGCAGGTGCAAGGAACCGGCCCTGAATTCACCCGCTGGGATCCAGTTGGGCGGGTGGATGTGATGCCAGAGATCACTGTCACCGAACCGATGATCGTCGGCGCGGTCAGTTCAAGCTACCCGCTAGACAACCGGCCAGAGCTGCCGCTGAAACTGGTGACGATTGACGGCACGTCGATGACCGGGATGTACCGGTTTGATGGCAGTGATACCGATCTCGAACGTTTCCGCTTCCTTGACCACGCGGTAATCAGCGCCGCCTACCAGCTCGGCAACGAGCGTCCACGCACCTTGCTGATTGGGGTAGGGGGCGGGCTTGACATTCTGCTGGCCCGGCTCTACCGCGCCGAACAGATCACTGCGATCGAACTCAACCCAACGATCGTGAGCCTCTTACAAGATCGTTACGCTGATTACACTGGCCGGCTCGCTGAGCACCCCTCAACCGAGTTGATCGTCGCCGAAGGACGCAGTTTTCTTAGTCGCACAACCGAGCAATACGACATCATTCAAGGCATCGGCCTCGACAACTTGGCGGCATTGTCGGGCGGAGCCTACGTGCTCGCCGAGTCATACCTCTATACGGTTGATTCGCTCGAACAAGCGTTGAACGCACTCACCCCAAACGGCATCTTCTCGTGGACACGTGATGTCAACAGTCCGCCGCGCGAGATGCTGCGCTTAACCGGACTGGCGGCGGAAGCGTTGCGCCGGATGGGGGTGAGCAATCCGGCGACGCATATTGCGATCATCGCCAACGAGAGCGGGATCAATGCCACGCTGCTGGTCAGCCGGTCGCCGTTCCAGCCGGAACAGATCGAACGGCTGCGCGCGTGGGGTGCGGCGAACAACTTCACGATGCTGCACGACCCGTTGGTACGGTTGAATACTCCCTTCGCCGACTACTTGCACGCTGCCGATCCACGGGCTTTTGAGCGAGCCTACCCATTTCAAATCTTCCCAGTGACCGATGACAACCCCTTCTTCTACAACTACTTCCGTTGGGAAAACCTGCACTTCGATCGCAGTTATGAAGGGCGGCTCAACCGTTTTCCGATCGGCAACCTGATTTTGTTGACCATGGCTATCTTCGCGCTTGGCGCAGCGGTAGCGTTCATTGTGTTACCGTTGGCGCGTTACCAGCGCGATGGCCTGCGCATGCCCGGCGCCATCTCTACGTTGGCCTACTTCAGCTTGCTTGGCGCCGCCTATATGTTCATTCAGATCGTACTGATCCAGCGCTTTACGCTCTTTATCGGCTACCCGATCCATGCGACAACCACGACCATTGCTAGTATGCTGGCCTTTGCCGCATTAGGCAGCCTGTTGGGCAGCAAACGCATTAGAACCGCCAACAGGTTACGGCTGGCATTGATCAGCATTGCGGCGCTGACGACAATCTATATCGTTGCGCTGCCGCCGATCTTCGCAGCGTGGATGCACTGGCCTGATTTGGCGCGGATCGTCGCCAGCATCTTCATCATCGCGCCGCTGGCCACGATGCTCGGCCTCCCCTTCCCGGCAGGTTTGCGCCAACTCAATGCGCGCGCGCCGGGACTCGTGGTCTGGGCATGGGGAATGAACGGCGTCTTCTCGGTGCTGGGATCAGTATTGGTGATCGTGGTCAGCATGGCGAGCAACTTCACCACCGCAATGCTAAGCGGCGCCGCCGGCTATGCGTTGGCGGCGATGGTTGGCGGCGCGCTGTGGAAGGTAGCAGTGCGCGATCCGGCAACCGTCAATGCACCAGCGAACGCTGCGGCTGATGCACCAGTGAGGCCAGTCGCAAGATGATCGCTGTCGGGAACGGAGCTGTTCACGATAAGCAACGCTGGTTCGGTCGGATGATGATAGGGTGCGGCAGTAAAACTGCCGCACTCCAGAGGTATAGATAGCGCGCGGCAGTAAAACTGCCGCACTCCATGCGAAGGAGGAAGCCTATGCGCACTGCCAGTCTTGTCGCCGAAGCGCAGCCAACCGTTGCCGAGCGCAGCGCCAGCAGTGCGCGCATAGTCGCGATCGATGCACTGCGCGGCGTGGCGCTGATCTTGATGGCGCTCGACCATAGCGCCTTCTTTGTGGGGGCCGGGCTACAGGCCGAGTCGTATGGCGGCCAGCCGGTGGTGTTGCAAAGCCCCGCGTACTGGCTGAGCGGGTTGCTTACCAATCTCGCCTCGCCGATCTTCTTCTTTCTGGGTGGTTATAGTTTGGCGCTCTACGCTGCGGCACAGACCCGGCGCGGCCAACCGCCGCAAGTCACCACCAGATTTATGCTCATCCGGGCGCTGGTCATTCTCGCCCTCGATCTGACGGTCTGCGCGTGGTTCTGGAGCGGCGCCACGCCCTACGTGCATGTGTTGACCAGCATCGCCGCGGCGATGATCATCCTCGCCGGCTTGCGGCACTTCTTAACGCCACGCCAAATCGGCATCGTTGCTATCATCACCTTGCTGATTCATCAAGCATGGATTGGAGCGATGGCGAGCGACCTCGCCGCGAATGCGCCGCAATCCTTCTGGCAAGCGTTCTGGCTGACGTATAGCTACGACACGAACCCGGCGATTGGCTTTGCCGTATTGGGATGGGGGCCGCTGCTCTGGTTGGGGTATGCGCTGGGGCATTGGCAAGAACACCCGGCTTTGCGCCAGCCGCAACGTTGGGTGCAGATTGGGTTCGGGTTGCTCATCCTCTGGGTTACGCTCAGAGCCATTGGCGGCTTCGGCGATCTCGGCCCATTTCACGCCATCGGCAACAGTCCCGCCCATCTGCTGATCATGAGCAAAGCGCCGCCTAGCCTGAGCTACTTCGCCTTCAACCTCGGCATTGCGGCGCTGATCCTCGCATGGGCATACGCCACCCCACAACTCTTCACCACCGGCTGGCTGCGCTGGCTGCCAATGGTCGGGCAGGTCTCGCTCTTCTTCTACGTCACCCACATCATCATCTACCACCTTATCGCCCTCGTCATGAACCAACTACCGCTGAGCGGGCCGCGCATCATCTGGGGATATAGCGCGTGGCTGATTGGGATCGCCGTGCTGGCGCCGCTCGGCTACTGGTACCGCCGGCAACGCAAGCGGTATCCGCGGGTGCTAAGCTATCTGTAAAGAAGCACTTTACACTCTTGCGCGCTAACACGCAAAGCGATCGTATCCGCCCTGAGCAGCGTGACTGGCGGTACCATCATGTGGATTGCTGCAGCTTGGCAGCCGCAGTCCATATCCATCTCTACAGAAGGAGGTATACAAGCTGAACCGATATGACAATGGCGTCATCTAGCCAATGCTTTTCGTTTAGCAGGCTGTCAGCCGATAGTGATAGGGTATAAACGATGAACGATCAACTGCCACGCACGTTAATTATCGCAACCAACGCGCCAGCGCCGGAGCTAGCGGCAGCAGTGCGCGATGGGAAACACCAGCGGGTTGATTACCTCGAACTATCAACCCGCTTTGGCAGCCAGCACATCGATTACGGCATCGTTCACGCCAACCCGATGCTACAACGGCTAGAGGCATGGCTACGGATGGATTTACGGTTGGCATGGCAGGTTGTGCAACTGGTGCGGCGCGAACGATACCAAGCGGTGATTAGTCTTTCCGAGCGGGTAGGGATACCGTTGGCGCTCGTACTGCCCCGCAACGTGCGCCATCTGGTCATCTTCCACCACGGTATGTCGGTGCAGAAGTTACGTTTGATCAAAGGGTTGGGCTTGCAATGGCGCTGGGATGTAGCAGCAGCGATTAGCCAAGCCGAGGCGGACGGGATGCGACAAGCACTGAAGATGCCAGCAGAACGAGTGGTCGCCTTGCATACCCCGGTTGATACCAATTTCTACCGGCCACAACCGGTTACGTCGCCGGCCAGCGTTGTGCAGAGTCTTGGCCTCTCGCATCGCGACTACCCAACCTTGATTCGAGCAATGCGGCGGTTGCCACACATTCCTTGCCACCTACGGGTCGGGAGTAGCTGGGTGAGCGGAAAAGCGGGGCACGAAAACGAGAAGCTGCCGGCCAATATCAGCCTGCAACCATTTGTGCCGCCGGATCGGTTACGCAATTGTTACACGGAAAGCCGGATCGTGGTGGTGCCGATCAAGGCCAGCACCCAATGGAGCGCCGGCTGCACCTCGGTGCAAGCGGCGCAGGCGATGGGGCGACCAGTGATCGCCACCCGCCGTCCGGGGCTAAGCGAATATGTGATTGAATGTAAAACGGCGCTGCTGGTTGAACCGGGCAATGCCGAACAGATGGCGGCGGCGATTGCCACCCTCTGGGATAACCCAGACCGCGCGGAAGCGATGGGGCAGGCCGGACGCCAGTTGATGGAAGAGCGGTTTACGCTTGATCAGTGGTTGATGCGAGTGGAAGAGTTGGTACAGTGGATGGTGGCAGAACCTAAAACCAAGCTGTCTTTGATGATGGCAGGTACAATGTTATGAGCGCACTTGCCCGCACCGTACTGCGCAATTCAGTTGCCGGCATGATCGCACAGTTGGCGATCAAAATACTCTCGTTTAGCTTTTCAATTTTGATTGTACGCCAGTTGGGTGCAACTGATTTTGGCCAATATGCCGCGGTGATCGGCTTTGGCAGCGTCTTTCTGTTCATTGCCGATCTCGGTTTAGCGCCCTATACGGTGCGTGAAGTCGCGAGGTTACGGAGCGAACCGGATCATCTTGAGCGGATTCGCAATCTCTATGCCGATGTGCTTGGCCTGCGCCTCATTCTAGCCTTGATTGCCGGGATCATGGTGGTCAGCGCCGCTATCCTCACCGGACGGCCCTTGTTGATGATTGGCGCGATTGCCCTCAACGGGATCACGCTGCTCATCTACGCCGTGCATGGAAGCAGCGAAGCGATATTAGCCGGCTACGAACGGCTTGACCTCACTGCCGGCATGCAAGTCGTGAACCAATTGATCTTCGTGACGCTCGGCGGATTGGCGCTTTGGCTCGGCTTTGGCTATTACGGATTGATCATTGCCACAATGATCGGCGTGGCAACTATGACGATGCTGGTTGTGCGAGCGCTGTGGCGCTTGGGCATCCGTCCGGGGCATTGGCAGCGTGATCGTTGGCTTCGCTTGTTACGCGCTGCCTTTCCATTTGGGGTGATTGGGTTGACGCTCGGCCTGTCGTACCGGTTTGATACGGTTGTTCTGAACGTGAGCTTTGGCGATACGGCTACCGGCTACTATAACGCAGCCTACAATCTTATTTTTGCGCTCGTCACGCTCTCGAACGTGCTCAATACAGCGTTGTACCCTTCCCTGTCACGGCAGGCCAAGCTCGATCCGGGCAATCTCCCGCGCATTTACGAACGTATTCTGAGCTATTTACTAATCGTGGCCTTACCGATTACCGCCGGCGGCTTTATTCTCGCCGAACCGATTGTCAAGCTATTGTTTGGCGAAGCCTATGCAGCCAGCGCGCCCTTACTCGCCTTGCTCATCTGGACATTGCCGCTGATGTTCCTGACCGAATTCCTCGGTTATGTGGTTGTGATCGCCGACCGCGAGGCATTGGTAGCGCGTTCCATCATGGTCAGCAGCGCCGTCAATGTAGCGGCGAACCTTATCTTTACACCACGGTACGGCGCACCAGCGGCAGCGATCATTACGGTGCTAACCGAAGCAGTGTTGGCAGTGCAATATGTGTGGCTATTGCGCGACCAACTACGTCTGATGCGCTGGCAACCGATCGGGCGAGCGGCGATTGCGGTAGGCTTGATGGCCATTGTGGTCTATATGGCCCGCGAATGGCCAGTTTTGCTGGTCATTGGCGGCGGCGGCGCAATCTATGGCGGCTTACTGATTGGGCTACGGGTGATCGGTGGGGAAGAGGCTTCCTTTGTGCGCAATTTGCTGGCGGCGCGCCGGTAGGAGGAAGGCATCATGCGTGTGTTGCTCGCTGTCCATCACTTCCCTCCTAAATACAGCGCCGGAGCTGAGTTGTACACGATGCGGTTGGCGCGCGAGTTGTTGCGGCGTGGTCACGAGGCCGAAGTCGTCTGTGTCGAGACGCTCGCGGACACCCAACCCTTCGGGGTGCGGGCCGAACCCGATCGCTACGAAGGGATCCCGGTGTGGCGCTTACACCTTGGCTTGCGTGATGCGCCGGCCAACTGGAGCTATGCCAACCCGGCGATCGAGGCGTGGCTGCACGAACGGATGCGCATTTGGCAGCCAGACATTATGCATCTGCACAGCGGTTATCTCATCGGCGCCGGCGCGATCACGGCGGCGCATGCGCTGGGCATTCCTACTGTCGTAACGCTCCACGACTACTGGTTCCTCTGCCCGCGCATCACCCTGTTGCGCGGCGATGGTTCGCTCTGCCAGCAACCGCCGGACGATCCTGCCGCGTGCGCATGGTGTTTGCAACTCGATCAACGACGCTACCGCTTGCCGGAACAGATCAGCGGCGGCTGGGCCGGGAAGGCATGGATAAAACTAGCCGGTAATAATGGCAGGAAAGAGCAACAGACTCGGCGCGATACATTACGAGACGCGCTAGCCAAAGTAGATTTGATCATCTCGCCATCACGTTTTCTGGCTGGCTTCTTTGGCAAGCAACTGCCACAAATCCAAGTGGTACGGCTAGGCATCGCTCACGAACGATTGCATAACATCCCGCCTATCCAATCAGGATCGATCTTACGGCTCGGCTACATCGGCCAGATCGCACCGCATAAAGGCGTGCATGTGCTGATTACCGCGCTGAAGAGCCTGCCCCACAGTGATGTGACCGCTGAATTGGCCATCTTCGGCAATACTGAGCAACATCCAGCGTATACCCGCTATCTGCGCCGGCTGATCGGCGACAACCCGCACATCCATCTGGCAGGCACGTTTAGCCACGACCAATTGCCAAGCGTCTTAAGCAAAATTGACGTGGTGGTCGTGCCATCGATCTGGTACGAGAACAGCCCGCTCAGCATTATGGAAGCGCATGCCGCCGGACGACCGGTGATTACGTCGCGATTGGGCGGCATGGCTGAATTGGTGCGCGATGGAGTTGACGGTTTGCACTTCACGCCGAACGACAGCCGCGATTTGGCCCGTCAGATACAGCGGTTGCGGACAGAAAAGGGCTTGTTGGAGCGCTTGCGGGATGGGATTCAACCACCATTATCGTTCGACGATGAAATGCAGACATTGTTAGGCCACTACACCGCGTTGCTCGAGCGGCGCGGCGCCGTGCGAGGAAGGGTCTGATGAAGCCGCGCGTCGCCATTATTGTGCTGACTTACAACGGCATCGCCGACACCTTGGCCTGCCTCGCTTCACTCTACCAATTGGAATATCCCTCTGAGCGGTACGAGGTCGTGGTGGTTGATAATGCGTCCCGCGATGGCACCCCAGCACAGGTACGCAGCGCGTTCCCCCAAGCGATCGTGATCGAGAATGGGGCAAACCTTGGCTTTGCCGCCGGCAACAACGTTGGCTTACGCTATGCGCAAACGCATGGTTACGACTATGCGCTGTTGCTCAACAACGATACCGAAGTAGCGCCAGATCTGCTCGAACGGCTGGTAGCAACCGCCGAGGCTGACCCTGCGATCGCCGCCGTGGGGCCAATCATCTACTACTACGACGCACCCCAGCGGGTCTGGTCGGCGGGTGGCTACATTGACTGGCGGCGCGGCATTTGTCGCATGGCCGGCGAAGAGGAAGATCACGGCCAATATCCAACCCGCGCGGTTGATTTCATCACCGGCTGCGCGATGTTGATCCGGGTGGCGGCGCTAGACAAGGTCGGCCTGCTCGACGAACGCTTCTTTATGTACTTTGAAGAGACCGAATGGTGTGTGCGGGCCACGCGGGCCGGCTACTCTTGCTACTTCACCCCGGCAGCCAAGGTCTGGCATAAGATTCCGCTCAACGCCCGCTTTGACCGCGAATATCTCGCTTACTATATGACCCGCAACCGGCTGCTCTTCTTACGAGCCACACGAGCCAACTGGCGCACGTGGCTCGATGCGCTCATTCTGCAAGACCTGCGCACCTACCTCAGTCTGTGGCTGCGCCCCAAGTGGCGGACACGCAAAGGCCGGATCGGGATGGGGTTGGGGTGGTTTGATTTCTGGCGAGGACGGTTTGGGCCAGCGCCGGGAGTAGTGGCGGGGAGATAAGCATCGTTAGGCAAGAGGCGAGTCATAGGACACGGATTAGCACGGGTGCGAGGATTCGCACGGATAAAAGCCGGTAGGTATGGAACAGCCAACGCGCAAACAAACCTTACGGATCGGGATTGACGCTCGCTACCTCTCGCATGGATTGGTCGGCGGCATTCATACCTATCTTAAGCATCTGTTGCCAGCACTGTTCATTGCCGGCAGCAATGCGCAATTTGTGCTGTACGCCGACCGCAAAGCGCCGTTTGAGTTAAGCGATCTACCGGCCAATGTCACGCTCCGCACCTTGCCGTACCGCAATGCCCTATCGAGTATCGAGAATGACTTGGTTGGTTTGCGCCGCGCAATGACTGCCGACCGGATTAATATCGCTCATTTTCCGGCCAACTATGGGTTTGGGCCACGTAACGCCGTCACCATCATTACCCTGCACGATGCGATTAACGTCATGCCGTGGCATGAGATCATTGCCGGCCACAACAAAGATCCGCGCTCAATCACGATGATGACGTATCTCCATTTGATGACGCGACGAGCAGTAAGCCGATCGCACGGATTGTTGACCGTTTCGCAGCATGCGAAACGCGATATTCTGCGTTATTGCCGGTATGATGCCGATGCGATCAGCGTCATTCCGCACGGCCCCCCACCCGATGTCCGCCGGATTACTGATGAGCAGGTCTTAGCCGAAGTGCGGGAACGGTATGGACTGACACGCCCGTTTGTACTAGCCGATGGGTTAAAAAACCCGGCAGTACTCGCGCGCGCATGGCCGCTCTTGCCGGAATCGCTGCGGCAGCGGTATGAAATTGTCTTTTTCGCTCGCCGTGAACCGTGGCCAGCCGTGCGCGAGGCGGTAGCGGCGGGGTATGCTCGTCTGCTCTTGCGCCCGCCACGGTCTGATCTCATTGCACTGTTTACGATGGCGGCGGCGTTTGTCTTTCCATCATGGTTTGAGGGGTTCGGGATCCCGATCCTTGAAGCGATGATCTGCGGCGCGCCGGTGATTGCGTCTGATCGCGGCGCTATCCCGGAAGTCGTAGGCGATGCCGGTCTGATCGGTGACGCGGAAGACGAACAAGCCTTGGCCCATCATCTCACAACAGTATTAAGTGACCCCATGGCAGCCGAACGATTGCGACAAGCGGGTTGGCAGCGTGCGCAACAATTTTCATGGCAGCGAGCCGCGCAGCAAACGTTCACGGCTTATTATGCGGCTGTAGAGCGGCACAAGCGATTGGCAGCATGGACTGAAGCAGCATAGACAATAGGACAACGCCATGCGCATCCTCATCCTCTCAACGTGGTGGCCTGAACCCGACGACAACGGCTCGCGCTTGCGAGCGATGGCGATTCTGCGCGGCTTAGCGGCCCGGCACGAACTACACCTGCTGGCCTTTAGCCAAGGGCCGGCCACTGCGGTGCAAGCCAGCGAGATCAGCCGGCTCTGCCGCACGTGGCAAGCCTTTGAGCGACCCGATCGGCCACTGACCTTAAGCGACCGGTTAGGCAGCATCACCAGCTCGAAGCCGGCGTCGGTGCGGGTGCGCTGGAGCACCGCCTTTGCCGAGGCGGTGATAACAGCGGCAAGTCGCTGGAAACCGGATGTAGTGTTAGCGATGCAGATTGATGTTGCCGCGTATGCCTGCCTCGTGCGCGATACGCCACTGGTGCTGGAAGAATTGGAGCTCGCTTCCATCTTTGAAGATTATCGCCACCAATCTGGCTTGCGCCGGTTGCGCAGTCTGCTGACGGCTGCCCAGCATCGCCGCTACGTATCAACGATCTTGCCGGCGTTTGCGGCGGTCACTACCGTTTCTGAACGAGAAGCGGAACTCGCCCGCCAGATCGCCGGGTCACAACATCCGATCATCACGGTCATTCCCAACGGGGTTGATAGCGTCGCTTGCGCCGCTTACGGCTACCGGCCCGAACCTGACACGCTGATCTACCCCGGCGCGCTCTCGTACAGCGCCAATTTCGACGCAGTCGATTACTTCCTGCGCTCTATTTGGCCATTGATCCGCGCCCGCCATCCGCAAGCGCGCTTCCGCATCACCGGCAGAGTCACCGATGAGCAACGCGCAGCGCTGCCGGACGTGCCGGGGGTTGAGTATACCGGCTACGTGGACGACATCCGTGACGTGATTGCCCGCCATGCAGTGGAAGTAACGCCGATCCGAGAGGGTGGCGGTACGCGGCTGAAGATTCTCGAAGCGCTGGCGTTAGGGGTGCCAGTGGTCAGCACCAGCAAAGGGGCGGAAGGGCTAGAGCTGATTGACGGCAAACACCTGCTGCTGGCTGATACACCGATGGATTTCGCCCGCGCTACCAGCCGTCTACTCACCGACCCGCCGCTCGCCCGCCGGCTTGGCGAAGCTGGACAACAGGCGGTAGCAGCGCGCTACGATTGGCGGGTGATTGTGCCACGCTTAAACGATATGCTGGAAGAAGTTGCCCAACCAAGGAAGCTCCGCTATGACATGGCCCGTGCCTGATGTAAGCATTATTATTGTCAACTGGAACACCCGCCAATTGCTGCTCGACTGTCTAGCGGCGCTACCGGCGGCTGCCGCCGGCATCGAAACCGAGGTCTGGGTGGTTGACAACGGCTCACGTGATGGCAGCGTCGCGGCGGTAGCCGCGGCCTTCCCCGACGTTTTCATCATCGCCAACCCCGACAACCGCGGTTTTGCTACTGCCAACAATCAGGCTATCCGGGCCAGCAGCGGGCGATACGTCTTCCTGCTCAACAGCGACACCATTGCCCAACCTGAGTCGATCACCCGGCTGGTGCGCTTCCTCGACGCTCACCCCGAAGTTGGCGTCGTGGGGCCGCAATTACTCAACGCTGATGGATCGTTGCAACCATCGTGGGCAATGTTCCCAAACCTGCTCACCGAATTGACCGGCAAAAAGATCCGGTGGCGGCGGCGGTACCCAAGCAAAGACGGCGCAACGGCATACGCAACCGACTGGCTCGATGGCGCGGCTATGCTCTTGCGGCGCGAGGTGGTGAAACAAGTCGGCTTGCTGGACGAATCCTATTTTATGTATACTGAGGAGGTAGACTGGTGCTACCGGATCAAGCGGGCCGGCTGGCAGATCTGCTATCTTCCTTCATCCTCGATCATCCATTTTGGCGGCCAGAGCAGTAAACAAGCGGTCACGCGCATGAAGGCCGAGCTGTACTTCAGTAAACTGCGCTTCTTCGCCAAACACTACGGCCAAGCCGCGGCGTTGCTGTTAGGAATAGGATTGCAAATCATTTTTTTCGGCAAGATCACGATTGGCAGCGTCTTAGTAGCTGCCGGCGGCGGCCACCATCCCACTGGCGAGCAATTTGTGCGCGATGGCGGCCTGCTGTGGGCAGCAATTGGGCGGCGGGTGCAACAACCGATAGCGCCGGAGCGGTTTTAAAGATAGCAATGCGATAGACCCCACCCCAGCCCTCCCCCGCTGGGAGAGGAAGACGGGGACAGGACAAGATCGATTGCACGGCGCGCCATGACAATAGGGAAACTAAGGCAATAACAGCTATGCTTTCTTTTCTGCGCCACATCGAAACCCCACACTGGCTCGAACGCCTGCCACGCCCGCTGATCATCGGCGGGGTAGTCGGCGGGTTAGCCGTGTACAGCCTCGCCATCGGCGCAATGTTCGGCACCGATCGGCAACTGATCGGGTTAGCGTTGCTGGCGCTGCCACTTAGCCTGATCGGACTCACCTTACTCTTCTACCGGTTTGAGTGGTTTGTGTTGATCTTACCGCTCACCGGCCTTGCGATGCGGCCAATCTCTGTGCCAGCAGGCAACGGCAGCGAGCTGCCGATCAGCATGTTACTAACGCTAGCCCTCAGCGGGATTTGGATCTTAGCGATGATCACACGACGAACGTGGCAACTCGTGCCGTCGCCGCTCAACAAACCACTGCTGGCGTTCATGTTCATCTGCATCTTCTCTGTGCTATGGGGCATCTTGTGGGCCGATCCTATTCTTAACTGGCGGGTTATGGGCAACTTTCGCTTTGCCCAGATTGCATCGTTGTTATCATTTCTCGGTCTCCTGAGCATACCCTTCTTGGTTGGACGGTTTATTCAGCATGAATGGCAGATCAAAGCCTATTTAGGCATGTTTATTGTCTGCGGCGGCTTAATGACCATCGCTCAGATTTTCAACATTAATCATGTCTTCCTCACCGATGCTGGCTTGTGGGGCTTATGGTTTTGCCTCTCACTTGCCGGCATCATCTACTTGCAATCCAACGTCCACTGGGGTTGGCGACTAGCTGGCAGCGCTTTCTTAGTGTGGCACCTCTGGCTGGTAGCAGTGCGCAATTCACTCTGGGTTTCAGGTTGGTTGCCGACCATCGTGGGCTTGTTGGCAATGGCCTTCTTTGCCTCCCGCCGCGTCTTTTTCATCTTAGTGGCAGTTGTAGTTTTAAATTTAGCAGTTGGGCCGGGCAAAGTTCATATGGATCAGGTGATCAACCAAAATATTGAAGAGGGAGGGTTGGGACGCTTAGAAATCTGGCAACGCAATCTATGGGTTGTGCAGCAGCACTGGCTGTTCGGCACCGGCGTCGCCGGCTATGCTCCTTACAATATGACCTACTTTCGTTATGATGCTCGCTCGACCCACAACAATTATTTCGATATTTTGGCGCAATTTGGTGTCGTTGGCTTTAGCATCTGGATCTGGTTCGCCATCGCCAGCCTCTGGTACGGCTGGCGCACGATTCACCTTGCGCCACCGGGTATCTTGCGCACGACTGCAATTGTGGCAACTTCCGGCTGGATTGCCGCCCAATGCTCTATGATGCTGGGAGATTGGATATTGCCATTTCTGTACAATCAGACAGTTGCTGGCTACAAATACACGATGTATAGCTGGTTATTTGTGGGACTGCTGATCAGCGTCCGCCAATTGGCGCAGAGGAATGAGGCGCTATGAAGTCACGGCTCATTCTCTTCGTTACGATGGTCTCGATCCTATTCATAGCCGGTGCTCATACCTCTGCTTACGGGCAAGGATTATGGTCAACACCGATTGAAATCTCGCCGCTGCAATACGGCCAAGTACCGATTGAACAGCTCGAGCGCCGCTATGGATGGTCATGGCTGCCTGATATGACCCTTGGCCCCGATGGCAGCGTTCATGCAGTCTGGTATGGCGGCTTGATCGTTGACCAACGTGAAGGCGGTACGATTGACTTGCTGATGTACTGGCGCCGCAATGCCGATGGTACGTGGGAACCGGCCCGTGAACTGATTGCGCCGGGAACTGGCGGTTATACGGTGCGAACCGCGATCGCCCTCGGACGTGATGGCAATCTCCACCTGATCTACCGGGCTGGCACCGGCATCCTCTACACTCATGCCTATTGGAACAACGCTCTCAAACCGCAAGCGTGGTCAGAGGGGCGAGTGCTTAACGATACCGGCTACTACCTCGCACTGGCTGCCGATCAGACCGGCGGATTACACGCCTTTTGGAGCGATGTTGTGACCGACAACACGAACCCGCGCTGTTATGGGTGCGGTGAACTCTTTTACCGTCGCTCGACCGACAACGGCGCCACGTGGTCGCCAGTAGTCAATCTCTCGCAGAGCGCCGATGGCGAAAACCGGCCACAGGTGCGCGTCGACACCTTCAACCGGATCCACATTGTCTGGGACGAAGGGGCCGACTGGTACGCCGGACAGGGCCAACCGCACTACGGTGTCTACCGCCGATCGGACGACGGCGGCGTAACGTGGACTGATCCGGTCAAATTCAGTTTGCCTCCCACCGCTGTGCAGGCTATCCGCCAGCAGCTAGGCAATGATCTGCGAACCAATGACGTCGCGAACGGGCCACCCCTTGAAGCGGTGCAACAAACAGCGATTGCCGTCGATTCAGCAGGGAATCCATCAGTAGTCTATCGCGGCGTACGCAACGATCGGGTGTACTTCCAACGATCGCTTGATGGCGGCAACACATGGCTGCCGGCAACTGAAATTCCTTATGTGCGCGCCCGCAATATCAGTGACAACAACCTTGACTACTACAGTCTAGCCACCGATAGCGCCGACAATGTCCATTTGTTGATGGTTGGATTTACGGGAGTAGCCAATACCGACACTCCACCGGCGCTGATTCACATGACGTTTGATGGCACACGCTGGCTACCGCCGCGGATTATCATGCAAAACGAACTGTATCCAGAATTGCCGCGGTTGGCGATCTACAACGGCAACCAACTGCACGCCGTCTGGTTTACCCGGTCGCAGCTATTTGAGAGCAACCAAGATAACGAGCGACCAATCCACCAAATCTGGTACAGCACCGCCAAACTCAATCTGCCGGCCCGGCCCGGCTTACCGCTCTTTACCCCCACCCCAATCCCGGCCACCCCCACCGTAGCAGCCGGCATTGCGGTTGCGCCCATCGCCACACCGATAGCGTTGCCGGACGAAGCACGCAATGCGCCAGCCTTGCAAGAGCCGATGCGCTGGGAGTTGAATGGATTACAGGCGATTGGAATGGCACTGGCATTGACTATCATCGTCATTAGCATCATTGGCGGTGTGATTATCGCGATCCGAGCGCGCCAACAATAATCACAGGAGCACAGCATGGCTGTTACCCAACCCAGCACATTAACGACCGCCGGACAGCAACCCCAACGGCGATGGCTGATCGATACCGCCGAATGGCGCTTCTACGGGATCGTCATGTTGGGACTGATGATGGTAATCTGGGCGCCGATTGTATTTGCCTTTGTGACGGCGCCGCCCGATCGCCAATTTATGGGGGTGGTTGATGGCATCGCCGATCATAATCAATATTTCGCGTGGATGCGCAGCTTTACGCATGCCGACCTCGCGGCAAACCGGCTAACACCAGAAGCAAACGAACCGGCGTTTTTCAACTTGCTGTGGTGGGTTACGGCTCGCTTTAGTGTCATCACCGGAGTATCGTACATTACTGCTTACACTATCTTGCGCCTAGTGGCGATCCTCTCGCTCTTGGGCAGCTTGCTCATCTTTTTGCAACTCATGGTGGATCAACCACGCCAACGCCAGATCGCCTTCTGGCTGATCTGTACCAGCAGCGGCCTCGGTGTGATCTGGGTCGTTGTCAAATATATCGCCAACTTGCCAGACGCACCATTCCCCATCAGTATCTACACCGTAGAACCAAACACGTTGATGATCATGCAAGCCTTCCCGCACTTCACGATGGCATTGGCTCTGATCATCGCGATTTTCAGCCTGATGTGGCAAGGGTGGCGCAAACAACAGTTGCGCTACGCCGTCGCCGCTGGGATCGTAGGGGCGCTGCTGGCGCTGCAACATGCCTACGACTTACTCATCGTCTATAGTGCCTTGGGCCTATTTGGCCTACTGATCTGGTGGCGAGACCGGCGCTTCCCCGGCCTGCTCTTCCGGCAAGGGGTGATACTGGCGATCTTTTCCGCGCCGGGGGCGCTCTATTTGGCCTATCTGGTCGCTAACGAACCAACGTGGGGGCGCAAGCTGGAACAGTTTGACAATGCCGGCGTGTTTACCCCCAACCCAGCCTTGCTGGTGATCTTACTCGGTGTGCCGCTCTTGCTCGCCCTTGCCGGCCTCCGCTGGCGTATGTTCCGCAGCGCCGATGATCGCGATATCTTGATTGCGGCGTGGTTTGTGGTTCACTTTCTCTTGATGTATCTGCCGCTCAAATTCCAAATTCACATGCTGCTCGGCCTGCAAGTGCCGATGGCGCTGCTCGCCACCCGGTTTATCGACGAACAGCTCATCCCGGCGTTGCGCCGGCGGGGCAGGTATGCGCTTGCGCTTGGGCTCGCCGCCGTCTTTGGCTTAAGTATTGTAACGAGCGTGTACATCCAAGGCTGGCGCTTCGTCTACCTCGCCCGTTACGAGCAACCGCACTACCTGACCAACGACGAAATCGCGGCATTGCAATGGCTGCAACAGCATACGACGAGTGCCGATGTAGTGCTGGCAGACATCGAATTTGGCCAGTTTGTGCCGGTATGGAGCGATGCAAGGGCATATATTGCCCACTGGGCAGGAACGCTCGACTTTTTCACCAAACGCGACAACGCACGGATAGTCCTCGATCCAACAACGCCAACCAGCCAACGCCGGCAACTGTTGGATGAGTTTAGCGTTTCGTATGTGGTCATGCGCGATCGTGACGGAGCGCGAGCCGAGCTCAGCCGGCAGGGAGCGGCAGCACTAGAGGCGGTGTATGAAAATGCGACGGTTTCGGTGTATCGGGTACGCAAGGAGGAATGAAGGATTATGGCGCCCGTTGCGGGCGTAACCGGTATAAACAATATTCGCCAGCGGCGAATACTATGTCATAGTTGCGCATTAATTCGACTGGAGATACCATCTCTGTTGCTCTATTCTCGGATCCATCAAGGATATACATTGCATTTAAATCATGCATGGTACGAAAATGCGATACTTGGAATGAACGATGCGTCTGAGCGGCAATTTTTGCATTGTAATACTCATCAGGGATTGGCACGAAGAGATGTTTTCCATAAAAATGAACTTCCCACTGCCCGGAAACTATCCGATCATTGGGAGGAATATAGGTATCAATGTACAATGCCATGATACGCGCCGCATCATCAGCCGGCTCAAACAAACGACGGATGGTGTTTTGGAGTGGCCACATGATTATGAAACCAAAGAGGAGAGTGATAAACATTATACTGGCAGCCTGATGGATGAAATATTGCGCCTCCATCAAACGCTTAATCCACTTCCATAGATCTGCTAGAGCGACTGCCAGCAGCATGCTGCTCAAGGCCCATATTGGATACGCATACCGAGGCCAGCCAATTGAGAAAAAGACATACCAAAATGTCCAAACCAATACAAACACGGGCACGATTAACCGTCCGGGTTTATCGCTAGGCTGGCGCAGAAATGCCATATACACGACACATAGAAGCAACAACAAGACATCATTATCCCGCAGAAATTTGAGATTCTGCATACAGCTATGCAGCGATAAGACTACAATCCGGCTCAACGACAGTTGCACAATATCATTGTGCGATCCAACAACCATAGCGCTAACCGAGCTAGCGTAGGATTGAAACCAGCTCCAAGCAATACATGCGACCAAGCATGCCAGCGATGGCCACAATATATAGCGAAATGAGAGCCGATCAACAGCGCGAACAGCGCTTGCACCATAGAGTACAAGCAGTGCCATGATGATCATTGGCGCAATCAAATCTTTCGCTAGCACAGCTAGCGCAAACGCGCCGCTGGCAAGAGCTAACGCCCCCCGTCTTCCGGCCAATGCCTGTGACCATTGCCAACATCCTAGGAGAAAGAAACCTAGCGCAGGCACTTCACCGTACACCCACCGTCCCATTGTGACACTGTTTAACCATTCCGGGCCACCAATAAGAAATAACAGTGTGGCTAACAAAGCAACGCGATGGCTATACCAATAGTTGGTGTAGAGATAAACAGCTCCAGCGCTTATGAGTAACAATACCGCCATCACTGAACGGGCCAGCAGTAGCGAGGGACCAAATAGCTGAAATAGTGCCATTATCGGCAATAAGACTACTGGGCCGGTAGAATCACGCCAGTACGCTTGAAAGCCTTCTTGGGTCAATATTGCCCATCGTCTGTGTTGAACCACATCTCTGATGAAATAGAGCCGAAACCCTTCATCGAGAGCGGTAAAAGCTGGATAACCGGCCAGATTATAGAAGGCAAGAAATGTCGTTAATATAACTAGCACAAAAAACTGAACAGAGAACCCCTTACGAGCATAAAGTGCTTCGTTCATTGCCCCCTCCTTGCTGAACTCTGCACTCTAGCACATGAAATCAGAAGCAATAATTTTACTAAATATTGTTAACAAAAGAAATATAAACGATTTATGAACTTTTAAATACTTTTTATTACTTTATTTCATGATCATTCCACAAAAAATCAATATGTCAAGCCTTTTGCAAATAAAAAGAAGCGAGAGATTAGACAATAAAAGAATAACTTCAAGATCGAATAGGTACTATAGTACTAACCCAATTGTTCACCCATTCCGATTACAATAAAGGTGTTTCCAGCATGCAGCTCCATCCAACACGCTTCATACGAGCCAGAAGCAGCTTCAGTAAAGGGACGCCAATGCAAGCCTTGCTTCGCCTTGTTGCTGGTCTCTGTCTCACCGTCATGCTCGCTACTTGCGCGTATACACCAAGCATTGCGGTCATCTCGCCAACAAATCGTGAACCGTTACCGACCCCTACAACCACTGGCAGCACTCTCACGCAAACCATACCGCGCGTCTTTCTCCCTCTCATCGTCGGCCCGCCGCCACCT
>JAUQOZ010000113.1 GCA_030550625.1 Chloroflexota bacterium | reverse complement strand
ATACCGTCTGTGCTCGTTATTGTGCATAGAAACAGCGGCCATAGGTGTGTTTGTGCTGCCATGATTGCCCAAGATAGCTGGTCAATTTCCGGTTAAACCTCTCGGCATGACGAATCGTTGCTGAAAATGTAGACACTGCTTTAACACTCTGCCAACGCCATTCTAACAATGTCTTGCTATCGTATAGGCAGGCTCGAAATGAGAGCACGACCACTGAAAAGAAATAACACGATGATGCAAGGAGGACGGCTATGACGAACCTGACCCGCTGGGATCCCTTCCGCGAGATGACCCAACTGCTTGACGATACCTTCTTCACCGGCTTCACCGGTGTGATGCCGCGCAACGGCAGCTTGGTGCCGGCGCTCGACTTGAGCGAGACCGCTGATGCCTATCACGTCGAGATGGCGGTGCCCGGCATGACCGCTGATCAACTCAACATCACCTTCGAGAACAATGTGCTGACGATCAGCGGTGAGATTACGCAGAGCAGCGATCGCAAGGATCGCCAATATCACGTCACCGAGCGCCGCTATGGCCGCTTCAGCCGCAGCATCCGCCTGCCCAATCAGATCCATCCGGATCGGATTGAGGCCCGGCTTGAGAATGGCGTGCTGACGGTGACCGTACCGAAGGCCGAAGAGATCAAGCCGCGCAAGATTGCGGTGAACGTCGCTCAATAGTCGTCGCGCCAAGCATCACCGGTTTGGACGTAGGGACATTGCCCAGCAATGTCCCTACGGTTTTTTTGCACACACACCGTTCTTCATCGAGTACAATACCTTTATACCCCACTTGTTGGCGGAATCACGGCAGGGACGCCGGCTGAGCGATGCCTTCACCGGCAAGGAGACGCCATGAACGAGATTGATGATGAATTACTGCAACAAGCCCACTATTGGATGCGCCTGACCCGCGCGCTCGATGATCGCGGCACCTTCCTGCACAAGCAGAGCAAAATTGTCGGCGGTTACTTTTCGCAGATCGGCCACGAAGCCCTTAGTGTGGCGGCGGCGTTGAGCCTCGGCCCCAAGGATATTATCGCGCCGATGCACCGCGATCTTGGCGCATACCTCGTGCGCGGCCTCACCCCGCGCCGGATTTTGGCCCAGTGGCTGGGCCGTGAGACGGGAGTAACCCGCGGGCGCGATGCCAATCTGCACGGGATGGGTGATCTCAGCTTGGGGATTATCGGCTTTATTAGCCATTTGCCCGCCTCGACCGGCGTGATTACCGGCGTGGCCCACGGCATCAAGCTGAAAGGCGAGCCACGGGTGGCGATGTGCTTTTTCGGCGATGGCAGCGCCTCGCAGGGGCTGGCCCACGAGGCGATGAATTGGGCGAGTGTGTTTAAGCTGCCGATGGTCATTATCTGCGAGAATAACCAGTATGCCTATTCGACCCCCCTCAGCCGCCAGATGGCGATCGAGCATATTGCGCAACGGGCTGCTGGCTACAATATGCCGGGGGTGATTGTAGATGGCAACGACTTTGCCGCGGTTTACCACGCCACGAAAGAGGCGGTCGAACGCGCGCGATCTGGCGGCGGGCCAACCTTTATTGAATGCAAGACGATGCGCATGCGCGGCCATGCCATCCACGACAATATGGCCTACGTGCCCAAGGAGCTGCTGGCCGAGTGGGAGGCACGCGATCCGATTGCCCGCATCGAGGCCGAATTGCGCGCACGCGGCCTGCTCGATGACGCCAAGTTAGCTGCGTTGTTGGCTCGCATCGAAGCCGAACTCGACGAGGCGCAGGCGTTTGCCGAGGCGTCGCCGTACCCCGACCCCGCAACCTTGACCGATGGCGTCTATGCCTAACGCGCTGCTAGGAGGAAGTCATGACGTGGGATCAAGGATTACATAAAGCGACCACCGTACTGGCCGGCGAGCAGGGGACGCGCGAGCTGACCTATCTGGAGGCGATCCGGGCTGCCTTGCGCTACGAGATGCAGCGCGACCAGCGGGTGCTGGTGATGGGTGAAGATATCGGAGTCTATGGTGGCGCGTTTAAGGTGACGCAGGGCTTGATCGAGGAGTTTGGCGAGGATCGGGTAATCGATACCCCGATGACCGAGCTGGCGATGATTTACGCTGCGATCGGCATGTCGTTCGAGGGCTTTTTGCCGGTGGTCGAGATGCAGTTCGCTGACTTTATCTCGACCGGCTTCGATGCGATTGTGCAATTCGCCGCCACCAACTATTTCCGCTGGCGGCAACCAGTGCCGATCACCATCCGCGCCCCCGGCGGCGGCGGTCTGCGGGCCGGGCCGTTCCATTCCCAATCCAACGAAGCGTGGTTTGTCCATACCCCCGGCCTCAAGGTCGTCGCGCCGGCCACACCTGCTGACGCTTATGGCCTGCTGCTCAGCGCCATCCGCGACCCCAACCCGGTCATCTACTACGAGACTAAATATCTCTACCGCTCGCTGAAGGGCATGGTGCCAGAAGGTGAAGCGTTGACGCCGATTGGACAAGCGGCGGTGCGGCGTAGCGGCGAAGAGTTGAGCATCATCGCCTACGGCGCCATGGTGCAAGAGGCGCTTAGCGCCGCGAACGAACTCGAACGCGCGGGACATAGTATTGAGGTGCTCGATCTGCGCACGCTCAAGCCGCTCGACGAAGCAGCAATTTTGGCTACCGCGCGCAAGACCGGCAAAGTGCTGATCGTGCATGAAGCCAACCGCACCTGCGGCGTCGGCGCTGAAGTAGCCGCGCTCATTGCCGAGCAAGCCTTCGAGTATCTCGATGGGCCAATCACCCGGCTAGCCGCCCCTGACACGCCGGTGCCCTACAGTCCGCCGCTCGAAGACGCTTACCGGCCCAACGCAGCCAAAATCCTTGCCGCTGCCCGCGAGTTGTTAGCGTATTAGGTTTGTGGAGTGCGTCTAGGCATAGCTCCCGCGCTCGCGGGGGATTACTTCGCCACCTGACGGTGACGCGCACTGACAACTAGAGGACGGCTGCGCCCTTTTGCCCCCATCCCAGCCCTTTCCCTCCGGGGGAGGGAGTCATCTCGCCCCTCCCCCAGCGGGGGAGGGGAAGGGGGTGGGGGCACTCCTTGCCGCTGAAGGGGGGGATTACTTCGCCGCGTTCCACGCGGCTCGCACTGACAAATGGGTGGCGCAGGCTTGCCCCACCCCAGCCCGCCCCCTCCGGGGGAGGGAGTCATCTCGCCCCTCCCCCAGCGGGGGAGGGGAAGGGAGTGGGGGCACTCCTTGCCGCTGAAGGGGGGGATTACTTTGCCGCGCGGTGCGCACTGGCAACCCGCTCAACCAGCATCTTCGCATTCTCACGGAATATGCTATCATAGCGCGGATGATAATGATCGTCACGCTATGACGCGCAAGCTCCCGCAATCTGATAAGAAACCCATGGCCGCAATCGAACTGCATGCGTGGTACCGCCAATATCGCAAACTCAAAGAAGAGGCTGCTGACGCCATCTTGCTCTTCCGCTTCGGCGATTTCTACGAAACCTTCGACGACGATGCCAAGTTGATCGCGGAATTACTTGACGTAACATTGACGCGCAAAGAGTACGCGGTCGATAAGCGCGCCCCCAAAGATCAGCAGAAGCTCTATGCGCCGATGGCAGGGATGCCCTACCACGCCGTTGATCGCTATGTCAGCGAATTGGTGGCGCGCGGCTACCGGGTGGCGATCGCCGAGCAGTTGAGCGAGACTGAGGCGATGCGCAACGATACCCGGCCCCGTTCGGTCTACGCCGCCGGGTTGACCCCGCTCGAAAGCAGCGGCAAGATGGTGCAGCGGGCGATTGTGCGGATTATTACGCCGGGCACAGTGATCGATCCGGCGATGTTGCCTGATCGCACCAACAACTATCTGGCCGCGGTGATTGTCGAAGCGGACAAGGTGGGGTTGGCGTATGCCGATCTCTCAACCGGCGAGTTTGCCGCTGCTGAGTTTACCGATGCCCGCGCGCTCATCCAGTTGCAAGCCGAATTAGCCCGTCTCCGGCCCGCCGAAGTGTTGGTGCCGGACGACGAGACGTTGCGGTTACCGCATTTGACCCCGGTGCAGGCCCGTCTCAGCCAAGATTTGGCCCCGTTGACCAAGGAAGAGCGCGAGGCGCTGTTGCCCCACGAGCGGGTGGCGCGCCGGCTCGAAGGCGCCAGCGCGGCGAGTTGGACGCAGGGCGAAGTGACGGAGTGGCCGGCGTGGCGCTGGGAGTTGACGACCGCGGCTGAGGCGTTGCGCGAGCAGTTGGCGGTGGCTTCGCTGGCGGTGTGCGGCCTTGATGACCGGCCTTTGGCGACGCGCGCCGCTGGTGCGTTGATCCAATATGCCCAAATGACCCAGCGCCAGCGGGTGAGCCAACTGCGCCATCTGCGGGTCTACCATACCGGCGCCTATATGCTGCTCGATCCGCAGACGCGGCGCAACCTTGAGCTGCTTGAAAGCAGCGGACGGCAGGGGAATAAAGCCTCGCTGATTGGCGTGCTCGACCGGACTTGCACTGCGATGGGGGGGCGGCTGTTGCGGCGCTGGATTACCCAGCCGTTGATCGTGCTCGAACCGTTGCAGGTGCGCCAACACGCCGTGGCCCGGCTGGTGTTCGAGACGATGGCGCGCCTTGAGCTGCGTTCGGCGCTGGCCGAGCTGCCTGATATGGAGCGGGCGCTGAACCGGATTGCGCAAGGGATCGCGGTGGCGACGCCGCGCGATATGGTGCAATTGCGGGCTTCCTTGCGCAAGCTGCCGGCTGTGGCGCAAGCGGTTGCGCAACTCTTGCCCGATCTGCTGGCGCCGGAGATGGCCGGCGAACCGGCGCCGGCGCTCGATCTGTGCAGCGATGTGCTCGATCTGCTCGAACGGGCGCTTGATGAAGACCCGCCGGCTCTGCTCGGTGCGTCAAACTATCTGCGCGCTGCCGAAGAAGGCGGCGAGCGTCCGCGCCGGGTGATCCGGCCCGGCTTCGACCAGCGCCTCGATGCGTTGATCAAAGCCAGCCGCCATGCCCAAGAGTTTATTGACCGCTTGGAGAGCAAAGAACGGGAGCGCACCGGCATTCGCTCGCTCAAGGTAAGCTACAACCAAGTCTTCGGCTACTTTATCGAGATTTCGCGCGCAGTTGACCCCAAGCTCATCCCGGCCCACTACGAACGCAAACAGACGCTGGTCAACGCCGAGCGATATGTCACTGAAGAGCTGAAATATTATGAGGGGCTGCTCAGCGATGCGCGCCTGAAACTGGTCGATCTCGAACGTGACATCTTCCAGCGCCTGTGCGACGAGATCCAGCAGCACCTCGACCGGCTGCGAGCGACGGCAGCGGCAGTGGCGCGGCTCGATGCGCTGGCGGCGCTGGCCGAAACAGCAGTGCGCGGGCGCTATGTGCAGCCGGTGCTGCGCACCGATCGGGTGTTGCGCATCAAGCAAGGTCGTCATCCGGTGGTCGAGCGCACCCTCAACGAACCGTTTATCGGTAATGACATCGAGCTTGACGGCGACAATGTGCAGATTCTGATCATCACTGGCCCCAACATGGCCGGCAAGAGCACCTTCTTGCGCCAAGTGGCCTTAATCACGCTGATGGCGCAGATCGGCTCGTTTGTACCGGCTGATGAAGCTGAAATTGGACTAGTTGATCGCATCTTCACCCGGATTGGCGCGCAAGACGACATTGCCACCGGCCAAAGCACCTTTATGGTTGAGATGACCGAAACCGCCGCGTTGCTGATGCAGAGCACGCCGCGCTCGCTGATCATTCTCGATGAAGTAGGGCGTGGCACCAGCACCTACGACGGCATGGCGATAGCGCGGGCTGTGGTGGAATACATCCACGACGACCCGCAGCTTGGTTGCCGGACGTTGTTCGCTACCCACTACCACGAGCTGACGGCGCTCGAAGGTGAGCTGGCGCGCGTCCGCAACTACCATATGGCGGCGATCGAGCGTGATGGGCGGGTGGTCTTTTTGCATGAACTGCGCCGCGGTGGCGCCGATCGCTCGTATGGCATTCACGTCGCCGAGCTGGCCGGCATTCCGGCGAGTGTCATCCGGCGCGCTAACCAATTGTTAGCCGAGCTGGAAGGGCGGGCGGTTGAAGTGGCAGCGTCGCGTAGCCACGCAGAGCCAGACGGCGTGACTGAACCGCCAGCGCCGCGCCAGCCTGAACCGGCGCCGGCAGCGCCGGCCCGTCCGCCAGCGCCGAGTATGCAGCTCTCGTTCTTTGATCTGGCGCCGCATCCGGTGGTAGAGTACATACGGAGGCTGCGGATCGAAGAATTGACCCCGCTCGAAGCGTTAAACCGGCTGGCCGAATTGCAGCGGCTGGCCGATCAGGGATAGAAACGGAGCAGAAAGCCTGTGCAGATCGCCCGCGACCTCATTCCCGGCTTGGCCAACCGGGCGACAGTGTTAACCATTGGCCGTTTCGATGGCGTTCATCTCGGCCATCAACAACTGATACGCACCACGGTAGAACGGGCGCGCGCGCTCGATATGCTCAGCGCGGTGCTAACGTGGGAACCACATCCGCGCACGGTGTTGCAACCCGGCCAGCCGTTGCAACTGCTGAGCGATCTCGATGAAAAGATTGCGCAGATTCGGCGGCTCGAACCGGATCTGCTCATTATTGCTCCTTTTACCGAAGAGATTCGCCGGCTGTCTGCCGCCGAGTATATGGCGCGGATTATTGCTGCGCTGCCGGTGCGTGAGATCTGGGTCGGCGAAGATTTTGCCATGGGGCGCGGGCGCGAGGGTGACATCCCGCGCTTGATGGAGATCGGGCGAGAGCTAGGATTTGCGGTTGGTGCGCTCAGCAAATATACCGTCGCCGGCATTCCGGTCAGCTCGTCGCGCATCCGCGAGCTGGTGCTGGCCGGCAATGTCGCCGGCGCAGGCGCTTTGTTAGGGCGCCCGTTCGCGCTACGTGGAATTGTGACACGCGGCGACGGGCGCGGACGCCAGATTGGTTTCCCCACCGCCAATGTTCAGGTCAGTCCCGATGTCGCCTTGCCGGCCAATGGCGTCTACGCTTGCCGGGCCAATCTCGCCACCGGTGAGGTTGTGCCGGCAGTGACGAACATTGGCGTCCGCCCCACGTTCGATGGCACACGGCGCGTGGTTGAGGCGTATTTGCTCGATTGGGAGGGCGACCTCTACGACCAACCGCTGCGCCTTGAGTTGTTGATGCGGCTGCGCAACGAACGCAAATTCAACGGCGTTGACGAGTTGGTTGCCCAAATTCGCCATGACGTGGCCGAAGCGCGGGCCGTGTTAGGCGTCCCCGCGCGGTCGTAGGGGCACTGCGTCGCAGTGCCCCTACGACCGCGCCGCAATGCCC
>JAUQOZ010000074.1 GCA_030550625.1 Chloroflexota bacterium | reverse complement strand
CATTGCGAGCGCAGCGAAGCAATCTCCCCCGACAGCGGGAGCAACCCCCTCAGGCATTTCTCACGCCACAGCAGGGGATTGCTGCGGGCGCTGCGCCCCCTCGCAATGACACCATGTCACCACTTTTTAAAGAGCTAAATGGTCGCCCCGCTCGGCACGCAACCATCGGCAGGGAACGCAGCCGGCTGCGTGCGTGGCCGGATCGCCACATTACGCCCAATCCGCACACCGGCGGGAATATGCGCTTTCAGGCCAACAATCGTCAGCCCGGTATTGAGCCGCTCCGGCGCTTCAGCATTGGGCGTGTTATCATCACCATCGCCAACCCGCGCCCCCTCGTCGATCCGCACTCCTTCATCAACGATACAACGGTCAAGGACGGCGCCTGCCTCGATCACTGCATCGCCAAGCACGACCGAATCGCGCACCACGGCCCCCGGCGCCACCACCACCCCCGGTGACAGCACCGACCCGATCACAGTGCCATACACCCGGCAGCCATCGCTCAGCAAGCTGTTCTCAACCCGCGCCTGCACACCGATCTCGGCCCCCGGCCGGTCAGAACTGACGGTGTGGATCACCCACTCCGGATCGTACAAATCGAGCGCCGGCGTTTCGGCCAACAGGGCCAGATTGGCTTCGTAATAGGCCTGCACGGTGCCGACATCGGCCCAGTAGCCTTGGAAATTGTAGGCAAAAGCGCGGGCGCTCGTGACAATGTTCGGCAACAGATGGCGGCCAAAATCGACCGCATCGGTCGAGCGGAGCAGGTCGATCAGATATTGCTTGCGAAAGACGTAGATCCCCATTGACGCGAGATTCGAGTCAGCCCGGCGTGGCTTTTCGACAAATCGGTCAACCCGGCCATCGCTGCCAACTGACACGATTCCATAGCGATGGGCATCATGCGGACTCACGCTGCGCACCGCCATGGTCAGATCAGCCCCGCGCTCTTCGTGCCATTCGAGCAGCGGTCGGTAATCCATTTTATAAATATGATCGCCAGCCAACAATAGCACGGCATCAGCCGGCTGATCCTCAACTACATCGAGATTGTAGCGCACCGCATCGGCTGTGCCGCGCTGCCAACCGCCGCCGTCGGGCGTCGGTGAGGGATGGAGCAAGCGCAAACCGCCCTGCGCGCGGTCGAGATCCCACGGGCGGCCAACGCCAAGATGCGCGTGCAGCGAGCGCGGGCGGTACTGGGTGAGCACCGCCACATTGTATAACCCCGAATTGACACAATTCGAGAGCGCGAAATCGATAATCCGGTACTTCCCGCCAAACGGCACCGCCGCCTCGGTGCGTTCGGCGGTCAGCACACTCAACGCCGGTGAATCACCGCCAGCTAATATCATCACCAACGTACGCAACATACCAACTCCCCTGTATGGGCATAGCGTGCCATGCCCCTTCGTTTCAGAGCGTGCTCTGCCTCTTTGAGGCAAAGCGCACTCTGCCCCCTTGAAGCACAGCATACTATGCCCGCACATCAAATCGTTTCGCCCGAAGGCACATCACCGGCCGGAAAATCCTCGGCATCGCGGTCAGCGTTGATCACCACATTGCGCCCGATCGTGATGCCGGCTGGAATGTGGGCCGCTTTGCCGACCACTGTAATCCCCGTGTTAATCTTATCGGGCTGCTTGCGGTTCGGCACCGTCAGATCATCGCCAAAACCGAGGCGAGCGCCGGCGCCGACCACCACTTTCTTATCAACAATCACCCGGTCAAGCACCGCGCCGGGGCCGATCCACGTATCGTTCATCACCACGCTATCGCGCACAATTGCTCCCGGTGAGACATACACCCCCGGCGACAGCACCGAATGCACCACCGTGCCGCGAATAGTGCAGCCGTTACAGATGATCGACTGCGTCACCCGCGCCTGCGGCCCGATCTTGGCCGGCGGGCGCTCTTCGCTGCGTGTGCGGATCAGCCAATTCGGGTCAAACAGATCAAATTCGAGCGAGGGATCGAGCAGTTGCATGCTCGTTTCCCAATACGACTGGATGGTGCCGACATCAACCCAATAGCCCTTGAAGCGGTGAGCAAAGACGCGATCTTCGGCAACCATCGCCGGAATCACATCTTTGCCGAAATCGATCCGCGGCTTCTCCGGGCCGCCTTCCGACAACCGCCGGATCAAGATATCGGCGTTGAAGACGTAGATCCCCATCGAAGCCAGATTGCCCTTATCACGCGCCTTGGGCTTCTCGGTAAACTCGATCACCCGATCGTTTTCATCGGTCGTCATAATCCCGAACCGATCGGTCTCTTCGATCGGCACCTCCATCACCGCCACCGTCAGATCAGCGCGTTTGCGCAGATGGGTGTCGATGATATCGTTGTAGTTCATCTTGTAGATATGATCACCGGACAGGATCAGCACTAGATCGGCGCGGCGTTCTTGGATGTAATTCAGATTTTGATAGATCGCATCAGCCGTGCCCCGGTACCACGACTCATCGCGCCGGCCTTGGTAGGGTTGCAACAACCGCACCCCACCCCGCGCCCGGTCAAGATCCCACGGCTTGCCAATCCCAATATGTTCATTGAGCGAATGAGGCCGGTATTGCGTCAATACTGCCACATCGAAAATGCCGGAATTGACGCAATTCGAGAGGGTAAAATCGATAATGCGAAACTTACCGGCGAAGGGTACTGATGGTTTCGCGCGCTTTTCTGAGAGCACACTGAGGCGCGTACCTTCGCCGCCTGCCATAATCATCGCTACAATGCGCATACGCCTCCCGTAACATTGCTAAGATCCGGCTGCGCTATCGATTGTAAACCCAAGCGGGCAATCGCGCAACGCGCGCTGCTTGCCGGCGATAGGTTGTGAATTGCCGCCTAACAATTCGTGAACATGCTCTAGACGGCTGCCAGCGGTTTGCTATCATACAATTAACTGTCTCGTTGATGCAGGAGTCTGGCATGGCGGTCTACCCCTCCCCCACCCAACCGCAATCGACCGGATGGAAACGTTGGGTGTTGATCGGCGTTGCGATCATCGTACTCACCATCGCACTCTGCTGCGGCCTGTTTGTGTTTGGCGGCTGGCGCCTCTTCACCGGAGTGATGGGTGAAACGCAGGCGATTGAGCAAGTGATCAAGCAGTTTATGGATGCCGGCAGGCGTAACGATCCCGATGCGGCGCTTGCCCTCTTCGCCGACTCCGCGCAGAGCGTCGTGTCACGCAATGATTTGGAACGGCTGTTTGCCAACCGCCAACTCTTCCGTGAAGTGAGTAGCGTTTCGCTCAACAGTTTCAATATCAAGAGCGATGTCGAAGGCACAACCGCCGAGATTGCCGGCCAGTTGAACTATGCTGATGGTTCGACCCAAGCATTTTCGGCGCGATTACAAAAAGAGAACGACCAATGGCGATTGATCCGGATCAATTTTCGCTAGGATTACCGGCATAAGGAGGCGCGCCATGTTTCGCACCATTCTCGTTCCGCTTGACGGCTCGCCGGTTGGCGAGCAGGCCTTGGCCGCCGCTGCCCGGCTGGCGCGCGCGGTGCATGCAACCGTGCATCTGGTGCATGTCCATTACCCGAATTCACTGACGCCAATCGTAATCGAGACATTGCCGATCATTGATGCCGAATTGCAATCACTTGCCACCCAGCACGAGCAGTTTTATCTCGAACAGATTGCCGCCGCGCCGGTGATGCAGGGCATTCACACCGTAACAACTCTGCTCGAAGGCGAGATCGCCGAGACCTTAGCTGCGCACGCCCAAGCGATTCAGGCCAACCTGATCGTGATGACGACCCATGGCTGGAGCGGGTTTGAGCACTTTTGGCTGGGCAGCGTCGCCGAATCGCTGCTACGGATGACGCATACGCCACTCTGGTTGATGCGACCGGGTGAACCGGCGCAACGGGCCGCCCAACCGCTGCGCCGCATCCTCGTGCCGCTCGATGGCTCTACGCTATCCGAACAGGTGCTACCGCATGCCCAAGCGTTAGCATCGCTCGATGGGGCGCGGCTGATCTTAACGCGGGTGATGGCCCGTCGCCGGCGCAGCGATGAAGCAAGCGATGCCGAGCAGAAACAGCAGATTGAGGCGTATCTGCAAGAGATCGCCAGCCGGCTTGAGGCGCAAGGCGTTCCCGCTGATATTGCAGTTGGCGCTGCCGAACAACCGGCACGTGCGTTGCTCACCCTCAGCCGTGAGTTGCAGGTCGATGCGATTGCGTTGGCGACCCGCGGGCAAGGCGGTTGGCAACGGATGATGGTCGGCAGCACCGCCGACAAAATCATTCGTGCCAGCCCGATCCCTGTGTTGGCCGTGCGCCCGTAGGCGGATACCGTGACGTATCCGTAAGGACGGCAGGGGCATCCGACTGTATGCCCCTATCGTCCGGTGCGCAGGTGAATCACCGGATCACCCACGCGCACCTCGCCTTCGCTGATCACCCGCGCATAGAGCCGGCTCCAGCCGGGATAGAGGCGCTGGCTGATCCGGCTAAACCAGCCGCGCTGAAACGAACCGGCGATCGTGTTGCAGGGGGTGGTGTAGTCGGTAATTTCGAGTTCAACCCATGAACCGATCAGCAAGCGGTCGCCGATCGCCAGTTGTTCCCAATCGAGACCGCTAATGGTCAGATTTTCGCCGGTTGTGCCCGGCGCAATGGGGTGGCCTTCCGCTTGCAATGCTGCAATCCGCTCGGCGGAATAGAGTGAGACGGCGCGACGCGGCCCGCCATGGTGCTCGCGATCACGCTGGCGATCGCCGCGCACGCCATCGATCGTGATTTCAGCAGCAGGTACCGGATGCTTGGGCACGCCACCATTGGGATTGATGTTGATCTGCACGACTCGTCCCTGCGCATTCGCTGATGTCATGGAATTCACCTCTTCTCAAACAGATTGCTATCGGCTATCATACCAGATTATCAACTCTACTCTATACCAACCGTTTGCCGGCTAAGGAAACACCTTTATGGAACCCTCGCCACCTCGTAAACCAACCCCGCCAACCGCCACCGCGCTCACTGAGTCAACGACAGCCGGCCAATTGGAACTCTGTGAAGCAGCGCCGGCTACAGCGCAACCACGTTGGCGGTCAGTAGCCCAACGAACCGTCTTTGCCCTCATTGGGTTGTTGGTCTTTGTGCTGGCGCTTGAATTGCTCAAACGCGGCGCTGCCGGCTACGGGAAGATATTGATTGCGTGGCTTGATATCTCGTCAACAGCTAATGCCCTTGGCTTTGGCTGGTTGCTAGCCTACATCTTCCTGAGCGGTTCACCGGTTGCCGCTGTCGCGGTGGCATTCTTTGCTTCAGGCACGATCGATGGCTTGCAAACCTTTACGATGATTACCGGTTCACGGCTAGGGGCCTCCTTCATTGTGCTCTTTGTCGGCTTTTTGTACCATCTGCGCGGCCACCGGCGCGCTGCCAGCGTCTCAATTGGGGTGCTGGCGTTGTTAACGACTGCTGCCATTTATCTGCCGGCATTGGCATTAGGGTATTGGCTACTGAGTTCGCAATTGATCGGAGTGATCTCCGCCAGCGCCGATAGCCCGCTCAGCTCGGTGATCGATCTGGTGGTCGATCCAATCGTGGCAGCCATATCTGTGATCTTGCCCGAGTGGTCGCTGCTGATTGCGGGAGCATTAGCACTGCTCGGCGCGTTTAGCCTGCTCGATCGCGCTATTCCTGACATCCCCGGCGGGCAGTCGGTATTCGGCAAAGCCGGCCAGTTACTCTACCGGCCATGGGCGATGTTTCTGCTCGGCGCTGCCATTACTTCCTTCACTCTCTCGGTCTCGGTATCGTTGTCAATGCTAGTGCCGCTGACCGTGCGCGGTATCATCCGGCGCGAAAATGCCTTGCCCTACATTATGGGAGCAAATATCACCACCTTTATTGATACGCTGGTCGCCGCACTGATTGTCGGCGGCGCCGCCGCATTTACGATTGTGCTGGTCGAAATGAGCTGCGTTGCGTTCTTTTCCCTGCTAGCCTTGCTCTTGTTTTATCGCCCATTCGCTCGCGTGCTGCTCGGTTTGCAAGAATGGATTGTTAGTTCCACGCCACGCCTGATCGGTTTTTTAGGGGTCATGTTGATCGTGCCGATTTTGCTGTTGTTGGTGAGATAGGGAAGCTAGGTAAGCGGGAGTTGGCCAAGAGTCTAGCTCCCTACTCCCCAATCCCTCCTCCCCGCTTGAGAATGCCTATGCATCTTGCGCTCTACGCCGGAACTAGCTTGCAGCGCACCGAGCTGCTGAACTTTGCCCAGCCGCTCGTCACCGCGCTAACCGAACGCTTGACCCTGATCGCGCCACTGAGCGAAGCAACCACTCTTGATGACGCCATCGCGCAGATCCAACCCGCACCGGCGATCCAGTTGCGCCGTTGGTGTCAAGGTGATAACTTCGCCGCTGCCATTCTCACCGCTGTCGCCGCCGAGCGGCCCGATTTGCTGCTCGTGCCGGCGTTCGCTGCCCGCACAACACCAATGAGCTGGCGCAGACGGCAACTAGAGTTCAATCTGCTTGGCTCGCTTCCCGTCCCATTTCTACGGGTACATGGCCGTATCACTCCCATCCGCCGGATCGTGGCAGCCAGCGCCGGCGGCGAGCAGTCGCTGCGCTGTGTGCCGCTGGTCAGCCAATTGGCGCGCGCATGCCAAGCCGAGGTGACGGTGCTGCACGTAACGTCGCAGGAAGTGGTCTATTTCGATGGGTTCACCGAAGTGCCGCCCCGTGACGAAACCGTGGCAGCCACCTTACAACGCTTGGTGGCCGCCATCAATGACCAAGGGGTGAATGCGCGCTTAGAAGTGGTGTATGGGCTGGTTGAAGAGACCATACTGGCGGCATGCCACCAGTACGACCTGCTAGTGATCGGTAGCCATCAGGCCGCCCTCGCCCCAACCACGCCGGCAGGAAACTGGCTGAGCCTGCTCCAACGCCTGTCGCTGCAAGACGTGACCCGCGATTTGATCGATCGCAGCCCGATTCCGGTGCTGGTGATATAACCCGTTATGCGCCATGGTGAATGATGCGTTGCCCAAAGCTTCCCCCTCTGCTCAGCGCATGGATTCAGTCGAGAACCTCAGCGGGGGAAGATAGAGAGTGGCACCCAAAAACATGGTTTTTCCCAGCTCATTAAGAGCCTGTATCACGCCTACAACCATCGTTGTGGTTTCTCAATGAGCAATCGCACCTAATATGTTTGCAGCGTCACCCATCTGTGACTCGCAATGGTATAATAAGGCAACCATTTGTCTCCCTCGCATAGGATTGCGTACACTCGCAGAGGAGGATCGCTGTGGGCTACGAAGCCGTCTATCGCCGATCGATCGA
>JAUQOZ010000342.1 GCA_030550625.1 Chloroflexota bacterium | reverse complement strand
TGTCACAGCGTGGTACAATGATTTGACGAGATCAGGAAACGTCAACGATTCATACCTTTCATACCTTGAGCGAGGCAGTATGGAAAAATCGACGTGGACGACGAAGGTAGGGCTAGCGCAGATGCTAAAGGGTGGCGTGATTATGGATGTGGTCACCCCTGAGCAAGCGCGCATCGCCGAAGAAGCCGGTGCGGTGGCGGTCATGGCGCTCGAACGAGTGCCGGCTGACATTCGCGCGCAGGGCGGCGTCGCCCGCATGAGCGATCCGGAGCTGATTCTGGCGATCAAGCAGGCCGTCACCATTCCGGTGATGGCGAAAGCGCGGATCGGTCACTTCGTCGAGGCGCAAGTGTTGGAGGCGATCGGCGTCGATTATATTGACGAGAGCGAAGTGCTGACGCCAGCCGACGAAGAGCATCACATCAACAAGCACAAGTTCCGGGTGCCGTTTGTGTGCGGCTGCCGCAATCTGGGCGAGGCGCTGCGCCGGGTGGCCGAAGGCGCGGCGATGCTGCGCACCAAGGGCGAGGCCGGCACCGGCAATGTGGTCGAGGCGGTGCGCCATGCCCGCGCGGTGTACAGCGAAATCCGCCGCTTGCAGTCGATGAACGAAGACGAGCTGTTTACCTACGCCAAGCAGATTCAGGCGCCCTACGAGCTGGTCAAGCAGGTGGCCGCCGAAGGCAAGCTGCCGGTGGTCAACTTTGCGGCGGGCGGCATCGCCACGCCGGCTGACGCGGCCCTGCTGATGCAGTTGGGGGTTGATGGCATCTTCGTCGGTTCGGGCATCTTCAAGAGCGGCGATCCGGTCAAGCGGGCGCGAGCGATTGTCGAAGCGACCACGCATTACAACGATCCAGAGATCATCGCCGAGGTGAGCAAGGGCCTTGGCGAGGCAATGGTTGGCATCAACATCGATCAGATTCCCGCCGAGCAGTTGATGGCGCGGCGCGGGTGGTAGCAGGAGGCGGGCGGGAACGCCCCGCCCGCACACAAAACCGTATGACAGTTGGCGTGTTGGCCCTACAGGGCGACTTTCGTGAACACTGCGCGGTCTTGCGCCGGATCGGCGTCGAGCCGGTCGAGGTGCGGTTGCCGCGCCAGCTTGCCCTTGTCGAACGATTGATCATTCCCGGCGGCGAAAGCACGACGATCGGGCGGCTGCTGGTGATGTACCAGATGTTGGAACCGATCCGCGAGCGGGCCGGTCGCGATTTGGCAATTTGGGGCACCTGCGCTGGCGCCATCTTGCTGGCTAACGAGGTGGTTGGCCAAAAGCAGGGCGGCCAGCCGGCGATTGGCGCCATGAATCTCACCATTCAGCGCAATGCCTACGGCAGCCAGCTCGACAGCTTTGAAGCGCCGATCACGATGCCGATCATCGGCGAAGCGCCGCTCCCCGGCGTCTTCATCCGCGCGCCGCGCATCGTGACGCTTGGTCAAGGGTGCGAGGCGGTTGGTTGGTTAGAGGACGGCAGCGTGGTGGCTGCCCGCCAAGGTCGTTTGCTGGCGACCACGTTCCATCCTGAGTTGACCGGTGATGATCGGGTTCACCGGCTCTTTCTGGAATTATGATACGAACCGTGACGCCGGGCGATCTCTGGTCGCTCCGGCGGAAACCTCGCTACCAACAGGTGCTCTATACCGAACGACTGTTGGCGTATAGCCACCGGCCGCTTTGGTTTGCGTTGCAGAGCATGCTGGCCGGCAACCATCGCGAACGGATGACGCTGGTGCTGGCCGAACGGGGCGGGTTTGCGTTGGCGCAGGCGATGGGCCGGCTGGGCCGGCCCGAACAAGATGTGATCTATCTGGCGACCAACGGCACGCGCAGCGAGCAGACTCCTAGCGATTACGAACTCTGGTTTCACCTGTTGCACCGGCTCTGCGCTGATGCGGCGCAGCATTCGGTGCAGCGCCTCTATGCGGCCTTGCCGAGCCAACACAACGAGTTGCGCGAAATCTTTCGCCAAGTCGGCTTTCAAGCCTATACCCATCGCCAGATTTTGCACCTCTCAGGGCCGGATTGGGATCAAGGCACCCGGCTGGCGCCGATGCGGGCGCAATCGCGGCGCGACCATTGGGCGATCCACAAGCTCTATGGCATCGTGGCGCCGCATCTCGTGCAACAGGCGGAAGTGCGCAACGCGCGCCATTGGACGCTCTACCAGCCCTATTCACTCGTGCGCCGGCAGGCGTGGGTGCTGGGGCCGGATGATGATCTGGCTGCCTACTTGCGCTTGCTTAGCGGGCCGAGCGGTCACGTCTTCTCGTTGCTGATCCGGCCTGATGCGCGCGAGCAGGCGGTGGATGTGTTGCGGTTCGGGCTGGCCCAGCTCAGTGATAGCCGGCCTGTCTATCTCATCTTGCGCGAATACCAGCAAGAGTTGTTTGAACCGGCGATGCGGTTGGGTTTTCAACCAGTGGGTGAGCAAATCTTACTCGTTAAGCATACCGTGGTGCCGATTCGCCGCACGGTGCTGGCCCCCTCGTTGGAAGTGGGGCTAGAGCCGCGGGTGTCGGTGCGCCGGTATGCATGGCCCCCAACAGTGCGGGAGGAGCGCTAAGCGGTTATGGCTGTGACGGATACGACCAACGATATTCAACTTTTGTTAGCGACACTGCCGCCGGCAATCCGGGAGGCGATCCAGAAAGCCAACGATCAAGATAACCTGCTCGAAATCGTGATGGATCTGGGCCGGTTGCCGGAAGCGCGCTATCGTGGTCATGAGTTGTTCTTAAGCGATCGGGAAGTGACCGCCGAAGACATCAATTACGTGATCGCGCGGATCGGCGAGTTTGGCGAGGACAACCGCGCTGGCATTCCCCGCACCCTCCATCGCATTTCCGGCATTCGCAATCGCCGCGGCGTGGTGATTGGGCTGACGTGCCGCGTGGGTCGCGCCGTGTATGGCACGGTTGATATTATTCGCGATCTGGTGGAAACCGGGCAAAGCATTCTGTTGCTGGGCAAGCCGGGCACCGGCAAGACGACGCTCTTGCGCGAGACGGCGCGGGTGCTGGGTGACGAGTTGCGCAAGCGGGTGGTGATCGTTGACACCTCGAACGAAATTGCCGGCGATGGCGATATTCCCCACCCCGGCATCGGGCGGGCGCGCCGGATGCAGGTGCCGCGTCCCGCCGAGCAGCACAATGTGATGATCGAGGCAGTCGAGAATCACATGCCCGAAGTGATTGTGATTGACGAAATCGGCACCGAGCTGGAAGCGGCGGCGGCGCGCACCATCGCCGAGCGCGGCGTGCAGTTGGTGGGTACGGCCCATGGCAATACCCTCGATAACCTGATGGTCAACCCCACCCTTTCCGATCTGGTGGGTGGGATTCAGGCGGTGACGCTAGGTGACGAAGAGGCGCGCCGGCGCGGGACGCAAAAGACGGTGCTGGAACGGAAAGCGCCGCCGACCTTCAGCATTTTGGTTGAGATTCAGTCGTGGGATAGCGTGACCGTCTACCCGGATGTGGCGGCGGCGGTTGATGCGATCTTGCGCGGCGAAGAGCCGCCGTGCGAGCAACGCTTCCGCGAGCCGAACGGGACGGTGCGGCGCGAACCGGTGCGGCGCGCGCCGATCGATGCGCCGGCGTTTGGCGGGCGACGGAATCGGGGCGGGCGCGATCAGGCGCAGATGGGGGCGAGCGGCCCGCGCTTGCGCGACCGCAACGGCAATGCCGCCGCAGCAACCACGGTGCCGCCGCAGCGCATCTTCCCGTTTGGCGTCAGCCGGAACCGGTTGCAGAATGCGATCGAACGGCTGCGAGTGCCGGCGGTGATTGTGCGTGATATGAAAGACGCCACGCTGGTCATGACGCTCAAGAACTACTACCGGCAAAGCTCGCAACAACTGCGGCAGGCCGAAGAGCAGGGCGTGCCGGTCTACGTGCTGCGCAACAACACGATTACCCAGATGGAACGGCAACTGGCGCAGGTCTTCCAGTTGCGCGAGGTGGTGGATGAGGAACCCGAACCGCCGCGCGGCGACTCGACGATCGAAGAGGCGTTGCTCGAAACTGAGCAGGCGATTACCCAAGTGATGAGCGGTGAGCGCAATGCGGTAGAATTGACCCCGCGCAGCAGTTACATTCGTCGCTTGCAGCATCAGATGGCCGACCGCTACAATTTGCGCTCAGAGAGCCGCGGTGACGATCCGAACCGGCGGGTGAAGATCTTCCGGTAGCGGGATCGGGAGCGGCATTGCAACGCAATGCCGTTACCATACACGACGGCTGATCGACAGATTGGCAAAGATCGGCTATCCTTAACGAAGGATAAACCGAGATTGCTGGTGGCGCTGTCATGCATCAAGGTCTGTTTATTACATTTGAAGGGCCAGAGGGGGCCGGCAAGAGCACGCAAGCTCGCCGTCTGTATGAACGCCTGCAAGCGGCGGGCTATCCGGTGATTTTGACCCGCGAACCGGGCGGGACGCGGATCGGCGAGTTGATCCGCCGGATCTTGGTTGATCTGCGCCATACCGAAATGGCGCCTACCACTGAGACCTTGTTGTTTTCGGCGGCGCGCGCGCAATTGGTCAGCGAGCTGATCCGGCCCTATCTCGCCACTGGCGGGATTGTGGTCTGTGACCGCTATGCCGACTCGACCTTTGCGTATCAGGGGTACGGCCTTGGCCGCGATCTCGACGAACTGCGCGCGATTACGGCAGTGGCAACCGGCGGGCTGAAACCTGATCTGACCTTTTATTTGCAGATCGATGTAGAAGTCGGATTGCAGCGCAAGCGCGCCGGGCGTGAGCGGACGGAAACCAGCAGCGGCCAGCCGGTGGAATGGAACCGGCTCGATGCGCGTGATCTTGCCTATCATCAGCGGGTGGCCCAAGGGTTCGCCGAGCTGATGGCGCAAGAGCCTGAGCGCTGGTACGCGCTCGATGCCGACCAGCCGGTTGAAGCGTTAGCCGAACAGATTTGGCAAGCGGTGACGCCGCGTTTGGCCCGGATTACGCCGATTGCCGCGCAACGAAGCGTGGATTGACATCGTTAGGGTGAAGAGCATGCGCCTGATTCTGGCTGTCGTTCAGTCCCAAGACGCGACGAATCTCGTCGAAGCGCTGACCGAGCATGGCTACCGGGTGACGCGCCTGAGTAGCCAAGGCGGGTTTTTGCGGGAAGGCAACGTGACCTTGCTGTTAAGCGTCGAGGATCAGCAGGTCAATCCGGTGATCAGCATTATTCGTGAACATTGTTCGACGCGCACGCGCTACGTCTCGCCGATGCCGCCGATCGCCGAGTCGGGTGAGTTTTACCCGCCGGCGCCGTTAGAGGTGCAGGTGGGCGGGGCGACAGTGTTTGTCTTGCGCGCACAGACGCGCAAGTTGTAACGTATGGAAGCAATACAGGAATTTTTAGCGAATATTCTGCCGCTGGTGCGCCTTGGCGCGATCTTTTTGGGCGCGTATGCGGTGTTGCTCTGGGCAGCGTCGGTGTTGTGGGCTTACCGCGATATTCGCCGCCGCACCGAAGACATCTCGGTACAAGTGCTCGCAGTGGGTATCGTGCTGCTGCTGCCCTTCCTCGGCATTCCGCTGCATCTGATCTTGCGCCCGCCGCAAACGCTGGCCGAGAAGTACGAGCGCACCTTGGAAGAAGAGTTCCTGCGCCGCGATCTCGAAGAGCAATTCGTCTGCCCCGAATGCCAGCGCCCCATCGAACCAGATTTCATCCTGTGCCCGCACTGCCATACTCAGTTGCGCCGGCGCTGCGACTCGTGCCAGAAGGTGATCGATCTGACGTGGCGGATTTGCCCGTACTGTGGTCATTCCCACGCCGGCAGCGCGCCCACGGTGCGCGCGGATGCGTACCCGATCGCGCCGCCGGTAGAGGTTAGCCGGCAATGAAGGTTCCTGCAATTACCGATGTGCAAGGGGTGGTCGTCGGCCACGCCGCCGATGCCGAGGCGCTGACCGGGGTGACGGTCGTGCTGACGCCAGATGGTGCGGTTGCCGGCGTGGATGTGCGCGGCGGCGCTCCCGGCACCCGCGAGACCGATCTGCTCGATCCGGTGAATCTGGTGCAGCAGGTCAATGCAGTCGTCTTGACCGGCGGCAGCGCGTTTGGCTTAGCCGCCGCCACTGGCGTCGTGTCGTGGCTGCACGAGCGCGGTTATGGCTTCGATGTAGGCCTGACCAAAGTGCCGATTGTGCCGGCGGCGGTGATCTTCGATCTGGGTGTGGGCCGGCCCGATGTGTGGCCCGATGCGACGATGGGGTATGCGGCCTGCATGGCTGCCGAGGCCAGTGTAGCCGAGGGCAGCGTTGGGGCCGGGATCGGCGCGACGGTCGGCAAAGTGGGTGGCATGGCCACCGCGATGCGCGGCGGCGTCGGCACGTGGAGCGAGACGCTGGCGAATGGGGTGACGGTAGGGGCGTTAGTGGTGGTCAACGCCTTTGGCGATGTAGTTGACGGGCAAGGCCGGATCGTCGCCGGCGCGCGCGGCCCCGGCCAGTCGCTGATCGGCACCGGCGCGCTCTTGCGCAGTGGCGTGGCCCGCCAGTCGTTTGCCGATGCCGCTGGCCAGAACACAACTATTGCCGTGGTCGCCACCGATGCCCGCCTCGACAAAGCCGCCGCGACCCGGCTGGCCATCATGGCCCAAGACGGCTTGGCCCGCGCGATTCGCCCGGCCCACTCGCCGTTCGATGGCGATACCGTGTTCGCGCTGGCAACCGGCGTCTACGACGCACCGCCGTTGGTGACGCTCGGCGCGGTAGCGGCAGATGTGCTGGCCACTGCAATCGTGCGGGCCGTGCAGATGGCCACTGCCGTGGCCGGTATTCCGGCGGCGCGCGATATGGCGACGCCGTGATATCGTGTGTAAAAGCGTAAGGTACGCGCGTTTGGATCATAGGCTGGCGCTATTCTATGGAGTGCGGCAGTGAAACTGCCGCACTCCATACCACGCTCGCCGGCTGTCATTGCGAGCCGAGCGGTAGGGGCAGAGCCGTGCTCTGCCCGTCGCGAGGCGAAGCAATCTCCTCCTTCAGCGGGAGCAGCAGCTTTGAGGCAGCACCTGCGCTGAAGCGGGAGATTGCTTCGGGGGCTGCGCCCCCTCGCAATGACAAGAGGGGAGCGGGATGCGTGCGCTGAGGCATGGCGTGCGCTAAAGCAATGACTGCACGGGTGTGATGCGCGCTACTATGGAGTGCGGCAGTCATACTGCCGCACATCACAACCGCGCTGGACGGCGGCAGTGAAACTGCCTCACTCCATACAACGCCGCTTGTCATTGCGAGCCGCCAGCGGCGGCGAAGCAATCCCCCGCGAGCGCGGGAGGAACCCGCTGGGGCATAGCGTGCGCCGAAGCGGGAG
>JAUQOZ010000344.1 GCA_030550625.1 Chloroflexota bacterium | reverse complement strand
TCGGAAATGCGGCAGTATAACTGCCGCACTCCATAACACTGCGGTGAACCGGTTCCTACACCAACCCATTGCCGTATGCGGATGATTCATAAGGGAATGCGGCAGTGATACTACCGCACGCCATACGTGTCCTATCGCCGTATGCGGGCGCTTTGATGAGGAACCGCGCCGTACCGGGGCACAAGACAACAACCCATCCGCTCATCATTCGGAAATGCGGCAGTATAACTGCCGCACTCCATAGCCGCACTGGACACTGGGCATCACAACCACACTACCCTTGCACGCTCAAGCGCGGACAGACCACATGAGCGTAGATACAGTTGATGGCTTTGGGATGCGCCGTTTCGCCCTCACCCCCAGCCCCGCTCCCACTGGCGCGAGTCCAAGTCCGCAACCCGGCCCTAAAGGGCCGGGCTAGGGGTACAAAGCCCGCTGCGCGGGCTGCTGGCCCTCACCCCCGCCTCGCTTCCCTATCGCGAGAGAGGGAGCCGAGATCAGCGTTGAAGTATCGCACTACGATTAACGGTTGTACGCAACCACATTCCTGTCCGCCTCTCAATACCCGTGCGAGAGCGATTCATGATGGAGTGCGGCACTACCCTCGCACGCTCAAGGGCGGACAAAACGCATAAGTACGGATTGATAGCTTTGCGATGCGTCGTTTCGCCCTCACCCCCGCCTCGCTCCCCTATCGCGAGAGAGGGAGCCGAGATCAGCGTTGAAGTATCGCACTACGATTAACGGTTGTACGCAACCACATGTCTGTCCGCCTCTCAATACCCGTGCGAGAGCGATTCATGATGGAGTGCGGCAGTATGACTGCCGCATTCCATAGCCGCGCCGGGTTCTACAACTACACTATACCTGACTATACCTGCACGAGGGCGATTCATAAGGAAATGCGGCAGTTTGACTGCCGCACTCCATAAGATGGCGTGATTCGCTGATCCGATTACGCATTTTGCTTTACGTTCACCCCTGTGCATCGAGATACGCCAAGCCTTCTTGGGCATAGGGATTATCAGGGTCAAGCGCTAACACATTCTCAAGCGCAACCCGCTGATCGGCGGGATCATCAACCGCACCGCTCAGCCAAAGCCACGCTTCTGGGATTTGTTCATTCAATTCAACCAGTTCCAGCAGCAGCTCGCGCGCGCGCTCCTTATCCCCGCGCACTAGCGCCTGCGCGCCTTCGTAGAGCAATTCGGCTTGACGGCGATCAAGCGGCGGCATGGTCAGGTCTCCTCGCTCGCACCATGAGCATATTCAACGATAATAACCGCGAGCTAATCACTTATCCGTCCTATCCGTGTATATCCGTGCCCCCTGTGCGTTGCCGATTATGCCGGCTTGCCGCGCCGAGCCACCTGCACCACCTGCGCCAAAATGCTCAGCGCGATCTCTTCCGGCGTCTTCGCGCCGATCGGCAGCCCAATCGGGCCGTGGATGCGGGCCAACTCCTCAGCGGTAAACCCCTCAGCGGCAAGTCGCTCGAGGCGGCGGGCATGGGTCTTGGGACTGCCCAATGCGCCGATGTAGCGCGCCGGTGAGCGCAACGCCACCCGCAAGGCCGGATCGTCGAGCTTGGGATCGTGGGTCAGCACGGCCACGCTGCTGCGCGCATCGAGCCGGCCGGCCAGCGCCTCGTCAGGCCATGCGATGATGAGTTCATCAACATGGGCAAACCGCTCGCCGGTAGCAAACGCTTCACGGGCATCAATCACAACGGTGCGGAAACCGACCACTTTGGCTAGCGCTGCCAACGCGATGCTGATATGCACGCCACCGACCATGAAGAGGGTTGGCGGCGGCACAAAACTCTCGACAAAGACGGTTGCGCCAGAGGCTAGCGTGACCGCTTGGGTATCGCCTTGGGCCAGCAAGGGCAGCGCCGCCTGCACAGCTTGCGCCGTCAGATCGGCATCGCCTAAATCGCCAACGGTCTGCCCATCGGGTGTCACCGCCAGCTTAGCCCCAACCGGCCCGCCGGCCAGTACCGTCACCGTCGCCAGTGGCCGGCCATTGCGCACGGCGTCGCGCACCAGTTCATAGATTGCGCTCATACGACATTGCACCCTCGTTCCCTGCCTCTTCTCACCCGTTATGCAAGCAGGGGAGTTACGGTTTACCGGAACGTAGTTTGCCAATCCTGTACAAGGAGCGCGGGCGGCTCGCCCGCTGCCCCGCCAGCACCTTGCACGCCAGCGGCCCGCGCCCCTTATCTCTGCCAACCGCTCGCCCGCTGCCCCACCAGCATCATGCGGGCCAGCGGCCCGCGCCCCTTATCTCTGCCAACCGCTCGCCCGCTGCCCCACCAGCACCTTGCACGCCAGCGGCCCGCGCCCCCAGCACGCCATGGGAGCGCAGGCGGCTCGCCCGCTGCCCCGCCAGCCCCCTTTTACCGCAGCGGCTCGACCAGCACATCAATCGTACCGCCGCAAGCCAACCCCACTTCCCACGCCGTCTCATCGGCGACGCCAAAATGGAGCAGGCGAGCTTGGCCGGTGGCCATCGCTTCTTGGCACGCTTCAAACACCGCGCCCTCGATGCAACCGCCACTGACCGAACCGATCATAGAGCCGCCCGACGACACCGCCATTTTGGCCCCGACCTGCCGCGGCGACGATCCCATCGTGCGCACAACCGTCGCAATCGCCACCTGCTCGCCACGGGCCAACCAGCGGTCGATTGCGTCAATGATATCGTGCATCCTTCACCCCGCTAATCAGCCATGCTCGATTGTACTTGCGCCTGCCGTTGCCGGCGCACATCGTACCACTGCCACAGCCAAACGCCTGCCACAAACGCAATCCCAACCAGATCAGTCAGCAAGTTTGGCCAGAAACAGAGAAACGTGCCGAACGCGGCAATAATCCATTCCCACCACGTTGTCTTGCGCACGAGGTAGAACATCGATACCGCCGAGAACGCGATCGTGCCAAGCGTGGCCGAGAACCACGACATCGCGACCTTACTCCATTCTACATCGACTAGCGGCTGTCCGCTGGAGCCGATCATGAGAATTTCAGGCGTAAAAGCAAAGAGAATGGGCATGATGTAGAGTAATTTCGCGAACTTAAACGCTGTCCAGCCGGTCTTCCACGGATCAGCGCCAGCAATCGCAGCACCGGCATACGCCGCCACACACACCGGCGGGGTGATATTGCTGTCCTGGCTAAACCAGTAGACGATCATGTGCGCCGCCAACAACGCCACACCAAGACTGGTCAGCGCCGGCACCGCGATCACGGCAGTGATCAAATACGCTGCCGTCACCGGCACACCCATGCCAAGCAGGAGCGAGGCTATCCCAATCAACGCCACCGCCGCCAGAATATCACCGCCGCTCAGGCTGACGATAATGTTGGCGAAGCGCTGGCCGACTCCAGTAGCGTAGATCGTACCGACGATCATCCCGATCACCCCCACCGTCGCGCCAATCACCAACGTATCGCGCACCCCCTTCTGCAACGCTTCATTGATCGTCTTGATCACGCGCACGGTGCTACGAGCAAAGGCATGCAGCAGCGTTCCGCCCTGTGCCGCCGGATTCTTCAAGTCGGCCACGTTTTCCGGCAGCATATACATCAGGGGAATGCAGGAGAGGATCGACCAAAACGCGGCATAGCCGGGTGAATAACCCCGGACTAGCATAAAAATCACCACGAGTAACGGTAGCGATAGGTACCATTCACTGCGAATGATCTGCCATGCCGTCTGCTCGGTTTTGATCCCGCTGAGGCCAAACTTCTTGGCCTCAAAATGCACCATCGTCAACACAGATAAAAAGTAGAGGATCGCCGGCACGATCGAAACGGCGACAATCACCGAATAGGGGGTATTGGTCAATTCCGACATCAAGAACGCGCCGGCTCCCATTACCGGCGGCATAAAGGCGCCGCCAATCGAGGCCGACGGCTCGATCGCACCGGCCACGTGCGGACGAAAGCCGGCCCGTTTCATCAAGGGGATAGTAAACGTGCCGGTGCTGACCGTATTGGCGATGGCGCTGCCGGAAATCGAACCAAATAAGGCCGACGACATCACAGCGACTTTGGCCGGCCCGCCAGTGCTCCTCCCGGCCAATGCGAGCGGCAAGTCGATGAAGAAGCGGCTGGCGCCGGCTTTGTTAAGAAACGCGCCGAAGAAGATAAAGAGAATGACGTAACTGACCAACACGTTGGCCATCACGCCAAACACACCCTCTTGGTCGAGGAACAGCACCGTCGCTACCCGTTGCCATGGTTGGCCGCGATGGGCAAAGGTATCGAGAATCGGAATGTCGTAGAGGACAAACCCAAACCGCAAGTAGAGGATGAAGAAGAGACCGATTAAGGTCATTGACCAACCCAGTACACGACGCGCAATCTCAAGCGAGATGATCAGACCAATCACGCTAACGGTGAAATCAGTCGCATTGTAGGCGCCGGCCCGCCGTTGCAGCGAGGGGTAGTTAAGGATAAAGTAGCCCACTACCACTACCACAACGGCGATCAAGATCAAATCGATTATCGTCGGCCCGCCGCGCGGCATCACGATCGCCCGTACCGGCCCCGGCAACCGATCGGCAAACCGCTCTAACCATGGCTTGGCCGGACTCTTCTTGCCCACCGCCGGATAGAGCAGTAACACCAGAATGTAGGTCAGCATCACATAGATGCCGCGTTGCCACTGCACCGGCGCCGGCAAGGTTCCGGCAGTATAAATATAAAACCCGGCCATGCCGACTGCGATCAGGGCTACAATCGCACCCCAAAAGCGGCCTAACGAGCGAGTCGGTTTTTCTTCTTGTTCGAGGTATTGGCGAACCTTTTCCTGATCAATCTCATCACTGGTTGGCAGCATACCACCGCCAGATGGTTTCAGCGCAGACATAACGACCCCTTTACGCAGTAGCGCCGGAGGGAGACTTGCTCCCTCCGGTTCCGTTCAGCTCCACCGTTGCCGTCTACTCATCACGCTTACTTCAGTTCGTCAGGAATCTGCACACCCTGCTCAGTCCAGAACTTCACTGCGCCGGGATGCAGCTTATTCGCGATACCGGTAATGCCAACTTCCAACCCCATCTCTTTTGCCGATGGATGGGCTTCGCGCAGCCGGTCAAGACCGCCCTCAAGATACACCGCCTTCAGGGCCTGATAAACAATATCAGCCGGCACATCGGCGTTAGCCACCCACAGCGCCGTATCTTGGAAGCTCATCACATCGTTGGGCATGCCATCATACGCACCACCGGTCAGCGCCCGCGGCGAGTAGAAGGGATACTGCTCGAAGAAGCCACCTTCTAAGCCCGGCGTGTAAATATCAATCAGACGGATCTTCGTCGCCGTCGCGGCTTCGCGCACCGAAGCGTTGGGGAAGCCAGCCAGCACCCAGAAGCCATCGAGTTGGCCGTCGGCCATTGCGGCAGCGGCTTGTGAATAGCCGAGATATTCGATCTGGATTTTATCAAACAGACCCAACGCCTTAAAGTAGCGTTCGGCGCTCAGTGCAGCGCCCGAACCGGCGTTCCCCAACGCAATCCGTTTGCCGACTAGATCGCTCACCGAGGTAATCCCACTGCGCTCAGAGACAACTAAGTGAGCGACGCCGCCGTACAACGGCGCAACCGGCATCACCTTATCGTAGATCGTGGTATCATCGGGCAATTGGCCGAGCGCACCAAGGGCAACATCACCCGAATAGACAATGCCAAACTGGCGATCGCCAGATTGCACCGAGCGTAGATTTTCGGCGGAACCGCCGGTGCCCTCAGCCGTAATATCAACACCGGGCACCTTCTCTTTGATGATCAGCGAGAGCACGTCGGCGTACACCTGAAAGACGCCGCCTACCGGCCCGCCGCCAAAAGCGTAACGGAGAGTCTGTGCAGGGGCTGGAGCAGGGGCTGCACCACCAGCAGCCGGCTCGGCTGTAGGCGCGGTCACCGGCGTTGTCGTACCGCACGCACTCACCAAGAGTGCAACTAACAGCAAGCCAATCACACGCATGCGAGAAACCACGTTGTTTCCTCCTTTGCCTAGGGTCAACGGTTACGCTGAATTCGGATAGCCTAGATTATACTCGATATGATAATAAAATGGGAAAGGATTTCACAACTAACAGCGAGGTGGCAATGTGACGATTATTAACGGATATCTACCGTTTCGGCAACAGGTTCATGGGGTGACAATTGCCGGCGCGATCGGCGGCAGCGGGCCGCCGTTATTGTTACTGCACGGCTATCCGCAAACGCATGCGATGTGGCATGCGATCGCGCCAGCGTTGGCAGATTCGTTTACGGTGGTCGTCGCCGACTTGCGTGGCTATGGCGATAGCGACAAACCAGCGGACGATCCCGAACACATCACTTACAGCAAGCGGGCAATGGCCGCTGATATGGTAGGATTGATGGCCTTGTTGGGCTTTACCCGCTTTGCCGTCGCCGGGCACGATCGCGGGGCGCGAGTCACACATCGCATGTGTCTCGACCATCCCGATCGGGTAACACGCGCGGCGGTGCTCGATATTGCGCCAACCCATCACATGTACCTCACCACTGACCGCGCCTTTGCCACTGCTTACTACCACTGGTTCTTTCTCATCCAACCCGCGCCGTTGCCCGAACGGCTGATCGGGGCTGATCCTGAGTTCTGGGTGCGCAGCAAGCTGGCGCACTGGGGGCGGACACCGACTGCATTCACCGAGCAGGCGATAGCCGAGTATGTGCGCTGTTTTCGCGATCCTGCCGCGATTGCCGCCAGTTGCGCCGATTACCGGGCGGCGGCCAGCATCGATCTCGCGCACGATGAGGAAGATTTCCGTGCTGGACGCAAGGTGACGTGCCCGCTACTGGTGTTGTGGGGTAGCGCCGGTTTTGTCGGCAAGCGTTACGATGTGTTGCAGGTTTGGCGCGAGTATGCCGTCGATGTGCAGGGTCATAGCGTTCCCGGCGGCCATTTCTTGCCCGAAGAGGCGCCAGCCGAGACACTGGCGGCGTTGCGGCAGTTCTTTGCCTGACTCGCGCGTGCGGGGCGCTGCTGCGTTGCGCCACCGCAACGCCGCCAAGCAAGCAAAGGCGCAGAGGGGTAAAACGCAAAGGCGCAAAGAACGCAGAGGGCGCAAAGGGGTTTTGGGGGAAGAGCCACCACTCTGGTTGTCATTGCGAGCCGAGCGGTCGGGGCCGAGCGGAGCGCGGCTCGCCGCGAGGCGAAGCAATCTCCGGCATCGGCGGGATTCCGTCACTTATAGAATAAAAAACAGAACATACCATCTTGGGCGTCGCTTCTTGGCGCTTCCCCTCCATGCCCTCGTCGGCCACTACAGCGCTTCGCCACCGTAAAGGCGCCAAGCGAGCAAAGGCGCAGAGGGGTAAAACGCAAAGGCGCAAAGAACGCAGAGGGCGCAAAGGGGTTTTGGGGGAAGAGCCACCACTCTGGTTGTCATTGCGAGCCGAGCGGTCGGGGCCGAGCGGAGCGCGG
>JAUQOZ010000322.1 GCA_030550625.1 Chloroflexota bacterium | reverse complement strand
TCTATCTGGCCGGATTGCAAAAAATTGACCGCTTCGTCTACGAGGCCGCCTCAGTTGATGGTGCGTCGGCGTGGGAGATGTTTTGGAAGATTACGTTGCCGGCGCTGACGACGACTACGCTGATCAATGCGCTGTATACGGTGATCACGCTCTCGCATTTTTCTGAGAACAAGGTGATCAAATACATCGCCGCCCGCATTTACGACGTCGAAGGCGGGATTGGCTACGCTAGCGCGATGGCGTTTTTGTATTCGCTGGCGTTGATTGGGTTGTTGGTCGCGACCTTTATGGTGTTGCGCCCACGGGCGAGGGATTGAGCAGGTGTGCGGTGATGCTCAGCGGCAATAAGATGAGGAGTATGCGGAACGGCGAGGGTGCTCCCGTGCTCGGAGGGGATTGCTTCGCCGCCTCCGGCGACGCGCAAGGACAGCCGGGGAGCGGGGGATGCCCCCACCCCAGCCCTCCCCCGCTGGGGGAGGGAGGCACCGGGCAGGATGCCTGAGCGGGGTGCTCCCGCTGTAGCGGGAACAAACCGCTGAACGGATAGGACACAGATACACACGGATTAGAAGGGTGAGCACATGCGGCGGCTACAGTTCGATTATCTACGGCGAGTGATGTGGGGCGCGCATAATCGGACGGGAATCATCCCCACCGGCATGCTCTATGCCGTCTTGATCGCCATCGGGTTTGTCTACCTCTACCCGTTGCTATTTATGGCGATCACCAGCTTCAAAAGCCCGGATGATCTGCTCAACCCGATGGTGCAGTGGGTACCGACCGAGCTGTATCTGGGCAATTATCAGAAGGCGTACCGGGTGCTCAACTATCTCGATACGCTGCGCTCGACAATTGTGGTCAGCGTGGCTCCCACGGCCTTGCAGGTGGTAGTCTGCGCGCTGGTTGGCTATGGCTTGGCGCGCTACCGGCTTTGGGGCAAACCGCTGCTCTTTGCCCTGATCTTCGCCACCTTCGTCATCCCGCCGCAAAACACCATCATCCCGCAGATGCTCAATTATCGTTATCTCAATCTGTTGGGCACGATTTGGGCGCTGCTTATTCCGGCGGTGTTAGGGCAAGGATTCAAGAGCGCGATCTTCATTCTCATCTTCTACCAAAACTTTCTCTCGCTGCCGCGGGCGCTCGAAGAAGCCGCCCGGCTCGATGGCGCGTCCGATTTGACCGTCTTTTGGCGAATCGCGCTGCCCGGCGCGGTGCCAGCCTTTATCGTCTCGTTCATTTTCTCGGTGGTTTGGTATTGGAATGAGACGTATCTGATGACGGTGTTTTTAGAGGGTGGCATGCAGACGTTGCCAATGCAACTGGCTAAATTTACCCAAGCATACGAGAACCTCTACCCCGCCAGCATGGTGAATATCTTCGACCGCCTGAACGAAGCGGTCAAGATGAGCGGGACATTTCTGACCATTTTGCCGTTGCTGGTGATGTATTTCATCTTGCAACGCTGGTTTGTCGAATCGATTGAACGATCAGGACTCGCCGGTGAATAAGCTATCCTTGTGGAATATTCTGTTCGGAGTTGTATTGGCGCTGGCCGCCTGCGCTGCACCCGCCGGGCCAAGCGTTGCGCCGCCGAGCACGCCTGCGCCGGTGGCGGCTTCGCCCACGCCGCTGCCAGCCACACGCCACAGCCAGCGCCGTCACCTACCGCGACCACGATGGCGCCATCGGTCACGCCAGTACCAGTCACGGCCAGCGATGACGAGATCATCGCCTACGAACTGCGCGCGGCCTTCGATTTCTTCTGGGAGCAGGCCAACACCGATCCGGCTAGCCCCGGCTATGGCCTGATTCGCGACCGCTATCCGGGGTCAGCCGGCATCGCGAGCATCGCGTCGGTTGGTTTTGGCCTGACCGCGTTGATTGTCGGGGTCGAACGCGGCTTTATTACCCGCGAACAAGGCTACGAACGGGCGTTGGGTACGTTGCAGACGCTGGAACGGATGGCCTTGGTCGAAGGCTTCTACTATCACTTTGTCGATATCAAGACGGGCCAGCGCGCTTGGCAGAGCGAAGTATCGAGCATTGACACTGCCATCTTGCTGATGGGGGTGCTGGCCGTTGGCCAGTATTTCGGCGGCGAGGTGCAAACGCTGGCCACGACGATCTATGAACGGGTGGATTGGCCGTGGTTTCTCGATCCGGATCGGCAGATGTTTTATATGGCCTTTACCCCCGAAAAGGGCTTCAGCGGCCATTGGGATTTTTACGCCGAACAACTGATGCTTTACGTGTTGGCCGCGGGATCGCCCACCCATCCGGTGGACGAGACGCCCTACTACACCTTCATCCGCCACGAGGGGCGTTACGGCGCGGGAGAACCGTTCATCCACTCGTGGTTTGGCTCGCTCTTCACCTATCAGTTTAGCCATGCATGGATCGACTTTCGCGGCTTGGTTGACCGGCAGGGGGTTGATTGGCATCAAAACTCGGTGGCCGCCTCGCGCGCCCACTACGACTTTGCCGTCGCGATGGACGCGAAATACACCACGATTGGCCCCACCGCGTGGGGGTTGACCGCGCGATGGACGCGAAATACACCACGATTGGCCCCACCGCGTGGGGGTTGACCGCGTGCGATGGCCCCAACGGCTATGAAGGGCGCTACGGCGCGCCACCGTCGGGGTATGACAACCGTTCGCACTTTATTGATGACACAGTGCCGCCGGCGGGAGCGATCGGCTCGATCATCTTCACGCCAGCGGAGTCGTTGCAGGCGATGCGCTACTACTATTCGCTTGAGCGGCTGAAGGGGCGCTACGGCTTCTTCGACGCTTTCAACCTTTCGCGCAATTGGTACGCCACTGATGTGATTGGGATTGATAAAGGCATTTCGTTATTGATGCTGGCCAACTATCAAGATGGATTAATCCACCGCGTCATGATGGCCCATCCGGTGATCCAGACCGGGTTGGCGCAGCTAGGTTTCACTCCGGTGAGATGAGGAAAGCCGGCGCTATCCATCGCGCAGAAAGGCGAACCGGAGACCATCCCTGTGCCCTCTGCGCTAGTCTGCCAGAGGGCCTGCATAGACCGCGTAGCTGGTTCAGGAGGGACAATGCCCACGATCAAAGATGTTGCCCGCCGCGCTGGAGTGAGTGTCACTGCGGCATCATACGCACTCAACCGCACCGGCACCATCAGCGAAGAGACGCGCCAGCGCGTGCTGCAAGCAGCAGAGGAGCTCAACTACCATCCGAATGCTTTTGCCCGCCACCTCAAGACGCGCCGGTCACGCACAATCGGGGTCTTTATCACCCGCTTCGCCGGTGCGTTCTACGAAGAAATTCTCGATGGGATTCACGAAGTGATTTTGGCAACCGAATATGAATTAATCGTCTGCCCAGAGACGCGCGTCGAGCGGCGCATCTTCACCCATCGCCAAGTCGATGGCGCCATCGTCTTCGATACCAGTATTCCTAACGAGCAGATCCTGCGGCTGGCCGGGCCGAAATTCCCGATCGTCGTGATGGATCGACAGCTCGAAGCCGAGCACGTCTTCCCACTGTTGCTCGATAACCGGCAAGGCGTCGTCCAAGCCTTCGCCCATCTCTACCGGCAAGGGTTACGCCGCTTGGCCTATGTGGCCGGCGCACCCGACTCGTTTGACAACAACGAGCGTATGCAGGCGTTTCTCAACGAAGCTGCCCGCCACCAGCTCTCGGTGCGAGTCTATCCCGGCAATTTTACCGAGCAATCGGGTTACGAAGCGGCGCAGCGGATTATCGCTGAAGGCGACCTGCCGGAAGGGGTCTTTTGCGCCAATGACCAGATGGCGATCGGCTTTATGCGCGCAATGCGCGAACACGGCTTGGAAGCGCCGCGCGATATTGCGGTAGTCGGCTGCGACGATATCTTACTGGCGCGTTACGTACAACCGCCACTCTCAACCATCGGCGCGTCACGGCGGGCATGGGGCGGTACCGCCGCCAAATGGTTGATGCGCTACCTCGAACACGAAGAGGTCTTCCCGCCGCAACGGATTCCCACTACCTTTATTGCGCGTGCATCATCGCTGAAACATCCAGAGACACTGGAGTAGCTTGTGGACGAAGCAACCTTGTTTGATTATGAGATCGAAGGCGCACTCGCCTTTTTTCGCGCCGGCACCAACCTCGATCCGGCCAGCCCCGGTTACGGCCTGACGGTTGATGCCATCCATCGCCCGCGCATCGCCTCGATTGCCTCGGTTGGGTTTGCTTTGAGCGCGTGGGTGATCGCGGTCGAACGCGGGCGGATGAGCCGCGCCGAAGGATTAGCGATTACGCGCGGCACGCTCCGTACGCTCTACGAGCGCGTGCCGCACCAATACGGCTTCTTTGCTCACTTTCTCGATCGCTATACCGCAACCCGTTGGCAACAGTGCGAATACTCGACCATTGACACCGGCCTTTGCCTGAACGGCGTTCTCACCGCAGCCGCCTATTTTCGCGACGCCGAAATTGACGAGCTAGCGATGCGCCTGCTCGACCGGATTGATTGGGCGGCTTTCATTACCGAGCGCAACGGCCAGACGGTGTTGCGCATGTCGTACAATCCCGATGCCGGCGGCGACTACGTGACCGGAACGCCGGGGTTTATCAGCTATTGGGATATGGCCGCCGAGCAGAAATTGCTCTACCTGCAAGCCGCGCTCTGTGTACCGGCGAGCACTGCTCGCGCGCTGTACCGCGGTTTTCGCCGCGACATCGGCGTCTACCAAGGCCAGCCGGTGATTAGCCGGTGATTATCAACCCCGGCGGCACCCTTTTTGCCTACCAGTACACCGAAGCGTGGCTGGATACCCGCAGCTACCGCGATCCCGACGGCGTTGATTGGTTCAACAACGCGCGGCTGGCGGCGCTGGCTAACCGCGACTTTTGCCTTAGCTTGCGCGAGCAGTTTCGCACCTATCACGAGCGGAGCTGGGGCATCGGCTGCGGCGACACGCCGCGCGGCTACGTCGTCGCTGGCGCACCGCCGGCGCTCGTCCCACCCGAACCTGATGGCACAGTCTCGATCAGCAATGCCATTGCTTGTATGCCATTCACACCTGATGAAGTGCTGGCAATGCTTGACTACCTCTACCACGAACAGCCGCAAACCTGCGGGCCATACGGCTTTTACGACGCCTATAACCTCGCGGTGAGTCCGCCGTGGTACAGCCGGACGATCTACGGGATTAACAAAGGCTGCGCGTTGCTGATGCTCGAAAATGCGCGCAGTGGCCTGATTTGGGATGTCTATACGTCGAGCTTGCTGATCCAACGAGCGCTGAACGTATTGGGATTCACGAAGCACGAGAAAGCGCAATGATGAAGACAGACAGGAGCGCGGGCGGCTCGCCCGCATAAGGTAGACGGAGCGCGGGCGGCTCGCCCGCACAAGGTAGACGGAGCGCGGGCGGCTCGCCCGCACCAACACGAGCGAAGACATGCAGGCCAGCGGCCCCCGCCACACACGCATAAGGAGCGCGGGCGGCTCGCCCGCATCCGCAACGCTAATGCAATCGTTAAAGGCACTGAGGATACTGCCATCATGCCAAAACTAACTGTTCACAACCAACAATTCTGGCTCGATGAACACCCCCTTCTGCTGCAAGCGGGTGAATTCCACTACTTCCGCACCCCCGCCGATCAGTGGGAACACCGGCTTAGCCTGCTCGTGCAAGCCGGATTTAACGCGGTCGCCTGCTACATCCCGTGGCTCTGGCACCAACCGCAACCAGAACTGGTCGATCTAACCGGCACAACTCACCCTATGCGCGACCTTGCCGGCTTTCTTGATCTGGCCCAACGTATGGGGCTGTATGTGATCGCCCGCCCCGGCCCCTACATCATGGCTGAAACGATCAATGAAGGCATCCCGCCGTGGGTGTTTGCGCGCCACCCGCAGATCGCGCTGATCAACCAGCGTGGCGAAACCGAAAACATTGCCAGCTATTTGCACCCTGATTTTCTAGATTGTGCCGCCGCGTGGTACCGCGCCGTCTTTGCCGTGCTGGCGCCGCGCCAGATCACCCGCGGCGGCCCGATCGTGCTGGTGCAGCTCGATAATGAAATGGGCATGTTGCACTGGGTACGCAACAGTTTTGACCTCAACCCGGTAACGATGCAGCATTTCGCTGCGTGGCGGCAAGCAACGCGCAGCGCTGCGCAAACAGACGATCCAGAAATCTTGGCCGAACGCCTGCGTCACGCCAATGGCCCAGCAGGCGCGCAATTGGTGGCCGATTATCGCCGGTTTTATCGCACCTACCTGCGCGACTACACGCGCTGGATGCTTGCTACGGCCCACGCGCATGGCCTTGAGGTGCCGGCAGTCATCAATATTCACGGCTTCGCCAACGGCGGCAAGACATTTCCCATCGGTTTATCGCAATTAGCCGATGTCTTGCGCATACCCGATGTCATCAGCGCCACCGATGTCTATCCGGGCCAGATCGGCGAAGGCACCTTTCACCAACTGGCGCTGGTCAACGCCATGACCGCGGCCATCCAAAACCCGGCCCAGCCACTCTTTTCGATTGAATTTCAGGCCGGCGGCAATCTCGACTTTAGCAATATGTCGAGCGCCTTCTACGATCTCCATACTCGTCTGTGCCTCTCAAACGGCATGCGCGCCATCAATCACTACCTCTTTTTCGATGGCGAAAACGACCCGATCCTGAGTCCGGTCAAGCGGCACGACTGGGGCCACCCGGTGCGCAAAGACGGCAGCCTGCGCAGCCACTACCACCGCTACCCGTTGCTGTCGCGCACCTTGACCAGCTACGACGAAGCGCTCGTCTTGGCGCGGCCAGAACCGGTCACAACGATCGGCTTCCGCCTCGACGATTTTATGACCGAGGTCAATCTGCCTTGCACCCAAGAGTCAACCAACATCATCACCCACCAGCGTGAGGTCATTCTGTTCGACTTCATCGCGCGCGGGTTGGCGCTGAGCCACCGCGACTTTACCGCGGTTGACCTGCAACAGGCCACGCTTGATCCGAGCCGCACGCCGCTCGTGTGGACGATGCTCGACACTACCAGCGACCCGGCCACCGAACGCAAGCTGGTAGACTATGCCCGCGCCGGCGGGAAGGTGGTCATCATTGGGCGCTTGCGCGCAGAGGGCGAGCTGGCGCAGGCGTTAGCGGTGCAGATCACTAGCGACCCGCCCTTCACCCCGCGCCGGGTGCAGGTCTTTGCCATCGCCGATATTCCGGCCAGTTTCGTGCAGACCTACCACGGCGACCTCGGCACGGTCTTTGCGATGGCTGATGGCATGCCGGCAGGCTTCCGCAAACCCATCGGCAACGGTGAAATCATCGTCCTCGGCGCCGCCTTCCCGATCATCGCCCTCGATGATTTGCGCGCCTTCACCACACTCGCCGATTGGGTTGGCTGCCCAGCGCCATTCACCCTCAGCCACTGGGCCGACGTGCGGATTAGCCGCGGCCCGGCAGGCGACTTCCTCTTCATCAACCACTACGGCGACGACCCGCTGGCAACCGAGATCAGGTATCGCGGC
>JAUQOZ010000390.1 GCA_030550625.1 Chloroflexota bacterium | reverse complement strand
GCTGGGGGAGGGGCAACCCTCACCCCCTCCCCCTCTCCCACTAGCGCGGGAGAGGGGCGCTACTCTCTTCCGCTCCTGCCATGCCTCGTCCGCCCATCACGCAGCTCCCCCTCTCCCGCCGTCAGGTGGGAGAGGGGGCCGGGGGGTGAGGGCCTACTCCAAAGCCACCACGCAAGCCAAGCCGCAGAGGGGTCAAACGCAAAGGCGCGAAGAACGCAAAGAGCGCACAGGGGTTTTGGGTCAGAGCCACGAAAGGCCACAAGCGTGTAACAGCAATACGTTTGTGCCTTTTGCGAGGTTTTGTGGCTATTTCCTTCCTCTGCGCCCTCGGCGTCCTCGGCGGTAAAAAACATATCCCCGCTCCAGCCGAGGGGTGAGGCCCTACCGCCAGAGGCTATTCCACAAGTCTTGCAGCGTCGTCTGCACACCGGCAATCGTCTGCCGGATCGGATCGGGCGAGAGGCGGGCATCAAGCCGGGTGCGCGCATCCTCGATCACCTCGGTCAGCATCCGATGCGCTTCTTCGGCATGCAAGCGGGTGAGCAATTCGGCGTAGGCGTCGAGCAATTGCTCGCGATCAGCCTTTGGCGTCTCTTCCAGCATATTCGCCAAAATCCGGCGCGCGCCGGTATAAAAATCTTCGATCGCCATCGCAGCTTCCTCCTGAGCGAGACGGGTGATTGGTTGCCGGTTAGACGCACCCACAGGCCGGATCGTTGCGGCGCTACATTCCTTCAGATCGGCCATCGCCAAACCGTCACGGCGGCGTGCCGTCACGGCGCAGCACCTCACGCGACCGCCCGCCATCAGGCGGGCCGACGTAGCCCTGCTGTTCGAGCAGATCGATCAATTGCTGCGCTTTGGAATAGCCAATCCGCAACCGGCGCTGCAAGAGCGAGGCTGAGGCGCGCTGATGTTGTGAGACGAGCGCAATCGCTTGCGGCAGCAATTCGTCTTGCTCGGCAGGCGAGAGGAACTCGGCGGGAGGTTGGAAGCTCTCGCCACTGGCGGCAGGTTGGGTCTCGCCCCCGCTCGCCTTCGCCTCCTCCGGCTTCGCCTCATCGGGCGGCGCCGCCTTACGCCAAAAATCAACGATCCGCTCAACCTCACGATCGGCGACGTAGGTACCCTGAATCCGCACCAGCTTCGCCGAGTCAGCCGCCATATAGAGCATATCGCCGCGGCCAAGCAGATGTTCAGCGCCGGGCACGTCGAGAATGACCCGGCTATCGACTTGCGAGGTCACTGCAAAGGCGATGCGCGAAGGGAAGTTTGCCTTGATCAGGCCGGTAATCACATCAACCGACGGACGCTGGGTGGCGATAATCAGATGAATCCCCGTGGCGCGGGCCATCTGCGCCAACCGGCAGACATACGTCTCAACTTCATCGGGGGCCATCATCATCAAGTCGGCCAACTCATCAATCACAATCACGATGTAGGGCATCGGCTCAAGATCGGCCCGTTTGCGCGCCAGTTGGCGGTAACTGTCAATATTGCGGCAAGCGTGTTTCGCAAACACCTTATAGCGCCGCTCCATCTCGCGGGTTGCCCACTTGAGCGTCGGCACCACCCGCTCCACCTCGGTGACGACCGGCGAGAGCAGGTGCGGAATCCGATTATAGACTATCATCTCGACCATCTTGGGGTCGATCAGAATCAGCTTCAGCTCATCGGGGGTATGCTTGAGCAGCAAGCCGCACAAGAACGCATTAATCGCCACCGACTTGCCCGAACCGGTGGCGCCGGCCACCAGCAGGTGCGGCATCTTGGTCAAATCGGCAATCACCGGCGTACCGCTGACATCCTTGCCTAACGGCAGCTTCAGCCGTCCGCGGTGCAGCTCATACTCTTCGCTATCGAGCACCTCGCGCAGCGAGACCATCGCGATTGCGCTGTTGGGAATCTCGATGCCAACCACATTCTTGCCGGGGATAGGCGCCTCGATCCGGATCGACTGTGCGGCTAGCGCCAGCGCGAGATCGCGTTCGAGCGTCATAATCTTGGCCACCTTCACCCCAACCGCCGGCTGCAACTCAAACTGGGTCACGGCGGGGCCGGTATTGACTCCAACCACCCGCGCTTCAACCTTAAAGCTGGCCAAGGTCTCTTCGATCACACGCGCTTTCAAGCGGCGCTCTTCGTCGGTAATGCCACCGTCAGGCGCGCGCTCCAAGAGCAGATCGAGCGACGGCAGCGGCCAAGCCCGCCGCACCGGCGAAATCTCGAACCCATCGAGCGCCTCTTGCACCACCTCTTGCACCGGTTCCGGCTTGACCGGCGACGCGCTCACCGCCGGCGCGCTGGTCAGCTTGGCCGGTTCGGCGGGTGGAGGCAATTCAGGCGTAGGGAGCTTAAACAGGCTCGCCCGTGTCGGGCGGGCAGCAATCGGCGTCGGCACAATATCATCGGCCTCGCCCTGCGGCGGTGGCGTAAAGATCAGATCGGCCAATGAGCGGCGGGTCGCGTTGGCTGGTGCAGCCGGACGGCGCGGCGCGCTCCAGAGCATCTGCCAAAAGGCGGCGGTGCGCTCGGCCATCCCCAACACCAGCTCGCGCACGGTCAGATTGAAGGTGAGCAGCAACCCGGCCAACCCCAGCGCCAAAATCACCACTACTGCCGCAATCCGGCCAATCGCAAGCTGCAACGCCTCGAGCAGCCAATACCCAATCAAGCCGCCGCCCTCGTTGAAGCGATCGGCGATCAGAATATCATGCACCGGCGCTTCGAGCAGGCCCAGCATCGCGAAGAGCACGAGCATTGTGCCCAGCACATTGGCCCCGCTCAGGTTAGCATCGCTCATCCGCTCTTGCCAGAGGATGGCGATCCCGATCAAAAAGAGGGTGAACGGCACAAAGAAGACCCCGGCGCCAAACAATGAGCGCACGCCGTTGAGGTACAGGCTGCCCAACCCGCCAGCTTCGCCGGTGAACACAAAGATAATCGTAACGGCAGCGATCAGGATCAGGCCTAGCGCAAATAGCTCACGCTGATGTTCGGGGCGCAACGAGATGGCCCAGCCCGCCCTCGCACCACTCTTGCGGCTACGGCTGCCAGTCGCGCGCCGCTTGCCGGTTGATTTGTTGCCGCTGCGTGAAGCCATTGCTCCTCAGTTCCCTAACGCCTACAATCTGCAATTCGATTATAGCATATCTGTGCGAGTATTCCATGATATGCAAACCGTCTTTACAAATTGCGCGCAACCACATATAATTGTGGCAAGGTATGGGGTAGGCTGCGAAAGCGCCCCCGGCCACGACTGAGAGATGTGCTCTCAGTTATTCTTTTTATATTGAGGTTTCCCGTCCGCCCGGCTGCGCGGTACGGGCAGCGTAGAGGCAGTAGTGATGACAGACAAGCCGACGTACCTGACTCGCGAAGGTCGCGCCCGCCTTGAAGCGGAGCTTGAGTACCTAATGACCGTGGAACGCAAGCAGATCGCTGAGCGGATTGCCGCGGCCAAAGAATTGGGCGACATTTCTGAGAGCGGTGAATACGAAGACGCGAAGAAAGCGCAAGCCTTGCTCGAAGGTCGGATTCGCGAACTCAAGCACCTACTCTCGCGCGCTGAATTAATTGATGAAGATCAGGCGAGCAACGGCGAGGTACGGGTCGGTTCGTCCGTAACCGTCCGGTTTGAAGACGACGGCTCGGAAGAGACGTGGACGATTGTCGGCAGCGCCGAGGCCAACCCGCGCCAAGGCCGCATCTCGAACGAGTCGCCGCTCGGTGCTGCGCTGCTTGGCAAGCGTGCCCGCAATAAGGTGACGGTGCATACCCCTTCTGGTGTGATGAAATTGACGATCCTCAAGGTGCGCTAGCAGCCATTTTCCACCGGCTGACCACGGGCGAGGCATGCCTCGCCCGTGCTGTTTTCCGGTATAATGGGGAGAGAAGCGCCGGCGCTGGCGGAATGCGCCGGTGAAATGGCACCGATTCGTTCAGTATGGAATTAAACGACTTACAAGCCCAACGCGCCGCCAAGCTTGCACAGTTGCGCGCCGCCGGAATTGATCCCTTTCCACCCCGCTGCTACCGCAGCCATACCATCGGCGCAGCATTGGCTGCGTTTGATGAATTGGCCGCTGCCGAAACGGTGATTACTCTCGCCGGGCGCATCGTCGGCGCACGACGGGTTATGGGCAAGATCGCTTTCGCCCACATCGAAGATGGGAGTGGCGAGATCCAACTCTGGCTCAGCCGGGCTGACATCGGCGATGAGTGGTTCGAGCGGTTTCGCGATCAGCTCGACACGTTTGATATTGTCCAAGCGACTGGTACTCTCCGCCGCACGAAAACCGGCGAACGCTCGCTGTTTGTGCGTGAGTTGGCGGTGCTGGCCAAGACGATTAACCCGCCGCCAGAAAAGTGGGCCGGTCTGCAAGATGTGGAAGAACGTCATCGCCAACGCTACCTTGACCTGATTGTGAATCGCGAGCGGCGCGATATTTTTCGTGCTCGCGCCCGCATTATCAGCACCATGCGGCGCGTGCTCGACGAACGCGGCTTTCTGGAAGTGGAGACGCCGGTCTTGCAGCCGCTCTATGGCGGCGCTGCCGCACGCCCGTTCGTTACCTATCACAATGCGCTCGGCCAGAATCTTTATCTGCGCATCGCGACTGAGCTCTATCTCAAGCGGTTGATCGTCGGCGGCTTCCCCGGCGTCTACGAGATCGGCAAAAACTTCCGCAACGAGGGGGTTGATCGCTCGCATAACCCTGAGTTTACGATGATGGAGTGCTATCAGGCGTATGCCGATTATCACGCTATGATGGCGCTGGTCGAAGAGATGCTGGGTGAGATTTGCTATGCGGTGCATGGCACGACCACGATCACCTATCAGGGCCGCGAGCTTGAGTTTCGCCCGCCGTGGCCGCGCCTTGCGATGGCTGATGCGATCGCCGAACGCACCGGGATTGATATTACCCAGCATCCGGATCTGGCCTCTCTGCATGCGGCCATCGCCGATCGCGGCTTGCGCGTTGATCGCAAGGCATCGTGGGCCAAACAGGTTGATGAACTCTTCTCGGAATTCGTCCAACCCCACCTCTTCCAGCCTACCTTTATCATCGACTATCCGGTGGCGATGTCGCCGCTGGCCAAGCGCATTCCCGACCGGCCCGACTTTACCGAACGGTTTGAGGCCTTTATCGCCGGGATGGAGATCGGCAACGCCTTTACCGAGCTGAACGATCCGTTTGATCAGGAAGAACGCTTCCGCGAGCAGTTGCGCGCTTTCGCCGCCGGCGATGAAGAAGCGCACCAGATGGATGAAGACTTTATCAATGCGCTGCGCTATGGCATGCCCCCCACCGGCGGCCTTGGCATCGGGATTGACCGGCTGGTGATGGTGCTGACTGACCAGCCGACGATTCGTGAAGTGATACTTTTCCCGCATTTGCGGGAACGATCCGATTGAGTGAGCGGTGCTGGCAAACCGTAACCGGAAAGGAGGCGTGTATGCCCCGCTCGTTTACGGTCGAGCGTGAGAGTTTGCCGGCGGTAGTGCAACGCTGGATCGAGGCGATTGGCCTCGGTGAAGAAGAGGTGATCGAGTTGGTCTTTACCGAACGCGAGTTGCTGATCCGCCGGCCGATGAGTCCGCATTTGCGCGCTTGGGCCGAGGCAATGTGCGATCAGTACGATCGGGCCTTCCGGCAGATTGTCGGTATCTAAGGGTGCGGCAATTGATGCGGCAGCACGGCATCGTTGCGCCGGGCCGGTTTGGATCGACGCTAGCCGCGCCAATCAGCGCAGGACGATGGGATGAGCGCCATGTTGGAAGAAGAAGCGACCCCAATCGTCTATCTTTCGCAAGACGATGTGCTCGATTTACATACCTTTGTGATCGAGCGCTATGGCGGTTTGCTCGGCATCAAGAGTCAAGATCGGTTGCAGATGGTGTTGCACGCGCCACGCCAGATCCTCTTTGGGGCGGAACTTTACCCCGATCTGTGCAGTAAGGCGGCAGTGCTCACCTTTATGCTTGTGAAGCACCATCCGTTCAATTCGGCCAATGAAGCGACAGCCTTTGTCAGTCTGTTGCGCTTTCTCGCCTTGAATGGCGCGAGTTTGCGGCCCGAAGTCGGGCCTGATGAGATTGGCTGGGTGTTCCACGCACTGAGTCACGGTGATATGGATCGGGAAGAGCTTGAGCGCTGGCTGCGCGAGAATGTGGAATGTTGCCATGACGCGGGTGCTGATTAATGGCTCGACCGGAATGTTAAGCGTGCGGGCGGCGCAATTGCTGAGCCAGCAGCACGAGGTGATTGTGCTGGGCCGGCGACCGCCCGCAGGGCCGATCGGGCATGCCGATTGGCTCGTGGCCCGCCTTGATCGCAAGCAGATGCTCGAATTGCTGCGCGCCGAGCAGATTGAAACCGTGATCCATCTTGATCTGCTCGGCTTTGATGGGCCATTGCCCGATCACGAGACGACCGTGCAGCATAATGTGATCGGGACGATGGAGCTGCTCGGCGCTTGCCGGGCAGCGGGGGTGCGCCAGATTATTGTGCGCAGCCACGGTTGGATCTATGGCGCCAGCCCGCTCAATCCGCTCTTGATTACCGAAGAACGCCCAATCAAGACGCACCATAGCCGTGGTCTGTTGCGCACCCTCGGCGAAGTCGAGCAAGTCGTGGCCGATTTTGCCGCGCGCCATCCCCAGATCACGGTGACAGTGTTACGCTATGCGCCGTTGCTGAACCAAGATAGCCCGGTGATGACGTATCTGCGCTCGCCATCGCCCCAGATGCTGTTCGGCTTCGATCCCATGATCCAGTTGCTGCACGTCGATGATGCCGCTTGCGCCATGGTTGCCGCCGTAAACCAACCGGTCGGGGGTGCGTTTAATCTCGCGCCTGAACAGCCAATGCCGCTGAGCCAAGTGATCCGGCGGTTAGGGAAACAACCCGCGGCGACGATGGGGCCGCTGTTCGATAATCAACCTCCGCCGGGCTGGCCGTTTGAGGTTGACTATTTGCGCTACCGCTGCACCATCGATCCGCAACGCGCCTGCCGTCAGTTGGGATGGGCGGCGAAGTACGATATGGCAGCCGCGCTTGACACCCTCAAGCCGCTGTCACCGGAAGAAGAATATGCCGCAGCTACACGCGCGTTGAACGAGTTTCTCAACCGCAGGAGACGGGTAGAATGAACGACGAGCCGGTTACTCCGCCAACCAGCGATCCGGGAGAGCCACGCCGTCCCCGCCGGGGCCGGGCGCGCGCGGTGGCGGTTGAGATGGAAATCGGGACGCCGCCCACCGCCGATCCGCAAGAGCACGCAGTACCCGCCGATCCGGTCGAGACGACGCCCACCGCCGCTCCGCACGAGCACGCAGCGCCCGCCGATCCAGTTGAGACGACGCCCACCGCCGCTCCGCACGAGCACGCAGCGCCCGTCGATCCGGTTGATCCGGCGCCAACGGCGCTCGTATGGGATGAATCGCCCCCCGCGCGCCGTTCGGCTGAACGGTTATTTGAGGTCGAGATTGATATTCGCCAGCAGAGCGAACAGCAATCCGGCTCGCAAGCCGCCCTCGGTAATTTCGCCGCCGGCGTGGTACGATTGATTGGCGAGAATCTCCAGCGCATGACCAACGAACAGATCGAGCGGGTCAATAGTATGTTGCAGGGGGTTGACCTGCGCGATTACCTCGATCCCGATTTTTGGAAGGGGATCGGGATGGTGCTGCGGTATCAGATTGACGAACAGATCAACTTTATCCAGCGCCGGCAGCGGGGCGAGTATACGACCGATCCCTTTGGCATGGATCGCGAGATTATCGAGGTCGCTCGGCCATTTCTCTCGTTTATGTACCATACGTGGTGGCGGGTACAGGCTAGCGGGCTAGAGCATGTGCCGGCTGAAGGACGGGCGCTGTTGGTAGCTAACCACAGCGGCGTATTGCCGTGGGATGGGGCGATGATCGCGACCGCCGTGTTCAATGAGCATCCGGCCCAAAACGAGCGGATTGTGCGCTCGCTTCACCTGCACTGGTTCACGACCCTGCCGGTGATTGCGCCAACGCTCGCCGCATTAGGTCAAGTACCCGGCATCCCAGAAAATGCCATTCGCCTGCTCGAGCGGGATGAGCTGGTATGTGTCTTTCCCGAAGGGTTAAAGGGGGTAGGTAAGCTCTTCAAAGATCGCTACAAGCTAGCCCGCTTTGGTCGCGGCGGCTTTGTGCAAGCCGCGCTCCGCACCCAAGCGCCGATTGTGCCGGTCGCCGTCGTCGGCGCGGAAGAGATCTATCCGATGCTTGCCAATGCCGAAGGGATCGCCAAGCTACTCGGTTTCCCCTACTTTCCGCTCACCCCATTCTTCCCGTGGTTCGGCTTGCTGGGCGTGATCCCGCTGCCAACGCGCTGGTCGATTACCTTCTGCCCGCCGATCGACACGACCAGCTACGGCCCCGCTGCCGCCGATGATCCGATCACCGTGCTGGAATTATCGGAGCAGGTACGCGAGACGATTCAAGAAACGATCAATCAGAAATTAGCCGAACGGACGTCGGTGTTCTAGAGAGGTCTAGTGAGGAAGCGGCGCCCGGTATGGGCGCCGCGCATATTTGCCAGCCGATTACGCTTCTGGTTCACCCGGCTGGATGTTTTGCGGCGTCTCGATCCACCCGCGGCGCAGGGCGAAGATCACCGCCTGCGTGCGGTCATTGAGCGACAATTTGCGCAAAATCGACGAAATATGATTCTTGACCGTCTGGGTGCTAATGCCTAATTCATCGGCAATCTCTTTATTGCTACTGCCGGCAGCAATGCGCTCAAGCACCTCGATCTCGCGTTCACTCAATGGCGTAAAAATTTGCAAGCCGAGATCTTCGGCAACCATCTGCACTTCGGGCAGACTGCGAAACTGCGAGAGGATCCGGCTAGCGACGCGCGGCTCTTCGGTCAAGACATCATTAATCACATACTCGCCGCGCGCCACGCGCCGCAGGATGTCGGCCAAAGCAGCGGGCTTGATATCTTTCGAGCGGTAGGCGGCGGCCCCGGCGCGCAAAGCGTTAAACGCCGCTTCATCGCTCTCGTGCATGCTCAGCATCACGACAGCAATACTAGCGTACTGCCGGCGCACCTGCCGGGTCAACTCTAAACCGCTCATGCCCGGCAGATTGAGATCAACCAGCATCACATTCGGTTCAAGGCTCGGATCGACTTGGGCTAACCATTGCAACGCCTCTTCGCCATTCCCCGCCTCGCCCACAATCTGGATGCCCGATTCGTGGGATAACGCCCAGCGCACCCCCTGCCGGAACAACGGATGGTCATCCACGATCAACAATTTTACGGTTGGGTTGGCCATGGCGCCGGTTCCTTTCCCTGACTGCGCAGCCATCTGAGATATGCTTCAACCGGCTCAACGGGCACTTCCACACCGGCAGCGCGGAGCAGGCGCGCCACTGCCGGCAACGGCAATCCTACCACATTGGTGTAGCTGCCTTCAATTGAGTCAATTAAGGCCGCACCACCGCTCTGCAAACCGTAACCGCCAGCTTTATCCAGTGACTCGCCGAGGGCTACGTAGGCAGCGATCTCGTCATCACTCAATGCGCGGAAACGCACCCGGCTGGCGACAAGGTCAAACAACATCTGCCTCCCATCATACAACACCCCGCTGCGATCAACTGCTGGGGGCAACAAGAGGCACAAACCGGTCAACACCGTGTGCGCGCGCCCGGCCAAGCGCCGGATCATTGCACAGGCATGGTCTTCGTCACGCGGTTTGCCCAACACCATCCCGTCGATCACCACTTCGGTATCAGCAGCCAGCACAATCGCATCAGGATGGCGCCGGCCAATATCCGCCGCTTTGCGCCAAGCCACGAGCGTGGGATGCGCGTCGATCGGCAAGGGTTCCGGCAACGGCGGCAACGCCGCCGCCAGATCAACCGGCGCCGGCGCGGGATGATCTTCAGCCGGGCTAGCCAGACACGTATATTCCACGCCAAGGTAGGCGAGCAACTCGCGCCGGCGGGGCGAAGCAGAAGCAAGAATGAGCGGGTGAGACGACGAGGCGGGCATACCAATCCTGATATCGCTATCCCTTGAGCCGTCAGCGCATCGATCATAACATGGCCCGCTATGTCGCGCAAGACTACGCGAACGACACAGACAACATAATCATTTGTTACTCGGTTGCCAATTCGTTGATAAAGTTGACAGTCGCTAACAGAACCGTTATAATCCCGCCTAACGACGTACAGTTTCTTACCAACGCCTGTCGATCGTCGCCGCACCTCGCCTCATGCTATTCTGGTCCACGTATGCAGGCTTATATAGCCTTCGCTCGCACATCAGCCGCGGGCTGATATGATTATCGGACAAATGGCGTGTAGGATGTAGAAAGGAGGTGATGCGGCGAAGAGTGAACGCAATGGCGCGGCCGATCGATAGCAATGCTTGGCAAGAGATTGGAAATCGTTCGTTCAGTTGCCCTCAGATTTAAGGAGGACACAGACAGATGGCTAGCTTTACCAAGCGAATCGTTGCCGTCGCCATGGTGATGGCAATGATGATTCCGATGCTGGCGGCTTGTGGCGGCACTGCCCAGCCGCAGGTCATCCGCGAGACGGTGGTAGTCGTGCAGACGGCCGAGCCGGTGCGCGAGACGATCCGTGAGACCGTTGTGGTGACCGAAGAAGTCCGTGGTGAGCAGTACACCACCCCGCACCCCATCCTGAGCGATGTGCGCGTGCGGCAGGCGATCGCCTACTGCACCAATCGCCCTGAGCTGATCCAGTCGGTTTATCCCTACCTGACGCCCGAGCAGCAGCAGGAGCTGTTGATGGACACCTTCCTGCCGAAGGCGCACTGGGCGGCGGCGAAGGAGAACATCACGGTCTACCCGTTTGACCCCGACAAAGGCAAGGCCCTGCTCGAGGAAGCCGGCTGGACGGGCAGCCCGATCCGCGCCAATGCCAACGGCGAACCGCTGGCGTTGAGCTTCACCACCACCAATGCCCAGTTCCGCCAGACGTGGTCGGCGGTCTTCATTCGCCAGATGGCGGCTTGTGGCATTCAGGTCATCCCGACCTACGCCCCGGCCTCGTGGTGGTTCGGCAGCAGCACCGGTCTGCGCCGCCGCGACTTTGAGCTGGGCGCCTTCGCGTGGGTGGGCCAAGCCGATCCGGGTGGCCAGACTCTCTACGCCTGCAACCAGATTCCGCTGCCTTCCAACAACTGGGAAGGTCAGAACTACATGGGTTGGTGCAACGAGCGGGCAAGCCGCGCCATCATTGCTGCGAACAACACGCTCGACCGCGCCGAGCGCATCCGCCAGTACGCCATCGTGCAGGAAGAGTTCACCAAGGACATGGTGAGCCTGCCGCTCTTCAACCGGCTTGAGGCGTATGCCGCCAGCAACCGGCTGGTGAACTTCAAGCCGAACCCGACTGAGTACTACACTGCCAATGCCGATGAGTGGGAGCTGTCTGATGGCGGCGACACCATCGTGCTCGGCTTCACCCAAGAGCCCCAGACGATGTGGAGCTTGATCGAGAGCGCGGCGGTGCAGCGTGTCGCGGTGAACCTGCTTGGCGTACCGTCAACCACCTCTTACGATTATGACTACCAGCCGGTGGGTCTTGATGGTCTCTCGACGATCGAGAACGGCCGCGCTACCAACGTTGATGTCGAAGTTAAAGAGGGCGATATCGTCTGGACGACCGACGGCGAGGCGAAGCCGTTGGCGCCGGGTGTCGAGATCACAACCGCTGATGGCGAGACGATCACCTATCAGGGCGGCACGGTCAAGATGAAGCAACTAACCGTGACCGACAAGTGGATCTCGGGCATCAAGTGGGAAGACGGCGAGCCGCTGAAGAAGGCCGACTTCGAGCTGGCCTACAAGATCAACTGCGATCCGGCGTCGGGCGCCACCTCGCTGACCTTCTGCAACTCGATCGCCAAAGTTGACTTTATCAGCGACACCGAGTACACCGTCACTTTCCACCCCGGTGTGCAGTGGCCGACCTACTTCACCGGTTCGTTGGGCTACTACCCGTCGCATCAGGTGTTGAGCGATGGCCGCAAGCTGGCCGATGTGCCCGCGGCTGAGTGGCAGACCCTGCCCGAGATTATCGAGCGCCCGCTGAGCACCGGCCCCTACGTCCTCAAGGAGTGGGTCAAGGGCCAGAGCATGACCTTCGAGGCCAACCCCAACTACTACAAGGGTGAGGTCAAGGTCAAGCGGGTGATTATCAAGTTCATCGCCGATACTAATCAGGCGGTGGCCCAGTTGCTGACCGGCGAAGTTGACGTGCTGGGCAGCGAGACGTTGGGCGCCGGCGCTGAGGTGCAGACCGTGATCGAGGCCGGCAATCGCGGCGAAATCCAAGCCTTTGTGGTGCCCAGCCCGACGTGGGAGCACATCGACATGAACCTCTTCACCAAGTAAGCGATTGAATTGGCCGGTAACCGGCACGGCGATGGGCAGATCGTTGCCCATCGCCGCGCCTGCTCTATTAGGATGAACACAACGGCGCAACGCGACTAACAAGAGCTGCTTGACAATCGTGACTTCGCGCAGCCGGCCACGATCGATTATTCCCCAACGTTCAGGAGTATTACTATGGCAGGTTATCTTGCCCGCCGCTTCGTACAAATGTTTTTGGTGGCACTAGTAGCGGCAATCTGCGCTTATGGCATGTTGTATTTGGTGCCCGGCGGGCCGATTGATCAATTGCTGGCCGAACGACAAAATGCCGGTCCAAATCGAATTACAGAAGCAGATATTCGCCGCGTGCGCGAGCGATTTGAATTGGATATCTATTTGCCCTTCCGTTTTACTCGTTGGCTGATTGGCTGGCCAGCGGGGCCGCTGCCCGGCGGTATTGGCGCCAATTGGCAGATTGGGTGTGCTGTGCCCGGCCAAGTACGTCTGCGTTACCCGGATGGACGGGTGGAGGTGCGCGAAGAGGGATGTGAGGTGCCGGTGACCATGGCCGATCTGGAAGGCCGCACTGTGAGCCGTGGCATCGTCTTTGGCGATTTTGGCATCTCACAGGTGATGTTGCGTGGCCGGCCGGTGAGCGATCTGATTATGACCCGCTTGCCCTATACCCTCTATTTGATGGGGACATCGATTTTACTGTCAATTTTGATCGCAGTGCCAATCGGTGTGTACTCGGCAGTGCGCCAGTATTCGCGCTTTGACTATATCATGACCACGATCGCCTTTATTGGCGCATCGCTGCCAAGCTTCGTCTTTGGCATTTTCGCGATCCTGCTCTTCTCGGTATTGGCCAAGAATGCCGGGTTGCCATACTTGCCGCCGGGTGATGCCGTCGGGGTGCGCGATTATACCATCCCGTTGATCGGTACCGTGCAGGCCGGCTCGTTCCTTGACCGCTTCTTGCGCTTTTTGATGCCGTGCGGCGTGTTGACCTTTATCAATATCGCCGGCTGGAGCCGCTTCGTGCGCGGGAGTATGCTTGAAGTGCTGAGCCTCGATTATGTGCGCACGGCACGGGCGAAAGGCGTTGCTGAGCGAGTTGTGATTCTGAAGCACGCCCTGCGCAATTCACTCATCCCGTTTGTCACCTTGTTGGCCGGCATTCTGGTTGCGCTCTTCAGCGGTGCGCTGATCACCGAGACGGTGTTTAACTGGCCGGGGATTGGGCGCCTGTTTATCGATGCCCTTGGCCGCAATGATTATAATGTGGTGATGGCGTTGTTGATCATCAACGTCGTTTTGTTGTTGATTGGCATTTTGATCACCGATATCTTGTATACGGTGGTCGATCCGCGCATTCGCTTGACCTAATGATGTTTTTGCCGGCGCTATCGCCGGTGATTACCACGTTCACGAGGAGAAGTTGCATGGCCACTAGCACGACTGCCGTGCCACTCGAAGAGGCTGCACCCCGGCGATCGGAAGGGCAGTGGGCAATTGTCTTCCGGCGCTTTCGCCGCCACCGGCTGGCGATGTTCTGTGTCGGGTTGCTTGCCGTTTTACTATTGCTCTCAGCAGCAGCGCCATTGATTGCTCCCTACGAGCGCGATGAGCCAAATCTCACCGGGCGCTTTCTCACACCGATGGGCCGCGATGCCGATGGCGGTTTGCATATTCTTGGCACCGACCACCTTGGGCGTGATTATGCCACTCGTTTGCTTTACGCTTCGCGCGTATCGTTAGGCACCGCCTTTACCGCCACCTTCATCGCCTCAACGATCGGGATCATCCTTGGCATGCTGGCCGGGTATTTCGGCGGGTGGGTGGATATAGTGATTAGTCGCTTCCTTGAGATTGTTGCGACATTCCCTACCCTGCTCCTCTTGCTGATTTTGTCGTCAATCTTGGTGCAAAATATTAATGCGGTGCCGCTGCCTGCATGGGGCGCATCATTCCTCGCCTTTCTCTTTGCGGTGTCGGAGCGTGAAGCGCGGATTATTTTTGCCGTGATTTTGGTGCTGGCATTCTTTGGCTGGACGGGAACGGCCCGCTTGATGCGCGGTATGGTGCTCTCGGTGCGCGAGAATGTCTACATCGAGTCGGCCCGCGCTCTCGGCGCGAGCAATGCGCGCATTCTGTTTCGCCATGTCTTCCCCAATGCACTGCCGCCGATGATCGTCGATTTTACCCTCGGCGTGAATGGCACGCTGGTCGCCGAGTCGGCGCTGAGCTTCCTTGGCTTCGGCATTCAAGACCCGACGCCAACGTGGGGCAATATGTTGGGCTATGCCCAAAGCTATATGTTCCAGTACCCGTGGATGCCGCTCATTCCGGCGATGCCGATCTTGATCGCATCGATTGCGATTAACTATATTGGTGATGGTCTGCGTGACGCGCTCGATCCGCGCCAGCGCGGTTAAGCAACGGGCACGCTCAAGATAACGATACGGAGTACCTGTGGCAACCGAGTCTCGTGTTGTAGCGGGCGCAGCGCGCCCCACCGGCCGGCGTGGCGCTGAACTGCTGCGCGTGGAGGGCTTGAAGACCTATTTCTTTACCGAAGATGGCGTGGTGCAGGCGGTTGATGGCGTCGATTTCACCCTGCGCCGCGGCGAAACGCTCGGTATCGTCGGTGAGTCGGGGTCAGGCAAGAGTGTGACCTCACTCTCGATTATGCGCTTGGTGAGCCCGCCCGGCCGGATTGTCGAAGGCAAGATTATCTTCGACGGAGTTAATCTGCTTGACCTTGACCCTGAAGAGATGCGCAAGATCCGCGGCGACCGGATCGCGATGATTTTCCAGCAGCCGACTACGGCGCTCAATCCGGTCTTCCGGGTGGGTGATCAGATTATCGAGACGCTCGAAATCCATCAGGGTCTCAAGGGCGAAGAGGCGCAAAAACGCTGTATCGAGCTGCTGTCGATGGTGGGGTTGCCCGACCCGCAGCGGCGGATGCGCCAGTATCCTCACGAGCTATCGGGTGGGCAATGCCAGCGCGTGATGATCGCGATGGCCCTTGCCTGCAACCCCGAATTATTGATCGCTGACGAGCCGACCACCGCGCTTGATGTGACAATTCAGGCCCAGATCCTTGATCTGATGCGCGAACTGCGCGAGAAGATCGAGACGGCGATTATGCTGATTACGCACGATATGGGTGTGATCGCCGAGATGGCTGATAGTGTGGTGGTGATGTACGCTGGTCAAGTGGTTGAATACGCTGATGTACAGTCGCTGTTTAGCGATCCCAAGCACCCTTACACCCGCGGCTTGCTCAATTCGATGCCGGTGCTCGGCGATGAACGCGAGGAGTTGGAGGTCATTCCCGGTACGGTGCCGAGCTTGATCAATCCGCCCAAAGGGTGCCGGTTCGCGTCGCGCTGCAATAAGCGATTTGAGAAATGCGACCAGCCGCCGCCGATGATCGAGTTAGGCGCGAACCGGCGCGTGCGGTGCTGGCTGTATGAAGATTGACGCCAAGACGTCGCGCAGCCCAACGTCTTGGCTATGACGATACGATGGAGCGAGACCATGACTACTCCGGTGGTGCAACCGGCAGATGACACCCTGCTTGAGGTGCGTAATCTCAAGAAATACTTCCCGATCAAAGGCGGGTTTTTGCGCCGCACCATCGCTGAGGTGCGCGCAGTTGATGATGTCAGCTTTACTGTCAAGCGCGGCGAGACGCTCGGGCTGGTGGGTGAGAGCGGCTGTGGCAAGACGACGACCGGGCGCACGGTGTTGCGGCTCGAACGAGCGACAGCGGGCGAGGTCATCTTTGAAGGCCAAGATGTGATGCGGGCTAACGGCCGGACGATGAAGGCGCTGCGCCGCGATATGCAGATTATCTTCCAAGACCCTTACGCTTCGCTTGACCCGCGCATTACGATTGGTGAGAGCGTGGCCGAAGGGTTGGTCATCCATGGCATCGGCACGCCGGCTGAACGGCGCGAGCGGGTGCGGGAAGTGCTGGCGAAGGTCGGCTTGAGCGCCTCGCATATGACCCGCTTCCCCCACGAATTTTCGGGTGGCCAGCGCCAGCGCATCGGCATTGCCCGCGCGCTGATCATGGAACCGAAGCTGATCGTCTGCGATGAACCGGTTTCCGCCCTCGATGTGTCGATCCAATCGCAGGTGCTCAATTTGCTGCGCTCCCTCCAGCGTGAGTTCGGCCTGACGTATCTCTTCATCGCCCACAATCTCGCCGTGGTTGAACACATCTCGGATCGGGTGGGAGTGATGTATCTGGGGAAAGTGGTCGAATTAACGACCAGCGCCGAACTGTTCCGCGAGCCGCTGCACCCCTATACCAAGGCGCTCATCTCGGCGATCCCGCATCCCAATCCGATGGTGAAGCGCGAGCGGATCGTGTTGCAGGGAGATGTGCCGAGCCCGATCAATCCGCCGAGCGGCTGCCGCTTCCACCCGCGCTGCTGGATCGCCAAGAGCATCTGCAAAGAGCAGGAGCCGGCGTTTGAAGAGAAGCGCAAGGGCCACTGGGTCGCCTGCCATTTCGCCGGCCAGTTTTAGAGTGTAGCGACAAGGCAGAGCGCAATATTAGGGGCGACGCAGTGCGTCGCCCTCACCCATTCTATTACGCATGGAGTGATCACGATGATCCGTATGCTCCATCTCGCCGATCTACACCTCGGCGTTGAAAACTACGGCGCGCTTGATCCGCGCCGCGGGTTGCATTCGCGCCTGATCGACTATCTCGACCGGCTTGATGAAGCGATTAGCATTGGCCTCGATCACCAGATCGATCTCTGCTTGATTGCCGGCGATATCTACAAAAACCGCACCCCCAACCCGACAGTACAACGCGAATTTGCCACCCGCATCCGGCGATTGCGCGAAGCAGGGGTCGCGGTGGTTATTCTCACCGGCAACCATGACATTTCGCCGGCGCAAGGCAAAGCGCACTCGGTCGAGATCTTTGCCACGCTGGCGCTCGAAGGGGTGACGGTAGCCGACCGGCCACGCCAGCACCGGATTGCTACCCGCAACGGCGAGGTGCAACTGATCGCGGTGCCGTGGGTGACGCGCCAAATGCTGCTGGCCCGCGAAGAACTGGCCGGCGCGTCGATTGCAACGATCGAGTACGAACTGAGCCGCCGGTTGGTCGATTTTATCGAGCAGGCAGTAGCTCAACGCGACCCCAGCCTGCCGACCATCATTGCCTTTCACGGCACGGTAGAAGGCGCGCAGTTGGGGTCAGAGCGGGCGATGATCCTTGGCCGCGATCTGAGCCTGCCGCGTTCGGCATTAACCCATCCCGGCGTTGATTATGTCGCGTTGGGTCATATTCACCGTCATCAAGTGTTAGGTGAACAGCCGCCGATCGTCTACCCCGGCAGCATTGAACGGATCGATTTTGGCGAGCGCGACGAACCAAAAGGCTGTGTCTTAGTGGAATTAGCGCCGGGCCAAGCGCGCTGGCGCTTTGTGCCGTTGAACGCGCGCCCGTTTGTCAGCATTGAACGCGATCTCCGCCGGAGCAGTGATCCGGCGGCGGCATTGCGGACGGCGATCGAGCGGCATGATGTGCGCGATGCAGTGGTGCGCGTTGAAGTGCAGCTTTCGCGCGAACAGACCCCGCTGCTCCGCGAAGAGCAGGTACGAACGTGGCTCCACGAAGCCGGCGCAGCAGTGATTGCCGCCATTGTGTTTGATGTGGAACGTCCGGCGCGCCAACGCTTTGCCGGGGTGGCGGAAGCGTTGCGCGAGGGACTGACGCCGCGCCAAGCGCTCGAACTGTACCTCAAGAGCAAGAATACGCCGCCGCAGCGGATTGAGCAATTGCTCGCAGCGGCAGACGAGCTTATTGCTGAGATGGGACACGGTTCGTAGCGCAACCACATTAGTTGTCTTTGCGACACCACCACTCCCAAGGTCCTTGCGCGCCGCCACAGGCGGCGAAGCCATCCCCCGCTTGAGCGAGAGGGGCGCAATGGTGGTCCTCGCCAGAGCGGGAGATGGCAGCGGGGGCTGCGCGCCCGTGAATTTGCCCCTCAGCGCGCTGGCCTCAGTTGCCACGCCTATCGCATGCCCTAACACAACACCATTCTTACGATAATAGAGCCTTTTTGTGATGTAGAAATCTATCGTATCTGTATTTGCTTTATCAAGCAATATAACAAACCTCTCATACTTGCTCGACCATCATTCACCCCCTCATCATCGCACGTGTCTATCATTGACACATAAACCATTCTCGTTGCTTCATCCTGAAGCTTATCAAGGCAGGTGTCACCATGATTGGAATTGGCGTCATCGGATACGGCTACTGGGGACCCAACCTCGTGCGCAATTTTGCCCAAGTCACCGGCGTCCGAGTGGTAGCGGTGTGTGATCAACGAAGCGAACGGCGCGCATTGGTCGAGCAGGTCTACCCCTCGGTGAAGACCTATGCTGATGTCGCTGATATGCTGCGCAATCCTGACCTTGATGCAGTGGCGGTAGCGACGCCGGTATCATCGCATTTTGAATTGGCGTTGATGGCGTTACAGGCTGGTAAGCACGTGCTGGTTGAAAAGCCGTTTACGGCCACTGTCTCCCAAGCGGAGCGGCTGGTGGAAGAGGCCGAGCGCCGCGGGTTGACGCTGATGGTGGATCATACGTTTATCTACACTAGCGCCGTGCGCAAGATTAAAGAATTGATCGATAACGGGACGCTAGGCACGCTCTACTACTACGACTCGGTGCGGGTCAATTTGGGTCTGTTCCAGAATGATGTCAATGTACTCTGGGATCTGGCCGTGCATGATCTCTCGATCATGGATTATCTGGTCGGAGCGACCCCAACCATGATTGCGGCCACCGGCATGGCGCATGTACCGGGTAAACCGGAAAATATGGCCTACTTGACCTGCTATTTCCCCAACAACTTGATCGCCCATTTTCATGTCAATTGGATGGCGCCGGTGAAGATCCGCCAAACACTGATTGGTGGATCGGAAAAGATGGTTGTCTATGATGATATTGAAATGAGTGAAAAAGTGAAGGTCTACGACAAAGGCATCATTGTAAGTGAGAGCGAGGATGCCGTTTACCAGCGCCATGTCGGCTACCGCACCGGCGATATGTGGGCGCCGCGACTTGACAACATCGAGGCCTTGCGGATCGAGGCCGAGCATTTTGTGGATTGCGTGCGCAATGGTCGCCGGCCACAGTCGGATGGCCATGCCGGCCTGCGCGTCATTCGCATTCTGGAAGCGGCAACGCGCTCGATGACCAATCGTGGCCAGCCGATTGCGTTAGAGTAAGCGCATTGGTCATTGTTAGCCAACGATGATAGCAACCCATCCGCCTATTGTGAAAGGGGAAGTTCATGATCCCATTTGTTGATTTGAAAGCTCAGTACCTCTCGATCAAAGAAGAGGTCGATCGCGCAGTGCTTGATACGCTAGCCAGCACCCAGTTTGTCTTGGGCAAAGAAGTAGCGGCGTTTGAAGAATTATTCGCTGACTACACCCAATGCCGCTACGCCTTGGGGGTCAATTCCGGTACGAGCGCGCTGCATCTAGCCCTGCTAGCTGCTGGCGTCGGGCGCGGCGATGAGGTGATTACGACGCCGCACACCTTTATCGCCACTGTCTCAGCGATTGACTATACCGGTGCGCGACCGGTGTTTGTGGATATTGATCCGGTCAGTTTTACGATTGATCCGGCTCAGATCGAGGCTGCGATTACGCCGCGCACCAAGGCAATCATTCCTGTACATCTGTACGGCCAGCCGGCTGAGATGGATGCGATTATGGCGATTGCGCGCAAGCATGGGCTGGTGGTTATTGAAGACGCGGCGCAAGCGCACGGGGCCGAATATAAGGGCCGGCGGGTTGGCAGCATTGGCGATTTAGGGTGCTTTAGCTTCTACCCCGGCAAGAATCTGGGTGCGTATGGCGAAGGCGGCGCCGTGACGACCAACAATCCCGAACTAGCCCGCACAGTGCGTATGCTGCGCGACTGGGGCGCCGAACGGCGCTATCATCATGACCTCAAGGGTTTCAATTACCGGATGGAAGGTATTCAGGGCGCGATTTTGCGCGTGAAGATGGGCTATATCGAACAGTGGACGGAGTTGCGCCGCGCGGCAGCGGCTCGCTACGATGCGTTGCTAGCGCCGATAGGGGTGCGCACTCCTGCAGCTTTGCCTGATCGCCGTCATGTCTATCACATTTATGCGATCCGCGATGCCCGTCGCGACGAATTGCAAGCGTATTTGCACGAGCATGGCGTGAGCACCGGCATTCACTATCCGATCCCGGTGCATATGCAAAAGGCGTTTGCCGAGTTGGGCTATCAAGCGGGTGATTTTCCGCAGGCCGAAGCGGCAGCGGCAGAAGTGCTCTCGCTGCCGATGTTCCCTGAATTGACCGCCGAACAACAGCAAGCGGTCGCGAACGCGATGCAGGGTTGGATGCAGCAGATTGCGGCTGTGGCTTCGTAGGGCGTAGGATACAGCGCCGTTGTATCCCTACGACATCGTTATTTATCACGAGGGTAACACATGACAACAAAACGGATTCTCGTCACCGGCGGGGCCGGTTTTATTGGCAGCGAGCTGGTGACGCAACTGGCCGCCGCCGGCCACCGAGTGATCGCGGTTGATAACTTAGTGAATGGCAAGCGAGCCAATCTTGCACACCTACGTGATGCCGAAGTTGAGCTGGCCGTGGTTGATATTCGTGACCGTGACGCGATGGCACGCCTGCTGCGCGGGGTTGAGATTATCTACCATCTGGCTTGCCTCGGTGTGCGCCACAGCCTGCATGATCCGTTCGAGAACCATGATGTCAACGCGACCGGCACGCTCATCTTGCTCGATTTGGCTCGCCGGGCCGAAGTGCCGCGCTTCGTGTATGTGTCAAGCTCGGAGGTGTATGGCACGGCGCGCTGGGCGCCGATGACGGAAGAGCATCCCACCTTTCCGATGACGGTCTATGGCGGCGGCAAGCTGGCTGGCGAATGCTACACGCGCGCTTTTTGGGAAAGCTATCGCTACCCGACCGTCGTGGTGCGCCCGTTTAACAGCTTTGGCCCGCGTAGCCATCACGAAGGCGATAGTGGCGAGGTGATTCCGAAGTTCATGCTACGAGCAATGGCTGGCAAGCCGATGATCATCTTTGGCGACGGCGCGCAAACCCGTGATTTCACCTACGTGAGCGACACGGCGCGCGGGATTATGCTGGCCGGTATGGTCGAAAGTGCGGTTGGCGGTACGTTTAATATTGGACAGGGCAGGGAAATTTCAATCAACGAGCTGGCCCGCACTGTCGCCGAGGTGATAGGGCATCCCGATGCGCCGGTCATCCATGATGAGCCACGACCGGGAGATGTGTTGCGGCTCTATGCCGACAGCACGCGGGCGCAACAGGTGCTCGGCTTTGCGCCAACCGTCTCGTTGCGCGAAGGGTTGCAGCGGCTGCGCGAATGGTATCTATCGCGTGGTGTGGCGATCGAGGATCTGCTGACCGAAGAGCGAGTTCACAATTGGAAAAAAGAGGAGATTACCCGGCTATGACAACGACAGCCAAGCGCCAGATCCCACTGGCCAAACCGGTGATGGGCTATGCCGAAGCCGAAGCAGCCCAGCGCGTCATTTTGTCGGGGTGGATCACGCAAGGGCCGGAAGTGGCCGCGTTTGAGCAAGAGTTTGCTGCCTACACCGGCGCCGCGCATGCGGTAGCCGTCTCGAATTGCACCACTGCGCTGCATCTTGCCCTGCTGGCGGTGGGAGTTGGTCCCGGCGATGAAGTGATCACAGTCAGCCATTCGTATATCGCCACCGCCAACAGTGTGCGCTATTGCGGGGCCGAGCCGGTCTTCGTTGACATCGATCCGGCGACGCACAACATGGATCCGGCGCTGATCGAAGCGGCGATCACGCTGCGCACTAAAGCGATTTTGACCGTGCATCAGATGGGGATGCCGGCGGATATGGCGCGGATCTTGGCGGTGGCGGAAGCGCATGGCTTGCCGGTGATCGAAGATGCCGCTTGCGCGATCGGGAGCGAACTCTGGTGGGAGGGTCGTTGGGAGAAGATTGGCAAACCGCACGGGGTGATCGCATGCTTCTCGTTCCACCCGCGCAAGGTGCTGAGCACCGGTGATGGCGGCATGCTCACCACCAACAACGCCGAGTATGCCAACTTATTCCGCCTCTTGCGCCAGCATGGGATGAGCGTGAATGACCGGGTGCGCCATCTAGCTCATCAGGTGATTTTTGAAGAGTACAACGTGGTTGGCTACAACTACCGCATGACTGACATACAGGCAGCCGTCGGGCGCGAGCAATTGCGGCGCTTGCCAGAGATTGTGGCGACGCGACGACAGTTAGCGGCGCGCTACGCCAAACTCCTCAGTGCCATTCCGGGGGTTGGTGTACCAGACGAGCCGGCCTATGCGCGCACCAACTGGCAAAGCTACTCGATCTATCTGCCAGAGTGGTGCGATCAGCGGGCCGTGATGCAGTATATGCTCGACCACGGCATCGCCACCCGGCGCGGTATTATGTGCGCGCATCGCGAACAACCGTATTGGCGCGCAGAGGGATACCAGTTGCCGCACTCGGAATACGGCCAAGATCGCAGCATCCTGTTGCCGCTCTATCCCCAGATGACAACTGAAGATCAAGACTATGTGGTCGAAACATTAGCAGCAGCCTGTGCGCGCTGATAGAAGGAGCTGGCGATGCAAGGCAACACGCCATTGGTGTCAGTCACCGTCTTAAACTATAACTATGCTCGCTTCCTCCCCCACTGTCTCGACTCGATCCTTCAGCAGAGTTTTCGCGACTTCGAGGTCATTGTGATCAATGACTGTTCCACCGACAACTCGCTCGAAGTCATCGCGCCATATCTGAGCGATCCGCGTGTGCGGTTGATCAACCACGAGCAAAACAAGGGCTTCGTCGCGTCGCTGATCGAGGGCATGCAGGAATCGCGCGGCAGCTACCTGAGCGTCATTTCGGCGGATGACTGGGTAGTTTCGCCGCATGCCTTCGCCCGCCAAGTCGAGGCGCTGGAACAGCACCCGCGGGTGGTGATGGCATTCAGCGCCTACGGCCTCTACGCCGACGAACAGACATTGAGCTTTGTCAGCCGGGCGGCAGAACGCAGTTATGTGCGTGATGGGAAGGAAGTCTTTGCCGATTTTCTGCTCAAAGGCTACCCGCAGCACAGTGGCACGATGATTCGCAAAAGCGCGTACGAGGCGCTTGGCGGCTACGACCCAACCTTACGCTGGTCGCTCGACGCACAAATGTGGTTAGGGTTGTGCCATGTTGGCGATGTTGCCTACATTGATGAGATGCTCTATGCCTACCGCCGGCATCCATCGAGTATGTCGAAAGACCCTGCCGCGTTGCGTAACGCCATCTACGAACTCTTCCGCATCTTTGATTGGACATTTAGCTTGATGCCGGAAGCGGAGCGGCAGCAGAAACAATGGCTGTATCGCAAAGCGCGGCAACGGGCCTTGATTTCATTTGCGGCTGATGCCGTCTTTAGCGGCAATCTGCGGCTCGGTTGGCAGTTTTACCGTGTCGGGTTACAGATCAGCCCGTGGGAGACCATCCTGCAAAAAGGGTCGGCGGCCATTGCGTTGCGCGCGCTGCTCGGCGCGAAACTGTACGGCAAACTGTTTCGCCGCGCGCAACCGGCTGTCACTGAACAGGCAGCGGCCTCGGTCTGAATGAGGTTTGGCATGAACGTACGGACAACACTTACCAAAGCGGTTGATCAGATGGGCAACCTCTTGCTCAGCCCGCCGTATGGCGGGTTTGGCTACTATTACAATCACGGACCGCGCACGCGGCGAGCGGTGGCTTTCACGTTCGATGATGGGCCCAGCAAACCCTGCACCGAACTGCTGCTCGATACGCTTGGCGAGCTTGGTGTCAAAGCGACCTTCTTCTGCGTCGGGCTCAGCGTGCAATGGCACCCGGATGTCGTCCAGCGCGCCTTTGTCGAAGGCCACGTGATCGGCAATCACTCGATGATGCACAGCCGCAAAGCTGGGCTCATGCTACGCGGCGGCGATCACATCGATGCGGCGACTGCGGCTATCACGCAGGTCATTGGGCGCCGGCCACGCCTCTACCGTCCGCCGTGGGGCTGGTTGACGCCGTGGGAAGGGCGGCGCTTGCAGCAACGGGGGTATGCCGTGATCGGGTGGGATATCTACCCTGATGATTGGAAAGTGCCGGAAGTGCCGGCAGCGCAATTAGTGGCGCAGATCAAACCGTTGGTGAAACCCGGCTCAATCATTTTGATGCATGATTCCGTCTCGAACCAAATCCGGTGGGAAAAGACGGAAACCGCGCAGGCAGTGCGCAGCTTAGTGCCATGGTTGCGCAGCGAAGGGTATGAGATTGTCACTATCCCGGAACTACTGGGACTGCCGGCGTATGGCGAAACATAGCTGCGCAGCGACATTGTGAAGCGCAAGGGGGGGAATGTATGAGCATACCAACGATAAGCGCCATCATCTGCACCCGCAATCGAGGTGAGAGCGTGGTGGCTGCGGTTGAAAGCATCCTCGCCAACGATCATCCGGCATTTGAGTTGATTGTCATTGATCAAAGCACCGATACAATCACCGCTATGGCGCTCCGCCGGTTTCAGCATGATCACCGGCTACATTACATCGCTTCGTCTACCAAGGGATTGGGAGTAGCGCGCAATATCGGTTTGCAACTGGCGCGCGCGCCATTGGTCGCCTTTACCGACGACGACTGCCGCGTGCCGGCCAATTGGCTGCGGACGATAGAACAGGAATTTCAGCGTGAGCCACGGGCAGCAGTGCTCTTCTGCAATGTGCTGCCGGGGTCGCACGATGAGAGCGCCGGCTTTATCCCAGCGTACCAACGCCAACAGCGAACGGTGGTGAAGAGCTTTTGCGGAAAATGCCGGGCGCGTGGCATTGGGGCTGGTATGGCGGTGCGACGTGATCCCGTACTGGCGATAGGCGGGTTTGATGAAGCGTTAGGCGCTGGCGGCAAGTTTCCTTCCGCCGAAGACGCTGATATTGCCTTGCGGGCCATTGCTCATGGCTGGTATGTCGTCGAGACTCCGGCCACCTACGTCATTCACGACGGGTTTCGCACGTGGGCCGAAGCGCGTGAATTGGCTGCGCGTGACTGGGAAGGGTTAGGCGCAGCGTACATCAAACCATTGAAAGCGGGTCATTGGCGAGCTGTGGTCGTGTTAGGGTACGAATTGCTGGTGCCAGCGTTTCTTGAACCCCTCATGCCACTGCTCCGGCTGCGCCGGCCACGAGGGTTAGGGCGACTAGTTGCGCTGATACGGGGGTGTGCGCGTGGTTTAGCCCATCCGGTCGATCGGGAACGGTTGGTGTATCAGCCGATTGCTACTGCACCAACCACCGTCGAGCGATCGTTGTAATGTAAGTTATGGAGCAGACATGTATGCTAGTGTCGATTATCATTCCAACCAAACAGCGCCCACAACCGTTGTACGATGCGGTGCAGAGCGTCTTTCGCAGCACCTATCAACATTTTGAACTCTTTGTAGTTGATCAAAGCCCTGATGACGCTAGCGCGCTGATTTTAGCCCCATTCCAGCAAGACCCGCGCTTTCACTACCTGCTCAACCGGCGACCCGGCTTTGGGGCGGCGAGTTCGCGTAATTTGGGCATTGCCGCCAGCCGGGGCGAGATTATTGCCTTGATTGACGACGATGTTGAAGTGCAACCAGACTGGCTATCGCAGATCGTCGCCGAGTTTAGCGCCGATCCTGCACTTGATTTCATCGCTGGGCGGCTCACCGCGCCGCCATACGATCCGGACAGCGGTTATACGCCGGCATTCGAGGCTTGGCCATACCTCTCGCGCTGGCATTTTCCGCTCCACGCTTCTGGGGCTAATTTCAGCATGCGGCGGCGTCTGTTCGATCGGGTGGGCGGCTATGATGAGTTCTGCGGCCCCGGCAGCCGGCTGCGCGCTTCCGATGACACCGACCTATGCTGGCGGATCGTGCGCAGTGGCGCCCGGTACAAGATTTGCCCGCATATTGAGGTCGTGCATACGCATGGCTTCCGCCCGCGCGCCGAGGCTGAAGCGCTCTTTGCCCGCTACCAGTACGGCAATGGCGGCAACTTTGGCCGCTTCACCCGTCGCGGCGATCTGTTTGCGGGAGCTTGGTTTCTCGCCCGTGAAGTAAAGCACATCCTGCACGCTCTGCCGGCAACGCTGCGGGGCGATCGGCGCGAGCTGTTCTATGCCGGCCAACGGTTACGCGGCTTTTGGGATGGCTTCCGCTTGCCGCCACGTGAAGGCTTCGTCAGTGGCGAACAGTTGCGCCGGTTGCGTGCCAATGCTCAGGCAGCGGAAGTGCAGTTGGTCATCGCGCAGCGCGGCAGCAGCGTGTAGAAGATGATGATCTCATCGTGGCACGTACACAGCGAGGATAAACATTTGCTTGGAAACGAGCGACGAAACTGTTAACGCAGATGATAAGTTTATTTAGCGGCTGTTCATCTCAATTCGATAAGGTGATGATGAGCGCAGAGGGAATCGAGACCATGCCATCACGCCCGTTAGCCGACATCATCAGTGACATTCTGGCTGTGCTGCGAGCGCGCTGGTATCTACGCAGCGCCGAACTAGGGCCGCGAGTGCGGTTGTGGGGTCATCCGGTCGTTAGCAATTATGGCCGGTTGGTGATCGGGGAACGTGCGCGCTTGGTTTCGACGGTGGTACCATTGGAATTAGCCGTAGCGCATGGAGCGCGGCTTGAAATTGGTGACGGAACGTTCATCAATTACGGTTGTTCGATTGCCGCTACCGAACTAGTGCGGATCGGGCCAAGGTGTAACATCGGCACGTATGCCATGATCATGGACAACGACTTTCACCGGCTCGAACCGGAACGGCGGCAAGAGCGGCCTCCTTCAGCGCCGATTGTGTTGGAAGAGAATGTATGGTTGGGCGGGAGAGTAACTGTCTTAAGCGGAGTAACGATCGGCGCCGGGAGTGTGATCGGCGCCGGGAGTGTAGTAACAAAGAGTATTCCGCCGCGATCGCTCGCTGCCGGTGTGCCGGCGCGCGTGATCCGGCAGTTATGAGCGTATGAACGAGCAAGCGGTAACAATCAGCGTCGTGACACCGACCTACAACCGGTTAGCGCGCCTGCAACGGGTGCTGGCGGCACTAGCTGCGCAGACATACTCGCCTGATCGGTTCGAGGTTGTGATTGTCTCTGATGGTTCCACTGACGGTACGGCAGACTATTGCCGGCAGGTGCAAATGCCGTTCCGCCTGCACTTCATCCAACAGGAAAACGCAGGGCCGGCAGCGGCGCGCAATCGGGGAGTGGCGGCAGCACGGGGCGCACTGGTGCTCTTTCTCGACGATGATGTTGTGCCGGCTCCCAATCTGATTGCCGAACATCTACGGCTACACGAGGAACGAGCCAACCGGGTCGTGCTCGGTACGATGCTTACCCCTCCCGATGCCCGCTTGTCGCCATGGGTGGCATGGGAACAAGCAATGCTCGAAAAGCAGTATCGGGCCATGACCAACGGGGTTTGGCCAGCGACGGCGCGCCAGTTCTACACCGGCAACACCTCATTGGCCCGCCAGCTTGTGATCGCTGCGGGTGGATTTGACGAGCGCTTCCGCCGGGCCGAGGACATCGAATTAGCCTATCGCCTCAATAAACTAGGGGTCGAGTTCGTCTTTGCGCCGCAGGCTGCTGGGTATCACTACGCCGAACGCAGCTTCGCGTCGTGGCTGGCAACGCCGTATACATACGGGCGTAACGATATTATTTTTGGGCGCGAACAGCAAGTTAATCTACTTGAGTTTGTCCGGCGTGAATTCGGCCAACGCAACCGGTTGACCCGCTGGTTGGTATGGGCACTGCTCGACCGGCCACGGGCTAGCGCGGCAGCATTAGCGGTTATGCCTCAACTCGCATTACTCGCGCATCGGGTGCTGGGCGAGCGGGGCAGCCGGCCCATCTATAGCGCGATCTTCAATCTCCGCTACTATCAGGGTGTCGCCGATGAATTAGGCGGGCGCGATCGCTTTTTCGCTCCGGGAACGACCATTACCGCCGCGCAGGCATGAGGGGGCAGCGTATGTGGGAACTCTTTCTGCAAGACGCCCGGCGCTGGGTAGTACCGGGACAAATCAGCACCGCGCCGTTGAGTTGGCGGCAACTATTGGCGCTCCTCTTTCGCCATCTCCCCCTCCGCGCTATGCTCTGGTTCCGGTTCGGATCATGGTGCAAGCAACGCGGCATCCCCTTTCTGCCCGGTTATGTGCAGCGAAGGTTATACCGGCGCTATGGCCTCGAAATTGTGGTTGGCGCTGACATCGGCGGCGGCCTGTACATTGCCCATCCTATCGGCACGGTCGTTGCCCCGCAGCGGATTGGCCGCAATTGCACGATTGTCGCTGCGGTCACGATTGGGATGCGCAACGAGTGGGAGTTTCCCGCGATCGGCGACGATGTGTTTATCGGCGCCGGAGCGCGAGTCTTAGGCGGGATTACGATTGGCGATCGTGCTCGCATTGGCGCCAATGCTGTCGTGACTCGTGATGTGCCGGCAGGCGCGACGGTAGTTGGGATACCGGCGCGTGTCGTGAAGATCGATGGTATTCCGGCAGAGCCGGAACAGGTGAGCGCATAGCGTATGTTCGCCAGTTCCTAGAAAGCACAAGCGGGGATGATACGAGCGCTCTTTGTGCTTGAGCAACATCTTGGCCATCGCACCTACGCCGAGAATCTACGATTCGGCTTTGCTCATCAATCACAGATTGCGGCGCAATGGATTGGCATCACCTATTATGACGCCAATGGTTGGATTGAGCGCCTGCCGTTGCCGGCCGGTGTGCGCGGCGCATGGCGAGGCCGGCAGCAGGCGCGGCGAGCGTTGCGCGCAACTGAGTATGACGTGGCGCTGTTTAATACCCAAGTCCCGGCAGCACTGGCCGGCGGTTTGGTCTATCGCCGGCCATATCTCGTTGCTACCGACATTACGCCGCGCCAATATGACGCGATGGCGGAGTTGTACAACCATCGCGCCGATCGATCTAGTCCGATAGCTGTCTGGAAGCACTGGCTCAATGCTCGCCTGTTTCAACGGGCCGCGTGGGTGTTGCCATGGTCGCGGTGGGCGAGCGAGTCGTTGGTGCGCGAGTATGGCGTGCAGCCTGAGCGGGTGCGTGTCATTCCTCCCGGCATTGATCTTACCCGCTGGCAACCACGAACGGCACGGACGCCGGGGCCATTCCGCGTCTTGTTTGTCGGCGGCGATTTTGATCGGAAAGGCGGGCCAACCCTGTTGGCCGCGTTGCGCCGGATCAAGACCCCGGTTGAAGCGCATATCGTGACCCGGAGCGTCATCGAGCCGGCGGACGGGATGTACGTCTACCGCAATCTGACGCCAAATGCACCCCAGTTAATCGAACTCTATCAACAAGCCGATGTCTTTGTCTTCCCGACCCAAGCGGAAGCGTTTGGCATCGCGACGGTGGAAGCGATTGCGTGCGGCGTGCCTGTCATTGCAACGCCAGTCGGCGGACTGCCTGATATTGTACAAGATGGCAGCAATGGGTTTCTGGTACCGCCAAGCGATCCAGCAGCCCTTGCTGCTCGTTTGCAACTCCTGATCGAGCAGCCTGAGACACGAGCGCGGATGGCGCAAGCCGCCCGGCGTCACGCCGAACAGCATTTTGATGCGATCCACAACGCAACCCAAATCGCAGAACTAGTGGCTCAAGCGGCTTGCGATGGGCAACGATGCCAAGTGCAGGCGACCCGCGAGCCATCATCAGGGTAAAGCCCAAACACTAATGTCACGGGCGTGCCAATCACCACCCCACCAGCGATCGCCGCGGAACTCGATTTGGGTCACACCGGCTGGGATCGGCATCCAGAAGCTGCGAAAATGTTCATCTTTGAAATAGCGCGTATTATGCGCCTGCACCTGCGCTGCTTGCCAAGCGCCGCCATCAAACCGAACCTGTAGATTGGGGCCAATGCCAGCAAAACGCAGCCGGGCATTCGCTGGCGCCGGCGCTGTTAGTGTGACCGTTGGGTTAGCTCGATCGACAAACCGGCGATTGGCGGCAATCATCGTAAACGGTTGTGACGGGCTTATCGTCACGTTATCCCAGTGCCACGTACCCGGCCGGCACGTTGCGCAGTCTTTCAGCGGATTGTACGAGTGATGGCCAAACTGTACCACGCCTTGGCTCCAGCCAAGATCGGCAATGCGTGTATCAACCCAATAAAAATTGTACGCCGGCATGCCAAACTTCACGCTGGTACGCGAGATCTGCAATTCAAACGTGTCGCGGCGCGTTGGGCTCGGATCGAGGAAGCGCTCATACGGGATCGGCGCGCCATCAATAACGGTAGGCTGGAAATTCCGATAGATCACCACATCAAAGTAATTACCGCTCAGATCCATGCGCACTTGCACTGCATTGCGCGGCGGCCCGCTTAAATCAACATCCATATCAAGCGGAAGTTGGAGATGATCATTGTAGGGGCTGATCCAAATATCAATCCAATCGCGCAAACTCGTGCGCAGGGTTGAGACATCAAAACGGATCGTAGCAGTCCCGCCGCTAAAATCAACCAAATGATTCGGCGTGAGATAGACCATCCCGTAGCCGCTGGCCTTGATCGCCGTCATCACATGATTCCGGCAAAGATAGACTGCATCCTCATACGCGCTAATAGTGTGCGTCGCCGGCGCCGGCGCGCAATCCACGCCATGCTCAGCCGCCATTGGTTCAAGCTGATACCATGTATTGACATCACGCGAATGGATCGTGACATCCCAGTTGGCCGGATTCCAGCTTTGTGGCCGCGATGGTTCGCCGGTGAAGGTTTCGGTGAAGATAGACGGTTTGACGATCAATGGAATAAATTGGCGATTGCCGCCATTAGCTACAACGGCGGGCGATGGCTGCCACATCACCCAGAGCAAAGCGCTGAAGCCCATCAGACTAGCGGTGAGCAGCCATAGTCGTCGCTGCATGCAAACCTCCGTGATGCCACAACGCCCTCAGACCGGATGATCCCGGATCTGAGGGCGTCATTGCCGCTTGGGGAGCGATCGCGTGCCAGAGGGGGAGGGTAAACGGCAACGCCAGATCGCTCCCATAAGAAACGTCGCTGTTCATCGCCATAAGTAACGGCTCGAACCGAACATCATCCAAACGAACAGAGGATTGATTGGCCGGTTCACATACACAAGATTGATTGCCCCCTCAGCGCAATGCCAATGGAATGTAGACGCGCGGCGAGAGCGCTGTTTTGACAATCCGCACCTCGGCTGGAGCCGCATCGGTCAAGGCTTTGACGGCGGCGGCGGCATCTGACCATTGGCCGGTATTATCGTTGATATTGAAATAGGGCCATACCCACGCACCAGCGTAACAATTGGCGCGCAACCCGGCCAGCAATTGGGTTGGGGTACGGTTCGTACCGCCTGCGTTGGCTGGCGCCTCGCCGACCACCACCGGTTTATCGAATTGGCCTTCATACCAGTCGATAAATAACGGCGAATAGCTCCAATAGCGTTCATCGCCGTTCATCCAGCCATAGTAATGGATCTGGTAGAAATCGAGATAACCCTGTGGATCGTAAGCTGTCAGCGCAGCGTCACTCCAGAAATTACCGGCAGCGCCGAGGGCGCCGGTGCTGTTCCATTTCATTGACGCGCTGCCGACGGTGGTCAACTGATTGGAATTGCGGTGGATGGCGCCAGAAATCTCGGCGATAAACCGTTGCATTTGGGCCAGCGTCACTGGTTGGGAAATATCGCTCGCTGGAGCAAAATGCGGTGGCTCGTTAATGCCAAATTCCGGCTCGTTGAAGATATCCCATGCCAATACGTGAGGATGGGTGCCAATGGTATAGCCGCTAGCGCCCACCGGGTAGTGCAGCATCGGCAAGAGTGCGTTATTGATAAACGACGAGCGTTTGGCGCTCTCAACAATCAGATCGCGATGCCCGCCAGCATGCTCGCCTCGCCCAGACACGGTCGAGTCCGCCATCAGCATATCGAAGCTCCAGAGGTTAAAGACGAGGTACATATCCTCTTCGGCTGCGATCTGAATGGCGTTGGCAAGGCTCGGCAGAAAATTGGCATCGAGACCGGTGACGGCGCCGCCGCTGTTGGCGTTAAACTCAGGTGCGCCCCGCCCATCGGCAAACAGCCACCAACGCACCGTATTGGCGCCCTGTTGGCGCAAGGCGCGCAACATCGCTCGGGTGGCGTTAGGGTCGTAGGTGTGTTGATTCCATTCCTCTACCGTGGCGAAATCAGCCCCATAGCCGCCGTTGAGCCATGGCACGTTTGCCCCAACGAGAAACCAACGTCCCCCAAAGCGGGGAACAAGATGCGAGCGATTAGGCGGGCATGCCTGTGACAAGGCGGGAGCAGGCAGGGAAGCAACGGCGCTCAGCAGAATGAGAGCAATCAGGACAAGCCGTCGTGTATGAGCCATTGATGCGCCTCTTCTTATGTAGTTACGGCGTCACCCTTGGCTACTTTATCATCTGATGAATAAAATGTCATTATGCGCAGCATAGGTATATAGTACTAAAAACATTGTTCATGTGTGCGATGGCGAGAGAGCCGATAAACACCGAACGGACGGGCGGCAAACCCGCCCGTTCTAAAATCATCTCATCTATCACATCGCATTACCGGCGGGCGAAGAAATCCATCTGCTGCTCTTGATACTGGCCCATTGAGCGATACTTTTGGTACCGTTCACGCAGCAGCGTATCGAGATCACGCTGCTGCAAATCGGCCAGATGGAAGCGGAGCCGTTCGCCGACCGCAGTAATCGCGGCAAGACGATCAGTATGAGCGCCGCCGGGAGGTTCCGGGATCACCTCATCGATAATGCGCAACTCGAAGAGATCGGCGGCAGTCAGCTTCAGGGCCTTGGCAGCCTCAGGCGCCTTAGCGGCATCGCGCCAAAGGATGGAAGCGGCTGCTTCGGGCGGTGCAACGGAATAGATCGAATTCTCTTGCATCAGAATGCGATCGGCGACACTGATAGCCAACGCGCCGCCGCTGCCGCCCTCGCCGATAACAACGGCAACGCTCGGCACACGCAACGTTGTCATCAGCATAATGCTTTCGGCAATCGCATTCGCTTGGCCGCGCTCTTCCGAACTCTTGGTCGGATCAGCGGCGGGGGTATCCACAAAGCAAATCACCGGCAACCCAAACTTCTCAGCGTGGCGCATCAAGCGCTGCGCTTTGCGATAGCCTTCCGGGTGAGGCATACCGAAATTGCGCCGCATATTCTCGCGGGTATCGTTACCCTTCTGGTGGCCGATCACCATCACCGTCTGGCCGGCAAACGTCGCCATCCCGCCGACCATCGCCGGATCATCACCAAACCGTCGATCGCCGTGCAACTCGACAAAATCCTCGCAGAGAGCGGCGATATAGTCGAGGGTATGCGGACGCTGCGGATGGCGCGCCAACTGCACGCGATCCCACGGAGTCATCGTTTGTTGGGGAGGAGTTTCTTCCATACCGTGCCTCGCGTGATCTTACATAATCGGCTGCGGGAGAGTAGCGCGGCGCGCCGCGAGCTGATCGGTTCTGGCTGCCGGAGCCGGTCGCTGCTGGTAGAGCTTGAGCAGGCGCGCCAGCATATCGCGCATCTCACTGCGCGGCACCACCATATCGATCATCCCGTGTTCGAGCATAAACTCAGCCGTCTGGAAACCAGCAGGCAACTTCTGGCGCATAATCTGCTCGATCAGGCGTTTGCCGGCAAAACCGATATTAGCACCCGGTTCGGCGATAATCACATCGGCCACCGATGGGTAAGAGGCGGTCACACCACCGTAGCATGGGTCAACCAACAGGGCGATATGGGGTTGGCCGGCAGCCGCCAAGCGGGTCAGCGCCATCGTAACCTTGGCCATCTGCATCAAGCCGATCACACCCTCTTGCTGGCGCGCGCCGCCTGACGTATTAATTGTCAACAACGGCACCCCCAGCTCAGCGGCGCGCTCGGCGGCGCGGGCCATCTTCTCGCCGTAGACGCTGCCCATTGACGCTCCCATAAACGAGAAATCACCTACGGCGACACACAGTTTCATACCGCTGATTGCGCCGACACCAGAAATCACGGCATCAGCCATACCGGTACGTTGCTGAGCCTTGGCCAATTTAGCGGCATAGCTTTCATCAGCAGCGACAAAACCAAGCGGGTCAGTCGGCAACAGGTTGGCATCCATCTCGCGGAACGATCCGACATCGAGCAAACCGAGCCACTCGTGGGCGCTAAGGCGCATGTGATGACCGCACTTCGGGCAGACTTTGAGATTGTCGTTGAGCTGTTTCTTGTAAATCAGCTCGCGACATTCGCTGCACTTCACCCACAGATCGTCCGGGATTTGGGCATTATCCTGATCATCGGGCCCGGTAAACCCTTTTCGGCTGAGGCGGAAGAACTCTTTCACTGTTCCCTACGCTTTCACTTGGCGCACATGCGCGCGTTTGCTGGTGATTTTATTCACAGTGGCGTCATTGCCATGTATTATAGCACGAGCCGTAAAGAGGGTGTATCTGCGAGATCTTATCGACATTACGTGATCGTACTGAACCGAAACGCGAGCGAAACAAAAGCGTTTTAGTTGACTAGAAAGGCAAAAAAGCGCTACGCATCTCCGGCAGCTTGAACCGCTTGACAAATCGGGCAAGAGTTGCTATACTCCCCATCGTCAATCGCACCGCGGTTGACACGGAGGACGGCCCGCGTGGCGCGCTCCGCAACAAATGGCCCGTCGTC
>JAUQOZ010000179.1:856-7661 GCA_030550625.1 Chloroflexota bacterium | reverse complement strand
CTGGGGTGGGGGTCGTCTCCTCGCCTGTCATTGCGAGCGCAGCGCAGCGGAGCGAAGCAATCTCCCGCGAGTACGGGAGCAATCCACGCAGGCACTCATACCGCTGAAGCGGGAGATTGCTGCGGTCGGGCGGCCTCCAGCATGGCTGGACGCCGCCGCTCCCTCGCAATGACAAAATGACAAATAGTCCCGCGCAATGACAGGTTGGTGAGCAGAAGCAGCAATCTCCCAGTGAAACATTTCACCTCTCAACCATGCACAGCCAAACGGGCGATAGTTCAATGATTGCGCTTCCATCAATTCTCTATGAAACGTTACACATCCGATCTTGACAAGGAAAAAAGTGGTGCTACAATAAGCCCATCAGCCGCAACTGCTCTTTGCACGTCGAGGCAATTTTTTATTTGCCTGTATGAAACGTTTCATTCCACGATAGCAGAGTAGCTTTTCTCGCTTCACAACGGAGTGTTATGGAACGCCTTTTTCCTAGCCGTTATGGCTACTTCAGCGCCGATGGCCGCGAATACATTATTACCACGCCGCTGACGCCGCGCCCATGGGGGAATGTGATCAGCAACGGCGACTATGCGCTGATGGTGTCGCAGACCGGTTCGGGCTATAGTTGGCGCAATAACGCCGGCCAGAACCGGATTACCCGCTCGTTTCAAGATTTGGTGCAAGACAATTGGGGGAAGTATCTCTATCTGCGCGATCTCGACAGCGGCCAGTTTTGGTCGGCGACGTATAAGCCGACACTGCACGCTTATGATCACTACCAAGTGACCCACGGTCTTGGCTATTCGCGTTTCGCGCAAGAGGCGTACGGCATCCGTAGCCGGTTGACCGTCTTTGTCGCGCCGCACGATCCGGTTGAGCTGTTTGAGCTGACGCTGACCAATCTGACCGACCGGCCCCGCCGGCTCGATGTCACGACCTATGTCGAGTGGTTGCTGGGGTTTGCGCCCGATGAGCATCGCGAGTTTCATAAGCTGTTCATTGATACGGCGGTTGATCAGTCGCTGCATGCGTTGCTGGCGCGCAAATATTTGTGGGGCTTTGCTGATGAGGCGGGCCGGCATAACAATATCGATTGGCCTTACGTGGCGTTTATCGCCGCTAGCGAACCACTGAAGAGTTTCGACGGCGATAAGGAGTCGTTTATCGGTCTGTACCAGAGCCTTGAGCATCCACAGGCGATGCGAATGGCGACGTTGGCCGGGCGCACCGGTCGCTTCGGCGATGCGATTGGCGCGTTGCAGGTCGAGGTGGCGCTGGCGCCGGGAGCGAGCCATACGATCGTCTTTACACTGGGTGCTGCCGAGCAGGGCCGCGAAGACCCCGCCGAGTTGATCCGCCGTTTCACTTCGCCAGCTGCCAGCGCGCGGACACTGGCTGAAGTTCATGCCTTTTGGTCGCGGCTGGTTGACGCCGAGTATGTTGAAACACCCGATCCGGCGCTCAATCTGATGACCAACTACTGGCTGAAGTATCAGGCGATTTCGGGCCGGTTGTGGGCCAAGTCGGCGTTGTATCAAGTCTCGGCGGGCTACGGGTTCCGCGATCAGTTGCAAGATAGCCAAATCTTTTTGGTGTGCGATCCCGCGTTGGCCAAGCGCCAGATTTTGCTCCACGCTTCCCAGCAATTTATCGAAGGCGATGTGCTGCACTGGTGGTTTTCGATCCGGGGCGGCGGGCCGCGCACCAACTGTTCTGATGATCTGCTCTGGCTGCCGTTTATCGTTGATTCGTACCTGCAAGAGACCAACGATGTCGCGATTCTGGATGAACCAGTACCGTACCTCAACGGCCCGCCAGAGCCGCTCTATCTGCATTGCAAGCGGGCGATCGAGCGCGCCTTTAGCCGCTTTTCGCCCCGCGGCATTCCACTGATGGGTGATCACGATTGGAACGATGGTCTCAATGCGGTTGGCACCCATCTGCGCGGCGAGAGTTTTTGGGTGGCAGAGTTTCTCTACGCGATCCTTGAACGTTGGATGCCGCTGGCGCAGCAACGCGGCGATGCGGCGTTCGCCGAACGCTGCGCGGCGGTGCGCGAGACGCTGCGTTGGGCGACGAACCGCTACGGCTGGGATGGCGAGTGGTTTTTGCAGGCGACGACCGATGATGGCTTGCCGTTGGGATCGCATGCGAATGATGAGGGCCGCATCTTTTTGATGCCGAATATTTGGGCGGTGATCAGCGGCATTGCTGATCGCGAACGGGCATGGCAGGCGATGGAGTCGGTCTCGCGCCACCTGCTCTGCGAGTATGGCACGTTGCTCAACTATCCCGCCTTTACCCGCCCCCGCCCTGACATCGGTTATGTCACCCGCTACGCGCCGGGCTTGCGCGAGAACGGCGGCGTCTATACCCACGCTGCCACGTGGTCGGTGTGGGCCTACGCCCTGCTTGGCGACGCCGAGAAGGCGTATGAAGCCTATCGCCGTATCTGCCCGCCCAACCGCAGCGCCGACCCGGATCGCTACAAAGCCGAACCCTACGTCACGCCGGGTAACGTTGACGGCCCGCAATCGCCGTATTTCGGACGCGGCGGCTGGACGTGGTACACCGGTTCGGCCCAGTGGCTGCACCGCATGGCGACCCATTGGATTTTGGGGATTAGGCCGCAGACCAATGGCTTGCTGATTGATCCGCTCATCCCGGCGGCATGGGAGCGGTTCACTGTGCGCCGTTCGTTCCGCGGTGCGGTGTACGAGATCGAGGTGCTGAACCCGCAGCACGTGAGCCGGGGCGTAGCGACGGTAGAGGTGGACGGCCAGCCGCTTGCTGGCAACGTTGTGCCAGTCTTTGCCGATGGTCAGACCCACCGGGTGCGGGTGGTCTTGGGGTAACGAGGGTCGCAGCGGCAGCCAAGCTGCCGCTCGCCATACCAACGCGCCAACGTCTTACGTGGCGCACCGTTGCGAAAGGAGGTGACACGCGCCGAAAAACCTGATTGCAATGCCGCAACGTTCGTTCGTAGCTTTGTTTGCATGTCAAGGAGGAAATGCATGAAACCCGCTGCCAAAGGTGGCTTCTTGCTCGTGATACTGATGTTGCTCGTGGCAATGGCCGGCTGTACGCCAGCGGCTACGCCACCGCCGACCCAAGCGCCAACCGCTGCGCCACAGACACCCCCTGAGCAACCGACCGCCGCACCCGCAGCGCCAACGGTGGAACCGGCTCCTACCGCTGCCGCCAAGCAGCCGGTGACCCTGCGCTACGCCAACTGGAACCTCGGCACCGAGGAAGAGAACAATATCCAGCGCCGCTTGGTCAAGGCTTATACTGAGCTGAACCCGCACGTGACGATCGAGTTCGTTGATATGTCAGGCGGCGGTTGGGATGATATGCTCAATACCTATGCCGCTCGCGGCGCGCTGCCCGATGTCTTTATGGCCAACAATATGCCGCTCTACGTCAAGAATGGCTGGCTGGCCGATCTGACCGAGCTGGTGGCAAATGATCCCGATTGGCCGCTCATCCCGCAAGTGCTGCGGTCGGGAGTCACCTATAACGGCAAGGTGATGGGCTTACCGGCAGCGCAGTTCATTATGGGGTACTTCGTCAACCGCGATCTCTACGAAGCAGCCAACCTCGACGCGCCTGAGTACGGCTTCACGCTCGACGAGTTCAACGCGGCGGTAACCGGCCTCAACAATCCGGCCCGCGGCGTGCTCGGCCTCGACGAGATGGAGTTCGTGATGGGATGGTATCCGCACGTGCTCGACAGCAAGTTGCAGTGGTTCAGTTTCGACGGCGTTCACATGAACTACAACTCCGCCGCCTTCAAAGACACCGTGGCGCGGGTGGCCGAGTTGAAGCCCTATACGTGGCAAGGGTTGACCGACGAGCAGAAGCCGAATTTCAAGTCAGCCGGGCCGTGGGAGCTGTTCCTGAACCAAGAAGTCGGTATGCGCTGGGAAGGCGGCTGGGCCATTCCGCAGATTGCGCAGAACGCTACCTTTGACTGGGACTTCGTCGGTATCCCCGGCGGCAATCAGGCGATTGTGATGGACATCATCGTCGTCTCGAAGACGGCGCCGAATCTGGAGGAGGCCTACCAATTCGCGCGCTGGATGACCTTTGCCCGCGCCGCCTATGCCAAAGAGGTGGAACTGGCCCGCGAGATGGGCAGCGTGCCGAGCAAGATGCCGGTCGCGATCGACGCTGAGTCGCTGGCGCTCTACCGCCAATTCTTCGACAAGCCGGGTCTCAACGCCGCGCTCGCCAATCTTGACAATAGCCTTGTCGAGTCGCTGGCCAAACTGGTGCCGGGGTACATCCAAGCGCGCTGGGAAGGCAAGCCGGGCATTGACATCGGCGAAGACAAAGATGTGAACATGTGGTTCATGTTCTTCCGCGCCGGCGATGGCATTTACAAGTACGAGGATTACGCGCCGAAATTAGAGGCGTTCGCCAACAATATCCTTGATACGGCGCGGGCCGAGGTTGACGCCGCCTTGCGATAGTAGGTACCAACGCACGGCGGTGCGGCTCTCGCACTGCCGTGCATCTCCCGCTTAGCATCGACACATCGTTCGCAGTGATAGTTAGGTGAAGCTATGGGTTGGCGCCGGCAGATCACAACCTCTATCCGCCTCCTCATCGTCCTTTGGCTAGCGCTGGTCAGCCTGCTCGCCGGCCCGCTGCCGGTGCGGGCCGAGGGCGGTAATGCGCCAGTGATTGAGGTGCAGGCCGACGCGCTCGGTCTGCCGGCGGCAACCCATCCGTTGGCGACGAGCTACGCCAAGCCGAGCGTCATGCTGCGCGCCGGCGATCAGGTCTCGTTCACCGTCACCGTACCGCAGGCCGGTGCGTATGCGTTAGCGATTGACGCCGCCGTGCCGGAAACAGTCACCTTCATCCCGCCTGAATTGCTCGTGCAGATCGAGGGCCAACCTGATCGCTGGCGGCTAATTGTGCCGCTGTTCTATCACGATACCGCCGATCAGTTCCCGCTCGACCGCTACGGCAACGAAACGCTCATCCCGCAAGCCCGGTTGGCCCGCTGGAGCCGCGTCTTCTTGCGCGACCCCAACTTCAGCCAGCCGTACCCAATCGCGCTCACGCTGCCGGCGGGCCGCCAGCGCATTTCGCTCAGCCTCGGCGAAGGCGAACTGGTGCTGGGCAGCTTTTATCTGCTGCCGGCAATCGACGCATACCCGTCTTACGCCGAGTACCGCGCTAGCCGGCAAGCGCCGGCCAGCAGCGGTGTGCTGATCGAACTCGCCGCCGAGCGGCCAAGCTTCAAGAATGATACTAGCGTGCGCCCGCTCAGTCGCCGCAATCTGGAAGTGACGCCGTATGATCCGTACTATCTGCGGATGAATACCCTCGGCGGCGAGAGCTGGAGCCGCAGCGGCACGGCGGTCTACTACGAGTTTACCGTGCCGCAGAGCGGCTGGTATGCGATCACCCTGCGCGCTATCCAAGATTACAAGAATAACTTTACCGTGTATCGCCGCATTCTGATTGATGATCAGGTGCTGTTTGCCGAGTTGAATGCGGTACCGTTTAGCTATAACCCAAATTGGCGCAACTACACCTTAGGCGGAACGACGCCGTACCAGATCTATCTTGAGCAGGGCCGGCACGTCTTGGGCATTGAAGCCACGACTGCGCCTTACCACGACTCGATCGAGCGGGTGCGGGCCGGTTTGAAGGCGATTGCCGATCTGGCCTTCGCGATCAAGCGCCTGACCGGCAACCAGATCGATATTTACAAAGAGTGGGAGATCGCCGATTACATTCCCGATATTCGCGAACGGTTGGCGGCGCTGGCCGGCCAACTGCGCGCCGACCAACAAGCCTTGCTGGCCGTCAACCAGACCCCGGCCTCGCCAGAGGTGCTGGCTTACCAGATGGCGATCGACAACCTTGAGGTGCTGGCCCAAGACCCCAACCGGATTCCGACCCGCATGAGCCGCTTGTCGGAAGGGGCCGGTTCGGCGGCGCACCTGCTCGGCAGCATCTTCGGCGGCGCACCTGCTCGGCAGCATCTTGCCCTCGTTGCAGAGCCAGCCGCTGGCGCTCGATACCATCTACATCCATTCGCCGGACATCATCCCTCCCGAACCGAACATCACCGCCGGCGCGATTGTGAGCGATTGGTTCCAGCGGTTTCTGGCCTCCTTCCGCAGCAATCCCTACCAGAGCATCGGCGCAGCGCCGGATGAGCTGGAAGTGTGGGTGAATCGCCCGCAACAATATGTCAATCTGCTTCAGCGCATGGCCGACGAGCGCTTCACACCCCAGAGCGGGATCAAGGTCAAGTTTTCGATTATGCCCAACGAGTCGAAGCTAATCTTGGCCTGCGCCGCCGGCACCCAACCCGACATTGCGCTCGGCGTCAGCACCAACATCCCGTATGAGCTGGCCATCCGCAATGCGCTCTACGATTTGCGCAGCTTCTCTGATTTTGACCGCTTCATCCGTATCTATGCCCCCGGCTCGCTCTTGAGCTACATCATTAACGACTCGGTGTACGCTATTCCCGAAACACAAGATTTTTGGGTAACGTTCTACCGCAAAGACATTCTGGAAACGCTAAATTTACCGGTGCCGCAGACGTGGAATGAAGTGCTAGAGATTTTGCCCGAATTGCAGCGTTTCGGCATGAACTACAACACGCCGCTCTCAAGCGGCGGCGGCTTGAAGGGCTATCTGGTCACGGCTCCCTACCTGTTCAACTACGGCGCGTCGCTCTACACACCCGATGGCATGTCGGGCTTGGGGTCGGACGAAGCGATTCAGGCGATCAGGTTCATGGCCGAGAGTTTTACCATCTACGGCATGCCGCTGA
>JAUQOZ010000179.1:0-846 GCA_030550625.1 Chloroflexota bacterium | reverse complement strand
GGGATAGTGCCCTCTACCCGGCCACCGTCTTGCCTGATGGCAGACAGTTGCGCTATGCGACTGGCTCGGCGCAGGCGGCGATGATGTTCGCCAATACCGATAAGCCGCAACAAGGGTGGGCCTTCCTCAAGTGGTGGATGGCAACCGAGACGCAGGTTGAGTTCCAGCAAGAATTAATCATGAATTTTGGACTGGAATATTTGTGGAATTCAGCAAACCTAGAGGCATTCCGCTTCACACCAATTTCAGCATCGCACCGCGATGTGATTTTGCAGCAGTGGCAATGGCTGCAAGAACCGATCAAGCTGCCGGGCAGCTATATGCAAGAGCGCGAGTTGAGCAACGTCTGGAACCGGATCGTCTTTCAGGGGGCCAACCCGCGTGTCGCGATCGACAATGCGGTGACGGTGATTAACCGTGAGATTGTGCGCAAGATGACCGAGTTTGGCTATATCCGCAATGGCGAGCGGGTGCGCACGATGACGATCCCGACCATCGAGACGGTGAAGGAGTGGATGGCGCATGCAAACTGAGTGGCGCAGCCAACTGAGCAAGCAGTGGCGCAAAGAGGCGAGTGCATACGGCTTTATTGCCCCGTATGCGCTGCTGTTCGCGATCTTCATCGCGATTCCGGTGCTAGCGGCCTTTTTGCTCTCGTTCACTTTTTTTGACTCGATCCAGCCGCCGCAGTTCAACGGCTTGCTCAACTATATCGTGTTGCTGACCCAAGACGACATCTTTATGCGTTACGTTTTGCCCAACACGATCCAGTTTGCGGTGCTGGTGGGGCCGGGGGGCTATGTGCTGGCCTTTTTGCTGGCGTGGATGCTGGCCCAACTACCGCGC
>JAUQOZ010000282.1 GCA_030550625.1 Chloroflexota bacterium | reverse complement strand
GGGAAGGAAACCGGCAATTTCACCCCTTTAGAGCGATCATACCAACAAACAAGAGGTGAGTCAAACGAGGGAGTGGGGAGTGGGCAGTAGGGAGTTGGGAAACGATCGGCACGAGTCGGGCGCAATGGAACACGGATGAACACAGATGGCACGGATGAGTACGGTGTAGGTGAAAATGCTACGGCGGGATATTGCGCCATTTCGGCTACAATACCCGCAGTATCTCGCTATCGTTACGTTATCATCGTGAGGAGAATATGGCGTCTACAGCCACCGTCGTCATCTGTGGAGCGGGGATTGCCGGGGTTGCGCTGGCTCATCAATTAGCGGTGACGCATGGTTGGCGCGAGGTGGTGCTGGTCGAAGCCGGTGATCCGCTGGCGCTGACCAGCGATAAATCAACCGAATGTTACCGCAACTGGTGGCCCGATGCGGCGATGGTAGCGTTGATGAACCGCAGCATTGACCGGCTGGAGGAGTGGGCCTTAGCGAGTGCGAACCGCATCCGGCTCAACCGGCGCGGCTACCTCTACGCAACGGCCGATGAGCGGCGAGTCGCGCAATGGCAAGCGCAAGCCGGGCAGGCGGCGCGCCATGGGGCAGGCCCATTCCGCATCCACGATCGCGCCGATGCCGATTACCAACCCGTCAGCGGGCACGACTGGCGTGCTGCGCCGGACGGCGCTGATTTGCTGCTCGATCCTGAGCTAATCCGGCGGCATTTCCCCCACCTCAATCCAGCCACAGTGGCCGTGTTGCATACCCGGCGTTGCGGGTGGCTGAGCGCGCAACAACTTGGGACGATGTTGCTGGAAGAGGCCCGCGCCGCCGGGGTGACGCTCGTGCGCGGGCAGGTGACGGCGGTGGCGCAGACTGGCGGACGGATCACCAGCGTCACCATCGCAACTGCCAGCGGCTTGCAGCAGATCGCCACTCCGCGCTTCGTGAACGCCGCCGGCCCGCACTTAGCCGCCGTTGGTGAACTGCTTGGCATCGAGCTACCGGTGCATAATCAGCTCCACCTCAAAGCTGCCTTCGCCGATCCGTTGGGGGTCGTGCCGCGCACCGCGCCGCTACTGATCTGGGCCGACCCGGTGCAACTCGACTGGAGCGCAGACGAACGGGACGAGCTGCTGGCCGATCCGGCCACGGCGTGGCTAGCTAACCCGCTGCCGGCGGGGGTGCATTGCCGGCCCGAAGGTGAAGGCAACAGCCAGCAGGTGCTTGTGCTCTGGGACTACCACCCGCACGATCCCGCTTTGCGCACAGCGCGCTTCCCAATACCGCTCGACGACAGCTTCTTCGAGATCGCGCTGCGCGGCATGGCGACGATGCTGCCCGGCTTGCGCGCCTACCACGACCGGCTGCCGCGGGCCTACCTCGACGGCGGCTACTACACCTGCACGCCGGAAAACCGGCCCTTGATCGGGCCGCTGCCGATCGAAGGAGCCTTTGTCATTGGGGCGCTGGCCGGGTACGGGATCATGGCCGCCGCCGCTGCTGCCGAACTCCTCGCAGCGCACATGACCGGCGCGCCGTTGCCCGCGTATGCCGCTGCCTTTCACCCGGCTCGCTACGCCGACCCGGCCTACCGGGAGCAATTGGCGCACTGGGGTGAGACCGGGCAGTTGTGAGGGGGGGAGACTCAGGGGATGTTTGCTTGTCCTTGCGAGAGCGCGTAGCCCCCGAAGCAATCTCCTACTTCAGCGGGAGCAACCTCTGTAGGCACAGCTCCCGCTCGCGCGGGGGATGGCTTTAGCTCAGCTTCATGATACCCCGTTCGCTTGACGAACATACTCCTCTCCGGCTATTATGCAGTAGCAATGCATGCTAGCCGGAGATTTCATATCCACATTCCCCGCACGCTCGAAGCGCATCTAGCGGCAGCCAGCCAACACTTTCCCGTGGTGTTGCTGACCGGCGCGCGACAGGTGGGCAAGACGACGCTGCTACGCCACGCAAGCCAACCTGATCGTGGGTATGTGACGCTTGATGATCCCCTTGTCTTGCAGTTAGCGCGGAGTGATCCGGCGCTGTTTCTGCAACGTTTTCCGCCGCCGGTGTTGATCGATGAAATCCAATATGCCCCCGGTTTGCTCCCTTTGATCAAACTCGCTGTCGATCGCGCCGGTGAAAACGGACTGTTTTGGTTAACCGGCTCACAACAGTTTCACCTTATGCAAGGCGTATCCGAGTCGCTGGCGGGACGCGCAGCGGTGCTGTATTTGCTTGGCCTTTCGCGTTGGGAACGGCAAGGGCGCGGCTTGGAGTCAACGCCCTTTGTGCCGACGCCTACCGAGCTATTGCGGCGTGCGCATCTCTCGTCACCGTTGACCCTCAAAGAACTGTATCGTCTGATCTGGCGGGGCTCATTCCCGGCGATCGCGCTGCATGATGCGGTCGAGCGCGATCTCTTTTATGGCTCATACGTCCAAACCTATCTCCAACGCGACGTGCGCGATCTGGCGCGCATTGGGGATGAGTTGGCCTTTTTGCGATTTGTGCGCGCGGTGGCTGCGCGCACCGCCCAATTGCTGAATCTGACCGCCTTGGCGCGCGATGCTGATATTGCCCCTAACACCGCCAAACAATGGCTCTCGATCCTGCAAGCGGCGGGGATTGTCTATCTGCTCGAACCGTATCATCACCACGTGACCAAACGGTTGGTGAAAACTCCCAAACTCTATATGCTCGACACCGGCCTTGCCGCCTATCTCACCGAATGGGCCAGTCCAGAAACGCTTGAAGCCGGCGCGATGGCCGGCGCTATCTTTGAAACGTGGATCGTTGCCGAGATATTGAAGAGCTATTGGCATTCCGCCCGGCGAGCGCCGTTGTATTACTATCGCGATAAAGACCAGCGTGAAATTGATCTGATGATCGTGCAAGATGGGACGATCTATCCAATCGAGATTAAGAAAACGGCTGCTCCTCATGCGCGTGATACCCAGCATTTCAGTGTGTTAAACAGCTTGGGTATGCCGGTGGGAACGGGAGGGATTATTTGCCTTGCCGAGCAATGCTTGCCCCTCACCGAAACAGTCTGGGTCATTCCGGCATGGGTGGTGTAACCACGCTCACGGCAGCATCGCGCCGATGGTGGCGGCAATCGCGTCGGCGTTGGTGCGTTCCATATTGCTCAAGACGATCACCACGCTCTGGGTGTCGGGGTAGTAGGCGAGGTGGGTGACGGCCCCCGATATAAAGCCGGGGTGGTAGATCACCTTGCGCCCGTTGCGATCTTCGATCTTCCAGCCGTAGCCGAAGTTGTTGCGGATGGGGGTGTACATCAGGGAGAGCTCGGCGGCGGGCAACAGTTGCCCGCCGTTGAGTGCAGTGACAAACCGGTAGAGGTCTTCAACCGTTGAGTAGAGGCCGCCGGCGCTGTAGAGATTGCTGGTATCAATCGGGATGGCCCGTTCCGCCCCCGGCCCGATGTAGCCAACCGTGCCGTTGAGGGCCGAGGCGTCGCCGCTGTCGTAGCCGCTATTGGCCATGCCTGCCGGTGTGAAGATATTGTCACGGATGTAATCGGCGTAGGATTGGCCGCTGACCGCTTCGATCACCAACCCCAACACCACATAGTTGGAATTGCCGTAGCGAAAGGCGCTGCCCGGCGCGAAGTCGAGCGGCAGATTGCGGAAACGGGCCGCAAGCTGGGTGGGTGTGACCGGCGAACGTTCGAGTTGCTCGAAGTCGCGGAAGTCGGTGTAGTTCGGGATGCCGGCAGTGTGGGTGAGCAGATGGTGGAGCGTGATCGGTTGCCATGCTGGCGGGCAGTCGGGCAGGTAGCGGCAGACCGATTCGTTGACGTTGAGTTTGCCTGCCGCTTGCAATTGCATAATCGCCAGCGCCGTGAATGGCTTGGTGATCGAAGCGATGCGAAAGCGAGTCTGGGCCGTATTGGGCAAATCGCGCTCGACGTTGGCCTGACCATAGCCGCGCGCTACCAAGATGCGCCCCTGCGTAGCTGCCAGCACCGACCCGCGGAATTGGCCTTTGTCGGTCAGATCACGCAAGTAGAGGTCGATTTGGGTGGCAATATCAACTAAACTTGGCGTGGGAGTCGGGCGCACCGGTTCCATTACCGCCACTAACGGCGTGCTAGCCGGCAATGGCCGGTCAGGGGTGACGCTGGGCAAGATGGTCGGCTGCGGCCCCACCGGCGCCCACGCCGAGATGACCGGATCGCGCTGGCCGCAGGCGGTCAGTGCGATAATGGCGAGGATAGATACGACGAGATTCAAGCAGCGCATAAGTCTGATATGCCAAGGCGCAAAGCGCGCAAAGGCGCAGCGTCGTTAAACGCAAAGGCGCAAAGTTATTAAACGCAAAGAGCGCCAAGGGACGCAAAGGATTAGAATAACCCTCTGCGTACTCTGCGACCCCTGCGGTAAATCCTCATGATTCCCCCACCCTACCCAACGGCGCAAACCGGGCCTGCGCCGCCGCCATCGCCGCCAATTCCGCTGCCGTCCAATCAGACGGCGTGATGGTTACATCGTACCGCTGATAGAGCGCGGCGGCAAATGCGGTTGCCAAGGAGGCGAGATCAGGCGGGTTGGCGCAGACGGTGGCAAGATCGGTCACCCGTTCTGCCAGCCGTTCCGCCAAGAGGCGGCGTTCAGTTTCAGGGATAGCCAACAGCGCCGCCAATTGCGCCCCCGGCCAATGGGTGTAGAGACCGACTTGAAACAACATTCCTTCGCGCCGGCGGATCTGGGCAAACCCCACCAGTTTGCGCCCGCCGGCCAGCACTTCATACGGCGATTGGCCGCCAAAACACGCGCGCGCCACCAGCGGATCGAGTGTTGCCCGGTCAGCACGAGCGGCAGCGATTTCGATCAAGGTTGTCGCTACGCCAAACTGGGCCAAGGTCGCTTGCCATACTTCGCCCAACCAGCGGTACGACTCGCTCACGTCGGGGTGAGCCAGCGGATGATTCACCGGCAACGCAATGTCTTGCATGAAGAAGCCGGGCACAAAGAGCACCGCCGTGCCGCCGCTCGCCCGCCGGTGCAGCGTGACGCCAGCGTTCGCCAAGGCCGCCTGATCAACCTCGCTCAACTTTTGGCCCGAACCGATCACCAACGCCGGCTGGGACGCGGCGGCATACCAGCGGATCGCCGGGTGGGACGTCGTCGCCAAACCAGCCAGCATCGCCGCGCCGGCAGCCAACTCGCTGGCCGGATCACCCTGCGCGGGCGGCAACAGCCGCCACATATTCATTCCTCCCATCGGCATGCTCCCAACGGGGCCGCAAAGTGAGCAGCAACACCAGCGGCTAACGTCTCAAGCTGTGTGCGCGTTGCCGCCGGTAACGGCGCAAATGGGCGCAAGGTCACGACCAGCGCCGATCCACGCCAATCGTACCGCCACGTTCCGGCAATCCGCCCCGCAACCACGATCGTCGCCTCGATATGGCCAGCAGGGCGCCAGACCTGCTTATAACCAACCGCATCAACCAACCAACTCCGGTCGCGGGTACCGAGCAAAAGCGGATCGAACCGGCCCAATAAGCGGGGTGGCAGATCACCGAGTTCCGGCAATGAATTCAAACGCGCTAATTGGCTCTGCAACCACCACGCCGGCTTACCGGCCACCGCCACCTTCACCACCTCATCACCCAACAACGCCAACCAACGCTTCATTTCAACCTGCGTGCGCCCGCGCCAAGCAGTCATATCAGCCAGCGTCGCCGGGCCGAATACAGCCAGATAACGGCGTATCAGCTCGGCATTCGCCGCCTCAGACGATGGCGGATCCCACACCAAATCAGGCCGCCAGCGCAGCCGGTGGGCCATGCGGGCTTCGCCACCATTAGGGGCAGCGTGGCAAGCCAAACCGCGCCGGGTCAGAATGGCAAAGATCCCGCCCCAACCCGACAAATGGCGATCATCAATCTCAGGGGCGAGACGGCGCAAATCGCTGCGCCCCATCGTCTCGTGCTCGGCCAACCAGCGCGCAGCGCGTTCGATAAACGCCTCATACGCTGCTGGATCCCAGCCATCGCGCAGCGCCTCTTGCTCCCAATACGTGGCACGGCCCGCCTGTGCCGCATAGATCAGCGGCCAATCAGTCGCCGCATAGAGATGCAACGTCCCCCGCTGGCCCCACAACCGCACCAGCGATCGTTCGTGGTAGAGCAGATGATCCAGTTGAGCCGCAGTAAAATCTGGCACGCGATTCCAGAGCGCCAACCCGGCGGCGGGCAAGATCTGCGCCTGCACACCGGCAAGATGGGTAGCCGCTGCCACTGCATCGGTAAACGGCGACAGCAAGCCGTTCTGCCCAAACCGCGCAACAGCCGCCTGTGCGACGGTCAGATCAAGTACGGCTTTCATGGCGACCTCATCACTTCAAGCGCCGCTGCGCCACGGGCAAAGACCCGCACCAGCGGTTCGCTGCCGGCAGGAATGGTAGGGGTTGGCACAATCTCGACGGTGGTTGGGCCAAGCGCGCGCAAGACCGCAGCAACTTCTTCAGGATTGGCAAAAGCAGGAAGGATGACCAGCGCATCGCTGTCAGGATCAAGCGTGCCGCGCCAGATTCGTGGCCGTTGTTCTGGCGGTACGTGTGCTGTCAGAAACTGCACGGTATCGCTGAGCGCCCACTCGCGCGGCAGATAGACAGGCACGGTCTGAGCGGCATCATGAGGTGCAGCAGCCCGCCGCACAAGCTGGGCCATCACCGTCTCAACCCGATCAAACTCGCCATACACTCGCGGATCATGCCCCATCAGACCGAAATAGACCCACAGGTTCACGGCCAAACTGCCGGCAAGCGCGGCAGGGATCAACCAGCGCCGCCACTGCGCACCGGATGCCACCCGGCTCAGCCCCCACCCAGCCAGCGCGCAGGCCGGCGCAAGCGTGCCAAGCGATCGCATAGCATGGGGCGCGTTAAAGCTCAACAAGCCCGGCAGGTGGTAAAGCAGCCACAGCGCCAGCAATACCACTGCCGCCGTGTGCCGCGCGCGCCATGCCAAGCCTACGCCGATCAGCAAGAGCAGGCCAACCACTGGATCAACCATCGGCGCTAGCGGCAAATGGTGGCGACCATTGGCTTCACCCTGCACGTGCCACATCAAGCCGTAGCGCACAATATGCTCAGCGAGAAAATCAAGCGGACGGTGGCGATAGAGATTATCAGCTTGAAAGATGGAGACAAAGCCGACCCGCCGGTTAAAACCGGCGCTATCGGTCAGCACGTACCACACAAGTGGGGCGATAACGATCGCCCCAACGAGCGCAGCTAGCAACACTCGCGGCCAAGCAGCGCACCAACGATCCGGATCGCGCCCCAAGCGCACCAGCGCCACCACCAACAAGGCCAACGGCGCTAACCGCCCGGTATGATAGGTATAGACGGCCAACCCTCCTAATGCTGCGGCGCCGGCTACATACCACCACCAGCCGCGCCGCACCGGATCGAGGCCGCGCCACAGCAACCCAGCCGCCGCCAGCACCAGCAGATGATCGAGCGTGGCGGGGAAGGCCCAGCGGCTCATGCTCAATGACCACGAGGCCCACGCCAGTAAGGCTGCACCCAACACCGCTGCCCGCCGGCCAATCACCGGTGCAGCAAACCAATAGAGCGCCAGCGGCGTCAACGCGCCAGCCACCGCACTCACCAGCCGGGCGCTCCAC
>JAUQOZ010000365.1 GCA_030550625.1 Chloroflexota bacterium | reverse complement strand
GCATGCTGATGAGTGTAAAAGTTTACACTGGGCGATGATTGCTCTGGTTGAGGAGCGGACAGAACATGTGCTCGATTACAACCGTTGATCGCTGTACGATGCCTGAAAGCTGGGTGCTGCGCTCCCCTCTCCCGCTAACGCGAGAGAGGGGCTGGGGGTGAGGGCCAGCAGCCCGCGCAGCGGGCTGCGTACCCCTAGCCCGGCCCTTCAGGGCCGGGGTCCGTAACAGATGTTCTGTCCGCTCATAAACTCATGCCGGCTGTGGTACAATACCCAGCGATGACTGATCTCCGCCTGCGCCAACGCGAATACCTGTTGCAGATTAGCCGCGCCCTAACGGCCCAGCTCGATTTGGGCAGCGTGCTCAATCTGGTCATCACCTACGCCGTCGAGCTGCTGGCCGGCACGCTCGGTTTTATTGCTCTGTTCGACGAAGAAGATGGGATGTTGCGTATCCGGGCCTCTGCGCACCTGCCGCGCGAGAATTGGCCAGCCTTTACCCCGTTGCTGCGCATCCCCATTGCTGACCTTAGCCGCTTCGGCCCGCAAGCGTTACGCGAAATCTCGCTCGATACCGGCATCCCCCTCCGCCAAATGATTGCGCTGCCGCTCACCGTGCGCGAGACGCCGCTAGGCGTGATTTATGTCTTTCGCGCCGCGCTCAATGTTGCGTTTTCGGCTGATGATCGCCAGATATTGCAGGATTTCGCCGATCAGGCGGCAATTGCGGTCGGCAATGCTCGCCTCTTCCAGAGTGTGTTGCGCGAAAAGCAGCATCTCAATGCGCTGATCGAGCAGTCTGCCGATGGGGTGATGATTATCGATGGCCGCTGGCGGATCACCACCTTTAACCATACGATGGAACAATTGACCGGCTGGTCGCGTGAAGAGGCGATTGGTCGCCCCTGCGCCGAGGTGCTCGGGATTCGCAATGCGCAAGGAGTGAATATTTGTCTCAATGAGTGCCCGTTGCAACGCTATCCCGAACTGACGAATCCCGTGGTCGAGGGCCGGATCACCACGCGCGATGGGCGCGAACTGTTTATTCAAAACCGCTACGCGCCGCAGCGCGGCGCCCATGGCTATTTGCTCAGCGCGATCGCGAATGTGCGCGATATTACGGCCCAGAAGGTTGAGGAAGAGCGCCAGAATACCTTTATTTCGGTGATTTCGCACGAGTTGCGCACGCCGGTGAGTATTATCAAGGGCTTTGCGGAAACGATGCTGCGCCCTGACGGCCAGTTTACGATTGAACAGTACCGCGAGGCGTTGCAAGTGATTGGCGAAGAAGCCGACCGGCTCGCCCGCCAAATTCAAGACTTGCTCGATGTGTCGCGGATTGCCGCCGGCGGGTTGCGCCTCGAACGGAGTGATGTGTCGTTGCGCCTGCTGGTCGAAGAGGTAGTGCGCCGCTTTGCCGCGCAGGTTGGCGAACGGATTGAGTTTGAGATCCGGGTGTCTGATGATCTGCCGCCGGTGTATGCCGATTACGAGCGGCTGCGGCAAGTGTTCACCAATTTGATCGAGAATGCAGTCAAGTATAGCCCCAACGGCGGTACGATCCGGATCGGCGCTCGCGCTGAGGGTGAGATGGCAATAGTCTATGTCTCTGATCAGGGGATCGGGATTCCGCCCGAAGAGCAAGAGTTGATCTTCGAGCGGTTTTACCGCGTTGATACCCGCTTGCGCCGCGATCAGCCGGGCAGTGGGTTGGGTCTTTTTATTACCCGCGCCATTGTTGAGGCCCACGGTGGCCGGATCTGGGTGGAAAGCCAAGTCGGGCGCGGTTCGCGCTTCTTCTTTACCTTGCCCCTGAGCCGGCGCCGTCTGCCGGGAGAGTGATGGATGAGTCTTGGAATGGGACACGGATACACACGGATAAAACGGATGCGCAAGGTTTGGAAGTGCAGATAGGACACTGGTCTGCATCCTTTGGCCTAATCTGTGCTAATCCGTCGCCCCTGTGTTTATCCGTGTCCTGTTCTCTTGCTGCGCAGCCGCGCAATAACGTCGTTGCACCATGATCCCTGCCCTCTTCGCCATTCTGATCCTTGCCTTGCTCGCGCGCCAAGCAGCTTTGGCGCTGCTGGCCGTCACCTTGTTAACTAGTCTGGGCGCGGCCCGCCTGTGGCAGCGGTGGGCCTTGCGCCGGGTCGACTACCGCCGTGAGCTGAGCCAGACCCGCGCCTTTCCGGGCGATGAGGTGACGCTGACAATTACGATCACGAACCGTAAACCGTTACCGCTAGCGCAGATCCAAATCTTCGACGCGATTCCCAACGGCTTGCGCGCGCTTGATGCGCCGGTCATCTTCAGCGGCAGCCGCCAGACCAGCCTGCTCCGTCGCAGCACCGGCTTGCGCTGGTACGAACGGGTGATCTGGCGTTACCGGCTGCGGTGCGAACGGCGCGGCTCGTTTCACTTGGGGCCGGCCCAAGCCCAGAGCGGCGATCCGTTTGGGCTGTATCGCAGCGACGCGACCTTCCCAGCCGATGCGACTCTCCTCGTCTACCCGCGCCTGCTGGCGCTGGCCGAACTTGGTCTACCGGCCCGCGACCCGCTAGGACTGATGCGCGCGCCGGCGTTGTTGCGCGACCCGCTGCGCGTGGTGGGTGTGCGCGACTACGCGCCCTCTGATCCACTCAAAGATGTGCATTGGGCGGCGACGGCGCGCACCGGCACGTTGCAGACCCGCGTCTACGAGCCGACCACATCGCATACGCTGGCCCTTGTGCTTGATCTCGACACCTTCGAGTTCTATTTTCAAGGCATCGATCCCGAACTGGTGGAGCATCTGATCAGCGTGACGGCAACACTGGCCCGCAGCAGCCTTGCCGCCGGTCACGCGGTTGGTCTTTATGCCAACGGCGCGCCTGCCGCCGATGAACATCTCGTCCGGCTGCCACCCGGTCGCAGTCCCAACCAACTGAGCCAAATCATGGAAACGCTGGCCCGGCTGACGGCCTACTCGGTGTTGCCCGGCGCGCGTTTGCTCCGCCTCATAACCCCCGAACTCCATCCCGGCGCGACGATTGTGTTGATCGGCGCCGTGGCCGCCGAGCCGATCCGGGCGACGCTCTTGCGCTTGCGGGAATTGGGCTTCCGGGTGGTCTGGATCTATTGCGGCGCCGCGCCGCCGCCGGCGGTGCCCGGCGTGCAGGTGCATTGGGCGCCGCGGAAGGGTGACGGTGCTTAGGACACGGATTGGCACGGATGCGACGGGTGAACCCGGATCGGGCAACCGTGCGAATCCGTGAAATCTGTGGGTTTCCTTGTCCTATGCTACCCCTCATATTTTTGAAGGGTTGAAAGAATATATGATCGCTCCGCAATGCCTCAACGTCCAGTGCTACCCTCCCCTCTCCCGCGCCAGCGGGAGAGGGGCCGGGGGTGAGGGCCATCATCCCGCTCAGCGGGCTTCGTGCCCTTAGCCCGGCCCTTCAGGGCCGAGCGCCGGATCAGATGGTCTGTCCGCCCTTGAACGCGCGCCGGCGGGGGAGGGCTGGGGTAGGGCTATATTCCCCTTGCCTCCTTTGTCATTGCGAGGGAGCGGCGGCCCCAGCGCAGCGCGGGGCCGCCCGACCGAAGCACTCTCCCCCTTCAGCGGAGCGCATGCCTAAGAGGGTGTCTCCTGTGCGTGCGGGTTGAGGGGTGGACAGAACATCTGATCGAGTATAATCGTTGATCGCTGTGCGATGCCTCAACGTCCAGTGCTACCCTCCCCTCTCCCGCGCCAGCGGGAGAGGGGCCGGGGGTGAGGGCGAACCGGCACATCGCAAAGCCATCAACGACATGTACGCTTATGGGTGCTGTCCACCCTTGAAACCTTTGAGGGGCAGATAGCAATACGAGCATACTCGTTAATCGCTGTGCGATGCCTCAACGTCCAGTGCTACCCTCCCCTCTCCCGCGCCAGCGGGGAAGGGGTCGGGGGTGAGGACCCACCGGCACATCGCAAAGCCATCAACGACATTTATCCTCATGGGTTCTTTCTATCCTTGAACCCCCATACCCCCGGGGGGTAATCTAGATTACAGACAAGCGATACCACAGCATGGTATACTCCCTGTTGTGAGCGACGCGCTGCTTGCCGCGCCGCTAGTTTGATCTGTGTGTGATTACGCAAAGGCGAGGAGATTATTCATTATGCACCACAAAGTTGTTATCATCGGTTCGGGTCCAGCCGGTCTGACGGCTGCCCTCTACGCGGCGCGCGCCAACCTTGAGCCGCTGGTGATCCGCGGGATGCAACCCGGTGGTCTGATTGCGACCACGAGCGAAGTCGAGAACTACCCCGGCTTTCCCGAAGGCATTGGCGGCTTTGAGCTGGCCGAGGCGATGGAGAAGCAAGCTGCCCGTTTCGGCGCTCAATATCTGGAAACGATGGTGACGAAGGTTGAGGTTGATCAACGCCCCTTCGTGATTCATACCGACAGCGGCCAGACCATCACGGCTGATACGATCATCGTCAGCACCGGTGCGTCGCCGCGCAAGCTGGGTGTGCCCGGCGAGGAAGAGCTGGCTAACCGTGGCGTCAGCTATTGCGCCACCTGTGACGGCTTCTTCTTCCGCGGCAAGAAGGTGGTGGTCGTTGGCGGCGGCAACAGCGCGCTCGATGAGGGTCTGTTCCTCACTCGCTACGTTGATGAGCTATTCATCGTGCATCGCCGCGACAGCTTGCGCGCCGATCCGGTCTTGCAAGAGCGCGCCTTTAGCAACCCCAAGGTGCGCTTCATCTGGAATTCGGTGGTCGTGGCGATCAACGGCAAAGACAAGGTTGAGTCGGTGACGCTGCGCAACCTGCAAACCGGCGAGATCAGCGAGCTGCCGGTTGATGGCGTCTTCCCGTATATTGGCCACGTGCCGAACACCGAGCTGTTCCGCGGTATCCTTGATCTCGATGAAGGCGGGTATATTGTGACCGACGGGCGCACCCGCACCAATATCCCCGGCATCTTTGCCGCCGGTGATGTCGCCGATCATATCTACCGCCAAGCAATCACTGCTGCCGGCGATGGCTGCCGCGCTGCAATGGAAGCGACGTGGTACCTTGCCGAGCAGGAGCATGCCCGCGCCAAGGCGACCGCAACCGCCACGGCGTGACGAGTAGGTTGCCAGTAGCGGCGGGTTGCAAACCCGCCGTTACCAACCCGCCCTTACTTTACAGATAGTTGTGAACTTTTTTCTAAACGCAGCGCACCGGCATGTTATAGTAAAGACATCAACTCACACCGAGGAGGTGCGCTATGGCAACGACGCCCCCCACAAATCCTGAACTGACCGACACCGGTGCTCGTGAAAGCTACGAACATCTCGAGCAAGCTTACATTCTGGAGTATCTGCGCAGCCAAGGTCTGACGCTCGAGCAAGTGCGTGCTATGCCAGCAGAGCAGGCGAAGGAGATTATGCGCGCCGCTTCAATTTACGCTTCGGCGCAGATGGCCACAGTCGAGGCGCGCGCGCATTTGGTTGAGGAACTCCATGGCGGGCCGCGCGCATTGTAAGGTATGATTGCCGGTCCGCAACGAAAGGGAGGGCAGGTTTGCTATTTAACGCCCTCCCTTCGTTTTTGGCCGCAAACTCTATGCACTTAGCCTAACACTGCCGCCAGCACGGCGTCAGTATTGCTCAAGTCGGGCAAGAGCGCATCAGGACGGTGATCGGCCAATTCGGCCAACGAGAAGGGGCCGGTGGCCACCGCGACTGTGCGCGCACCGAAAGCCTTGCCGCAGGCGATGTCGCGCGGCGTATCGCCGATAATCACCACTTCAGTGGGGGTAAAGACGCGCCGGTAGCGGGATTCGGCGCGGCGGGCTGCAATGGGCGGTAAGGCCAGCCGGTCGAAGTGGTCATCGCCATACGCGCCAGCTTCGATATCGAGCCACGGCAACAGGCCGGTGCATTCGAGCTTGATCCGGGCCGCGGCGGCGACATTACCGGTGAGCGGGGCTTGGTACGCATAGTCGGTCAGCGCGCTTAATGCGGCCATCACGCCGGCAAAGACGGTCGAACGCGCGATCAGCGCCTCACGTTGCGCGGTGAGTTCGGCGACGTACAGGTCAATAAACTCGCGCAACCGGGCTTGAATGGCCGCTTCGTCTAACGAAGGCAGACTATCGCGCACAATTTGCCAATCGGTCTTGCCGGCATACGAGGTGCGCTCGATCCGAACCTCTGGCCCAACCAACTGCCGCAGCGCGGTGCGCATCGCGTTAGCGGCGATCCCGTCGGTCGAAAGCAAGGTGCCATCAACATCCCACAACACTAACCGCTTCATCGTCACTCCTGCTGCGGCGCAGCCTAACGATCCGGCGTGCCGCCCAACAACTCGGTAATCGTCAGGATCAATTCATCGAGATCGGTCGGTTTGGTGAGAAAGCGATCGAAACCGGCAGCGAGCGCCGTGCGCCGGTCGCTTTCGCCAAGGCCGCTGAGCGCGATGGCCGGACAGTGGCGCAGCTCAGGGCGGGTGCGCAATTGGCGCAAGAGATCAAACCCATCACAATCGGGCAAGCGCAGATCGATGAGAAAAAGGGCTGGTGATGAGACCGGCGCGGCCAATGCAGCCGCACCGGTGGCGGCAACCGTTACCTCAAAGCCCTGCCCGCGCAGGAAGATCGCAAACAATTGTTGCATCAGCGGATTATCCTCAACGAGCACAATTTGCATACGGTCTCCTGCGCTATCGGCTCAAACCGCTACGATGCTCAGCGTCGTTGGCAACGACTGTATGCGCTAGTGCCGGTCTTCGCTTAGCATCGCAGCGGCTTGGCATTCATCACGGATACACCCCACGGGTCGTATTTGCATCAGCCACCCGCTGCACGGCCAGCAAATAGGCCGCAAGGCGCAGCGGGACCCGGCGCTGCTCGGCCATGGTTGTCACCTGCTGGAAGGCGCCGACGATAATTCGTTCCAGCTTCTCGTTGATGTCTTGTTCGTCCCAGAAAAACTCTTGCAGTCCCTGCACCCACTCGAAGTACGAGACGATCACGCCGCCGGCGTTAGCCAGAATATCAGGCACGATGATAATGCCGCGCTCACCCAGAATCGCATCCGCTTCCGGCGTGGTTGGCCCATTCGCGCCTTCGACAATCAGCTTGGCGCGGATGCGTTCGGCATTAGCGCCGGTGAGCTGATTTTCCAACGCTGCCGGAATTAAGACATCGCATTCGAGTTCCAACAACTCGCTGCCGCTGATCCGTTCAACGCCGGGCGCGTTATAGCCTTCGAGCAGATGGAATGGATGGCGATCGGTGTAGGCGCGCATGGCCGGAATATCAAGCCCATGCGCGCAGTAGTAGCCGCCTGACGCATCAGCCACGCCGATGATTGTACAACCGAGCTGATGGAGCAGATACGCCGCTGTGCTGCCGACATTACCGAACCCTTGCACCACGACGCGCAACCCCGCCAGCGGCCAATTGAGCTTGCGCGCCATCTCGCGCACCATCAGCATCACCCCGCGTCCGGTCGCCTCGACGCGGCCCAGCGATCCACCGACGTTCACCGGTTTGCCGGTGATCACCGCCGGCACCGTATAGCCGCGGTGCATCGAGATCGTGTCCATAATCCATGCCATGGTTTGGGCATTGGTGCCGACATCGGGCGCCGGAATATCCTTTTCGGGGCCGAGCAGGATGCTAATTTCGGT
>JAUQOZ010000372.1 GCA_030550625.1 Chloroflexota bacterium | reverse complement strand
CTTTGGCCCAGCAGATGATGCTGCTGCAGCGGATGGTGAAGGAAGGGAAAGTTACGACTGTCTTGCCGGAATCGGCATCTGAACCACCGCTAGCGTCAGCGATGCCAACACCCGCCGTTCAACCATCTGAGCCATCGCCGCCACCGGCGACCTCACCCCAACCGCCAGCACTCCAGCCCTACGTCTCATCGTCACGTGAACCGAACGGTCGTCCACATACGATTATCTTGGTCGAAGACGATCAGGATTTTGCCATCAATTTAAGCGAACAACTCCGGCTCTTCAACTACGATGTCCATCTCGTTAATGATCTCGAAGGCTTACCCACGCTGGTGCGCGCGCTCAACCCGGCGGCGATTATGATGGATGTCGTCTTTCCCAGCGGCGATCTCGCCGGCACCGAGGCAATTGCCGCCATTCAGCGCGAGCGCACGGCGCCGGTGCCGGTTATTTACATCTCCCAACGCGATGACTTTACCGCCCGATTGGCGGCAGTGCGCAGCGGCGGGCATGCCTACTTTGCCAAGCCGGTCGATGCCGGACGGTTGATCGAAGCGCTTGATCGCCTGACCGGCGTGGAAGAGAACACGCCGCTGCGGGTGTTGATTGTTGATGATGACCCCGATTTTGGCCAGCGTTGCGCGCAGAGTCTAGAAGCTGCCGGAATGTACGCGCGCGCCATCACCGACCCACGCGAGACGCTCAACCAGTTGCAGGCCTTCCAGCCCGACTTGATCATTCTCGACATGTACATGCCGATTTGCAGCGGCAAAGAGTTAGCTAGCGTCATTCGCCAGCAAGACCGCTACGTTGGCATGCCGATCGTTTTTCTGTCAGCCGAAACCAACCGCAGCCAACAGCAATCAGCCCTTTCACTAGGGGCGGATGATTTTCTCGCGAAGCCCATTACGCCAGAGGATCTGGTTGCTGCCATTTCGGCTCGCGCCGGAAGGGCACGCTCCATCCAGCGTTTTCTCTTACGCGACAGTCTGACCGGCCTGCTCAACCATCAGGCTGTCGAGGAAGAATTGGCGCGCGAGTTTGCCCGCGCCGAACGGTTGCAACAACCGCTGGCGATTGCGATTATCGATATCGATCATTTCAAGCGCGTGAACGACAGCTATGGCCATGTCATCGGCGATCAGGTCTTGCGCAGCTTTGCCCGGCTCTTGCACCAACGGTTACGGAAGAGCGATCTGATCGGGCGGCACGGCGGCGAAGAATTTCTGATCGCCCTGCCTAATACCTCGGTGATTGAGGCGCGCACGCTGATTGACAGCATTCGCGAAAGTTTTTCCGCTCTGCGCCACTACGGGCCGGCAGGTATGTTCAATGTCACCTTTAGCGCCGGCATTGCCGGCTATCCGCAGCATCGCAGCCAGATCGGGGCCATGCAGGCCGCCGATGCAGCCCTTTACCAAGCCAAACGGGCTGGACGCAACCGGGTGGTGGTTGACACGACCAGCAGTGAAACCCCTTCGGCAATTACAATGGCCGCAACCGTCCCCGTGACTGCCGGGCCGCAGATCAATTGGCGTGCGCTGATCATCAGCACCAATGGCATTCAGCGCCGGTTGCTGCGCCAAGCACTGACCGAACACAACATTATGTACGATGTGATCGACACGGTTGAACATGCGCTTACATATACATCAACCATTCCACCCAACCTGATTCTGGTCGATATGACGCAGATCGAGGGGGTACGAACCCCGCACTTGATGTCGCTGCGCGATTATTTTACTGCGGCGCGCGTCGTGACGATTGCGCCGGCGGCTGCCGAACCTCGCGCTGCTGCCACTATCGCCTTCGGCGCTGATGACTATCTTTTGCTCCCGCTCGCAGCGGGGGCTTTGCCAGCCCTGCTCGACCGTCTGTCTGCATCCGAGAGGAACACGCTATGAAACCGCCCACCCTGCTCATTGTTGATGACGACGATGTTGTCGCCGAGATGCTTGAGGTGATGTTGCGCAATGCCGGCTACGAGGTGCGGCGGGCAGCTAGCGGTGAAGAGGCCTTGCAGCAGATTTACAAAGCGCCGCCTGATGCCCTCATCTGTGATGTGCTGCTACCCGGCATCGATGGCTACACCCTTTGCAAGCGGGTGCGCCAGCATCCGTTGACCAAAACGCTGCCGATACTCATGTTGACGGCGCAAGGCGATATTAGCGCCAAGATCGCCGGCTTTGAAGCGGGAGCGAACGATTATCTCGCCAAGCCGTTTGAACCGCCAGAGCTGGTTTACCGGGTGAAAAATTTGCTCGCCCGCACTACGAGCGAGGCGCCAAGCACACCATTGCGGCGGGGTAAAATTATCGCCGTGTTCGGCGCGAAAGGCGGCGTCGGCAAAACCACCATTGCGGTATCGTTGGCGCTTGCCATTCGCTTACGCACCCGTCAGCGCGTCATCATCGTCGATGCCGATCTCACCTTCGGCGACATCGCTGTTCACCTCAATATTGCGCCAACCCGCAGCATCGTTGACATTGTGCGCAGCGGCGATGAGATCGAGCGTGAAATGGTCAATCAGGTGCTGCTGGCCCATCCTTCCGGCTTGCAAGCCCTGCTGGCGCCACCCCGCCCCGAAGAGGCGGAATTGGTCAGCCCTGACCATATCACGCGCATTCTCGATTTGCTCGCCGTCAGCGCCGATTATGTCGTGGTTGATTGCCAGACCAGCTATGACGATCGCACGCTGTCGGTGTTTGATCGAGCCGATCACGTCTTGCTGGTGATTACGCCCGAAATTGGCCCGCTCAAGAATACCAGCCTGTTCCTTGGCTTAGCGAACCAGTTAGGCATCAACCCCAACGCGATTAGCATTGTCTTGAACCGGGCCAACTCTGGCGTTGGGATCGGTGTCAGCGAGATTGAGCGCGTCTTGCGGCGCAAGATCAACTTCCACGTTGTCAGCGGCGGCCAACCGGTGGTGACATCCGTCAATCGAGGAATGCCTCTGATCCTTGAGCAGCCAAAACATCCCTTTGTGCAGCAAATGTTGTACCTTGGCGACCAGTTGGTGAAGCAATTGGGAACCGCACCAGCGCCCCAAGCCACTGCGCCGGCGGGGTGAAGGATGCAGCGTCATGGAGTTCGGCAGTTGAATCCGCCGGATTTTTTGCCGGGCGCGGCACTGCCAAAGTAAAGGAGGCAGCGTTATGGAGTGCGACAGTTGAACTGCCGCACTCCACATCACTTACGGGATCGCCGTAGGCAGCGGCGCTTCGGTGGGCGCCGCCGTAGGCACTTCCACCGGCGCTTCGGTGGGCGCCGCTGTAGGCACTTCCGTCGGCGCTTCCGTCGGCGCTTCCGTCGGCGCTTCCGTCGGCGCTTCCGTCGGCGCTTCCGTCGGCGCTTCCGTCGGCAGCATCGTTGGCGTCTCCACCGGTGGTATATCTGGCGTGACAGCCGGCAGCTCGATTGGTGGTAATTCCGGCGATAGGGTCGGCGTAGCCGTGAAGAACACCGGCGGCGGTGGGATAATAATCGGAATCGTCGGCGTGTTCGTCACTGGGATCAACTCGTAAGGCGTCGCGGTTGGCGACGGGATCAACGTCGCGGTTGGTGAAGCAAGCACCGTGGGCGACAACGTTACCGTAGGAGAGGGGGATTCGGTAACAGTCAGTGAAGGCATCGTCACAGTTGCCGTCGGCGGCGGCGCGACCGTGGGGCCGGTTGCTGTCGGAGCTGCGGTTGGATTGAGCATTGCGCCAACAAAGGCAATACCGCCCAGCGCATACCCGAACAAGGCTAACAGTAACACCGCCAGTAACACGCCGTAGATCACACGATCGCGCGGCGCAAGATCGGCGAACCATGCGCGCAGACCGCTTGCCGGGGAAGCTGAGACCGGCGCTAGCGCAGCCGGCGCTGCCCCAGCCGGCGCAGTCGCCGCCAGCGGGGTTGACGTTGTAGGTAATGGCATCCCCATGTATAATGGGCAGCGTACATGGGACGCCGACAAGCAATAGCGAACTTGATAGTCAGGTTCAATTTGAGGAATCTCTTGCGCCTGCCCGGCCGCATAGCAGCGATGCTCTGGCGTCGGCGACGCAAAGCGAATTGCTTGATTTTGCTTTAACCCTAGGTACGGGCAGTGTCCTGACGGTTCAACCATAACGGCGACGCTCCTGATAACCGGGTCGCTGCCAATTATACGATCTGGCTGCGAGCATCGTCAAAACGTAAAGATATGCGGATTCTGATCCTCTCTGATATTCATTCCAACATCGTTGCACTTGAAACAGTGCTAGCCGATGCCGGTTCGTTTGATGGGTTGTGGTGCCTTGGCGATACGATCGGCTACGGACCGGCGCCAAATGAATGTATCGAGCTGATGCAGCAGCATGCCTCGGTCATCTTAACCGGCAATCACGATTTGGCCTGTCTGGGCAAGATTAGTCTCAACGACTTTAACCCCGATGCCCGGCGAGCAAATCTCTGGAACGGCGCCCAACTCAAACCGGCCAACCGTGAATGGATGTTGCCGCTCCAGCCAGCGCAAACGGTTGATGATCGCTACTACCTTGTTCACGGCAGCCCGCGTGAACCGATCTGGGAATATCTCTTGATGCCCTCGCAGGCAATTGCTAACCTTGAATGGTTTCACGAACCGATCTGCTTCATTGGGCATTCGCACGTCCAGTTTGCCTTTCGCTGCCCCAACGGCGAAGATCGGTGCGAGCGAATCATGCCGGAAGGAAATAGCCACATCACGCTCACTAGCGATGCACGCTACTTCATCAACCCCGGCAGCGTCGGCCAGCCGCGCGATCACGATCCACGCGCCGCATACGCTATCCTCGACACCGACAAGCAAATCCTTACCTTTAAGCGGGTAGCCTACGATGTGCAACGCACCCAAGAACAGATGCGCAGCTACGGCTTGCCGGCTGCACTGATCTATCGCCTCAGCGTAGGGATGTAATGCGTATGTCACTCGAACAACTCTACCGCCAACGATTTGCCGGCTCGGCTGTCTTGGCCGAACGCGCCTTGCAACGCTTTCCCGGCGGTGCGACTCACGATGGCCGCTACGCCGATCCCTTCCCTCTCTTTATGGAACGCGCCAACGGGCCATATAAGTGGGATGTGGATGACAATCGGATGATCGATTATTGGTGCGGCCACGGCGCGCTGTTGCTCGGCCACGGCCACCCAGCGATTGTCGAGGCGATCGAACGGCAAGCGCCGGTGTCAACCCATCTTGGCGCGAGCCACCGGCTCGAACTGGAGTGGGCCGATCTGATCGCTGAGCTCATTCCGGGAGCTGAGCGCATCCGATTTACCGCTTCGGGCAGCGAAGCAACCACGCTGGCCCTGCGCCTTGCCCGCGCCGCCACTGGCAAGACGACACTGATCCGGTTTGCCGGCCATTTTCACGGTTGGCACGACGCGCTGGCCCCCGGCGCCGATCCTGACGATCCCAATCGCGGCGTGCTGCCAGAAACATTGGCGAGCTTGATCATTTTGCCCGCTGATCTCGATCAGGTCGCGGCAACGCTAGCTGCCCGCAATGATGTGGCGGCAGTCATCCTCGAACCGACCGGCGCGTCGTACGGTTCGATCCCATTGCCGGCTGATTTCCTGCTCGGTCTGCGTGAGATCACCCACCGCTACGACGTCTTGCTCATCGCCGACGAGGTGGTGACCGGTTTTCGCGTCGCTCCCGGCGGGGCCTGCGCGCGGGCCGGCGTTGTTCCTGATCTGGTTTGTCTGGCTAAGATTGTGGCCGGCGGCTTACCCGGCGGCGCATTGGCCGGCAGGGCCGAACTGCTCGATCTGTTGGCCCATGACGAGCATGGGCCGCGCGGGCGCATCCGCCAGCAGGGCACCTTTAACGCTAACCCGCTCTCGGCGGCGGCAGGAATCGCGATGTTGCGCGCTGTTGCAACCGGTGAACCCGGTGCGATCGCGGCGCAACGCGGCGAACTGCTGGTCAAGATGCTCAACGAACTCTTTGCGAGTAAGGGCCTGCGCGGATGGACGGCCTTCGGCGACGGGTCGATCTTCCACCTCTTCGTTGATCCAGCCACTGAACTTGCCCCCGGCGACATCCCGCACAATCTGCCGCTAGCAACGCTCAAGCGCGGCGGCGATGCCCGGCTCTTGCGCCGGTTGCGCATGGCGCTGCACCTCAACGGCGTCGATCTGATGCGCGGACGGAGCGGGTTTGTTTCGGCGGTGCATAGCGAGGCGGATATTCGCGCAACTGTTGCGGCAGTGGCGGAGTCAATTGAGATGGTGCTTAACGAAGGCTAGCGTTTGATATATGGATTGCGGCAGTATAACTGCCGCATTTCATCTAGCGGACGGCGGCAGTTGCCATGCCGCATTCCATACGGAGCATTTCAGTAGACGGCGGTAGTTGCCCTGCCGCATTCCATAATTAAGGGTTGAATTTCCATTATGCAAACACAATCAATCTCGCTGCCCCGTTCCAGCCTCTTTATCGGGTTTGCCGTCTTGCTCGCCTTCGCCTTGCTCATCACTGCACCTGTCAACCCCGATTGGTGGCAGATTGTGGTATTGGGGATCGTGCAAGGCATCACCGAGTGGCTGCCGATCTCTTCGACTGCCCACCTCTTGCTGACCAGCCAATTGCTCAACTATCAAGGCAGCATCGGCGGCACTTTTGAGATTGCGATACAGTTTGGCACCGTCTGCTCGGTGTTGCTCTTTTACTGGCGCGATCTGTTTGGCCAAGCCAACGCTCTGATCGGACGCGGTGATCCGGCGGCGATCGCCACGGCGCGCAAGCTTTGGCTCGGTGTGATCATCGCCTTTGTGCCGGCAGCAGCGGTGGGCATTGTAGCCCGCGATTTTATCAAAGCGGTGCTGTTCGAGTCGCCGTTGGTCATCGCGGCAGCGTTGATCATCGGCGGAATCATCTTTCTCTGGATCGAACGGGGCAGCGCCAAGCGCCGCGCTGGCGCCGCGGTTGATTTTGCCACTGTCTCGAACCGGCGAGCCTTGACGGTTGGCATTGCCCAAATTTTCGCGCTGGTACCGGGAGTCTCGCGCTCTGGGGCGTCGATCGTTGGCGGGTTGCTGGCTGGCTTTGACCGGCCCACCGCGACGGCGTTTTCGTTTTACCTTGCCATCCCGACGCTTGGCGCGGCGACGCTGGTTGACTTGATCGGCAGCCTTGACCAGATTCAGGCTGCCGATTGGGGCCGGTTGTTGCTCGGCGCGACGGTGGCGATGATTGTCGGGTATGGCTGCATCGGCTGGTTGCTGCGCTATATCGCGACCCACAACTTCACCGTGTTCGGTTATTACCGGATCGTGGCTGGGGTGCTGATTATTGGCGCCGTGGCGCTGGGGGTGTTGTAGGGAATTGCCACGAAAACACACAAAAGACACATAAAACTGTTGTGACTCTTGTGTCTTTTGGTGGCTATTCCATCATATCTCTGGTGGCTTTTGGTGGCTATTCCCACATCTCCCCTACCCCAGCGGGGGAGGGGCTAGGGGTGGGGGCACTTCCCCGCAGCGGTGGCAGGAGAATAGCCACGAAAACACACAAAACACACATAAAACTTTTGTGACGCTTGTGGCTTTTGGTGGCTATGCTCATATTCCCCACCCCCAGCGGGGGAGGGGCTGGGGGTGGGGGCAAGATCCCCACAGTAGTGGAGGTAAGGGAATAGCCACGAAAAGACA
>JAUQOZ010000249.1 GCA_030550625.1 Chloroflexota bacterium | reverse complement strand
AGGGCGGGTGGCGGTAATTGGTTTCAAACCCCTTCAGAGCGGGGCTTTTTTGTTTTGCCCGCCGCGCACCGGGGTGGACAGCGGTGGGCTTGCTGGCACGCTCTTTGGCTGTAACCAATGACTTGCATTGTTGTTCATCCTGCCCGTTGTTGATCGGTTGGTGTATCATGGGTGAAGCGCTTGCATTGTATCAGGTTATTGGTGGAAAGGCAAGAGCAATGGTGCGCTGGGCTGTGTATCTGGCTGAGACGCCGGTGGTGTTGCAGCGGTTGATCGCGGCGACTCAGCGGGTGCGGTGGCCGCATCGGGCTGACGCTGCCACACGGGTGGCGGCGCTGCGCGCAGCGTTGTGCCACCCAGCGGCGGTGCGGGCCTGCTATTTTGCATTGGCGCCTGAGGCGCAAGCGGCGGTGCAGGTGTTGCGCCGCCGCCGGGGGGTGTTGTCGCCGGCTGTCGCCGAGCAGTTGTTGGGGCCGATCCGTTCACTACGTCAGTTGCGCCACGATCGCCGGCCTCGTTCGATTGGCGAGACGCTGGTGTTGCTTGGTTGGCTCTTGCCCCGCCCGGCGCGCCCGCGCCATCCGGCTGGTTGGGTACTGGCCCCTGAGCTGCGCCGTTGGTTGCCGATGCCGTTGCCGGAAGTTGCGCCGCCGTCCGCCTCGCCGTCTGCGCAACTTCCAGCAGCGTTGGCAGCATCGTATGCGTTGCTGTCTGTCGCTGCTGCCCAGCCGTTGCCGGTGCGCGCTAGCGGGTTGGTGGCGAGCGTTGCGCTTCACCAGCTACGCGCGGTTGCGCCCTCGTTCCCTGATGATTTGTGGCAGTGGCTGGCGCCGCTGCTGGTTGATGTGGGTGCGTTGCGCCTCTCTGGCCAAACCTTGCGCCCCGGCCCGGCGCTGGCGCGGTTTGCCGGCTTGGCTGCTTCCGAGCAGCTCGCCTTATTGCGCGCCGTATGGGAACGCCAGCCACGGCCTGACCGGTGGTTGGCGCGGTTGCGGTTGTCAATGCGCGGTCTCGATTGGCCGGCGCTGCGCCGCCGGTTGTTGCGCTGGGGCGAGGCGATGGCTGCGCAGCATTTCGATGCCGATACGGCATTTGTGGCGTTGACAAAGGCGCTGGGGCCGTTGGTTGATGGCACGACCCATAGTTTGTGGCCTGTCCGCCGCGCGCCGTGGTCGCGCCGTGGTCAGCAGCGGGCATGGCGGGCAGCGGTGGCTGGGCCGCTGGCGTGGCTGGGGGTGGTGACGCCGCGTGCGCTGCCGCAGCCGCAACCGTGGCATTATGACGCCATCACCCGGCAGGTTGTCACCCCAACGGTGGCGCTGGCGGCCGATCTGTTGGCGTTGCAGCCGTGGGCCGCATTGGTGAGTGTTGATCAGACGATGGCGCGTTGGCAGATCACGCCGGCGACGATCCGTCAGGGGTTGGCTGCCGGGCATGATCCCGGCGCGTTGCGCGATCTCTGGCAGCGGCAGTTGGGAGGCGATCCGCCGGATGGGCTGCTGCCGGCGCCTGCCCCTACGGTGCGGATTGTGACTCGCGCGCTGGCGTTGTGCGATACGCCAGCGGCGTTCGCCGCCGCTACGCGCCGCCCGGCAGTGCGCCGCGCATTGGCGATGCAGGTTGCTCCCGGTGTGGCGGTGGTGGCGACCGGACGCGAGCGGGCGTTGGCGCGAGCGTTGGCGCGGGTTGGGGTGGCGGTTATGGCGGAAGCGGTGCGTGATCAGGTCGCATCACAACCGGTGGGTGAGCACTGGCCCGCGATCGAAGGCAGGAATGGAGCTGCTGAGAGTGATGAGGCCGTACCACTCTTGTACGAGGCGGAAGTGAGCGACAATGGATTACCCGTAACAGCATCGGTCGCCGTTGGCGAGCAGGTTGATCCGGTGCAACCATGCCAACCGCTGGCGGCAACGTTGCAAACGCTGCGCGCGGCGATCCGGCGCCGGCAGGCGGTGCAGTTGCGGTATCAACCGCCGCAGCAGCCGGCGCATGAACGGCTGGTGCAGCCGATCCGGATCGAGCAGCACGGCGATCGCTGGCTGCTCTATGCTTATTGCGCGATGCGGCGGGCCGAACGCTGTTTTCGCGTCGATCGGATTATTGACCTGCGTTCGCCGCTCTTGCCCCCGGCCAACCATCGCCGGCAGCGGGGAGCGGCGCGGCCCAAGGGTCGCTTGGCGCTGCCGGCCGCTCCTCCTAACCGGATCGCCCGGGTGTGGCTGGAATAAGCGGTTAGATCATGTAGTGGGTCGGGTCAGTGGTGATCCGGCCAATCCCATGGATCACGGTGCGCTCGACGGCTACGGCGTCGAGCCGGTAGCAGCGCACGCTGTCTTGGGTTGGGTCGATCAGTTTGCGCAGTTGGTCGCTGACTGCACGAAACTCGCGCGCGTCGAGCATGGCCTCGAAGACGCTGTACTGTACGCGCACGCCATAGCCTTTGAGCAGCTTCAGGACACTGGCGCGCCGTTTGTCGTCCACGATGTCGTAGCTGATAATGGTGAACATGCTCATCGCACTACTCCTTCGTACCGCGCTTGCTCGCCGCGAATGATGCGGGCCACCATCTGGGCTTGCAAGAGCACAACGCGCCGGAATGCGGTTTGGCTGCCGTCGGCCAGCCGTACTGGCGTTTGCATCAGCGCTTCGTAGCGGCTGACCACCAGTTTGCGGGCGGCGGCGTTGAGGTAGATGGCGTTGGGTTTGTCAGGGCCGGCGCGCTCGAATTGCTGGCGGGTGATGGCGTTGGTAGAGAGTAGATCGAGTACCATGCGATCAACCACCAGCGGGCGAAACTCTTCCATCAGATCGAGCGCCAATGAGGGCCGTCCGGCTTCGATGGCGTGAAAGACGCCGAGGTAGGGGTCGAGGCCGGTGAATTGCACGGCGGTTAAGACATCGTGCAACAAGAGGGTGTAACCAAACGAGAGCAGGGCGTTGATCGGATCGGGCGGCGGGTAGAAGGCGCGGCCTTGGAAGCCCCAACCTTGTTGGAAGACGGCACGCCATGCGCCGAAGTAGGCGGCGGCGGCAGCGCCTTCAAAGCCGCGAGCAGCGTCGAGGGTGGCGGCGCTGGCTAAGCCGCGGGCGGCGGCAGCGATCTGCGTGATCGCTTTGGCCGCGGCTGGCCAGCCGGTCGCGGCAAGCACGGTGCGTTGGGCGGCCAATTTGGCGGCCACGATGCCGCGCGCCAGTTCGAGCGCCCACGCCGGATCGACCACTAGCTGGCTTTGGCGCAGGCGCAAAGCGCCAAACCGTGAGGGGCCGGCAGTGAGAGTGGCGTAGTGGCGGCTGCCGTGCTGGTTGGTCAGCATGACCGGTATGCCACGTCCGAGCAATTCGACTAAGAGCGCGGTCGAGATCTGTACGCCGCGCCCCATCAGTACGATCTGGTCGATCTTGTTGAGCGGAATCGCTTGCAGCACTTCACCGGCGCGGGTGATGATGATCTGGTTGTCGCGTTTGCGCACAGTGGCGCCTTGTTCTTGGACGTACAGCGTAGCCATGGCATTGCTCCTTGTTGAGTTTTTTACCGCAGCGGTTGGTTGGCGGAATAGCCACACAGAGCCAGAAAAGACACAAATGTAACCCACTGTTTGCGCCTTTGGCGTCTTTTCGTGGCTATTCACCTCACTCCCCACTCCCTACTCCCCTTGGTTTACCGCAGCGGTTGGTTGGCGGAATAGCCATAAAGAGCCAGAAAAGACACAAATGTAACCCACTGTTTGCGCCTTTGGCGTCTTTTTGTGGCTATTCACCTCACTCCCCACTCCCCTTGGTTTACCGCAGCGGTTGGTTGGCGGAATAGCCATAAAGAGCCAGAAAAGACACAAATGTAACCCACTGTTTGCGCCTTTGGCGTCTTTTCGTGGCTATTCACCACGCTCCCCACTCCCCTTCTTCCGCAGCCGGCCCACCTGTTCGCGCAAACGCCGCTCGGCTTCGTGGAAGTCGGTGAGGCCGTGAAACAGGCTTTGCCCGCGACGCGGGGCCAGTGCCTGCCCCAGAAACTCGATGCCGTCGGCGTAGGCGACAATCCGGGTTTTGGCCGGGTTGAGCTGGAGTCGCAACGTAGCCAATTGCCGTTCAACCAGCGTCAAGGTGCGTTCGGCAGCGTCACGGTCAGGGCACATCACGACGAAATCATCAACGAAACGTACTAGCCGCGCGCCATGCGCAGTCATCGCGACATCGAACGGGTGGAGGTAGATGTTAGCCAGCAGCGGCGAGAGCGGGCCGCCTTGGGGCGTGCCGCGCTGCGCGCGCTTGGCTTTGGCGTGATGCACCAGCTCGCTGACGGCGACCGCACCGGCAGCGAGCGCGCCGCCGAGCAGCAGCCGTTGCGGGCCGATCCGGCGCACGAGCGGGCCAAGCCGTTGGGCGACTTCGATGGCTGGTTGGGCAAGGCTGATGGCGGCGAAGAGACCGGTGGGCAGGCCGGTGCGCGGCGCCACCGGCGGCATGCCGTACGGGTCTGGATAGCTCACATCGGGCGGGTTCGGGTCAGCCGGCGCGCTGATCGCCTCGTTGATCAGTTCGCCGCCGCGCCGAAGCGCGTTCAGCAGCGGGCTGGCCGGCGCCGGTTCGGCTAACTCCGCTTCTTCATGCAACGCTCCCACGGCCAGCCATTGGCCGATCAGGCGCAAGATGGCCGGTTCGTCGATCCGTTGGCGCAGCAGACCCAGCAAAATCCCGTGGTCGATCGAGTCGAAGTAGGCGCTGATGTCGCTGTCAACCACCCAATTCAGCCCCTGTTCGGCGTAGCGCGCCACCCGCTCGACCGCTTCCGGCACGCCGACCGCCAGCCGGCAGCCATACGAGCAATCGAGGAAGAGCGGCTCGAAGAGCGGGGTCAAGACTTGTTGCACGGCGCGCTGGGCAATGCGATCGCGGATGGCCAAAATCGCGATCGCCCGCTCGCCGCCATTGGCTTTGGGCAGCATCACCCGGCGCGGCGGCAATGGCCGGTAGCTGCCGTCGCGCAACTCTTCGGCCAACTGGGCCATCTGAGCCGGCCAGTCGGCTTCAAAATCGCGCAGCGTGACCTGATCGACCCCGGCGCTGCGATCGCGCCGAATCAACTGGATGTTGGAACGCACCCGCCGCCATGCGTTGGTCAGGTTTTCCACCGTGCAGACCTGTTCGATCAGCGACGGGCCGTGATAGCGTGGGAAGAGTGGCATGATCAGACCTCCGGGTTGATGTGATAGAACCTTCATCTCCCTGCCTCTGGTTCCGCGGTTGCGGGATGTTGCCCCCACCCCTTGCCCCTCCCCCGCTGGGGGAGGGGTGAGGGGTGGACAGAACCTCTGGATCCGGCATCCGGCCCTGAAGGGCCGGGCTATGATGACGAAGCCCGCTGCGCGGGCGTTGGCCCTCACCCCCAGCCCCTCTCCCACGCTAGTGGGAGAGGGGAGCATAGCACTGGGCGGTAAGACATGGCCCAGCGATCACCGGTGGCCAGCACCTCGGATCCAGCTCCCGGCCCTGAAGGGCCGGGCTACGCTGACGAAGCCCCACCCCTTGCCCCTCCCCCGTTGGGGGAAGGGGTGATGGGGAGCGCAGCACTGGAAGGAAGAAAGCAACGTTTTGTGTTCTTTTGTGGCTATTTCCCTTACCGTTCAGCCAGTTGCCAATTGCTGAGCCGCGCCATCTGGTCGGCCACCAATTGCTCGTGGCGCAGCCGCAGTTCGAGCAACACCCGCTCGTGGTGTTCGCGCCGCTCGGCGGCAGCTTGCGCCCGCGCCAGCCGGCGGTCTTCGAGCTGTTGCTGCAATTCGACCAGCGCCTGCAACTGCGCGCCGCGCCGTTCTTCGACCCCCAACGTCACTTCGCCGGCGATACGCTCGCTCTCGTGCTGAGCAGCCAGCAGCCGCAGCGCCTGATCGGTGCGGTGAGTGTCAAGCAATTGCTGTTGCAGCCGTTCCCACTCTTGCTGGAAGCGAGCCTGCTCGCTCTGCCATACCTGCTCTTCGTGGGCGATCTCGGCGACCTGTGCCCGGATTTGGGCGTTGATCAGATCGAGTTGAGCGGCTAGTGTCGCCCGCTGCACTTCGGCATGCTGGGCCAAGAGCTGCTCGCGCGCCTCGGCGGCCCGCATCTGCATACGCAAGCGATGCTCGTGATCGAGCTCAACCGTCTGCGTGGCCAGCGCGTGCAGACGTGCCCGATGGCGGGCCTCGGCGACCCGGCGCTCTTCATCGATCTGGGCCGCAGCAATCGTTGCCGCCATCGCCGCCTCGGTGTGGCGCTCGTCACCCTGCCGGTCGAGCGTCTGCACACCGATGATCTCAAGGCCGGCCAAGGCGGGATCGGCCTGCAACCGTTCACAGACAAAGCGGGCCGCATCATCAATCCCCTGCGCGCCGGTGAGTTCGGCGTGGCTGTGCCGCTCGATAAAGACATGGGCAGCGGCGCGGGTCGCTGCGCTCACCGCTGCCAGCGGTTCGCGGTGCAGCGCAATGAGCAGCGGATCACGGACTGCTAGCTCGATTGCCAGCCAGAGCCGGATCGGCCACTTATCGGCGCTCCACCCTTCGATCGGGCCGATCTGCACTTGGCGGCGACGAGCATCGACCCACTGCGCCAACACCGGGCCGGGAGGCGCCCAAATGGTGTGGCTGCCGGCGCTAAAGGTGCGCGTCGCGCCGCCGGGCAGGTAGATCACGGCCCACGTGCCGGGCGGAACCACCACCTGCGCCATGAGGCCCAACAGTTGGCGCGGCAGTTGTTGCGGTGCGGTCGCCAAGCCGGTGGCAAAGTGCAATGCCGGCAACGTCTGCGCCATCGTCTCAGCGGTGATCTCACCGTTCACGACCGCCAACCCATCATTGACCGCTTCCGCGACCGCTTCACGCACAGCGGTGGAAATCGTGTGTTCGCGCGTTTGCATAACTCGCCTCCTATCGCTATGGATCGTGAACCAAACCATTCGCTATCTGCCTATTCCCTACCTCCCCACCCCCGCCCGACGCAGCAACGCATACCGGCCACCCAACGCCTCCCACGCTAGCGCGTCAGCCAGCCGGTTAAGGTCGCGCGGAATACGCACCAGCTCGAACGTGTCTGGTGGAAACTGGCCAATCAGCTCGCGCGCAGTCTGGTAGAGCGGACGGATCGGTTCGGCGCGCACTGCTGCCGCGCCACGCAGTTGCTCAACCAGCAACTGGCTATCAGTGAGACAGCGCACCCGCCGGTTGGGAAAGTCGCGCCGGATCAGGCGCAGGGCCGCGATCAAGGCCTGATACTCGGCCTCGCTGCTGGTGCGGGCCGGCGCGCGCCCGGCATAGACCCGGATCACCGCGCCGCGCTCGCTGCGCACCAGCACGCCCAAGCCGGCCACGCCGCGCGCTGGAAAGCCCGGCGTCCCGTCAATTTGCACAATCAGCCATTCGGCTAGGCGAGCAGGCTGTACGCGAGGATGAGAACGATCGTGCCAGCGATCAGGAAGGTCGTCGCTAGGCAGCCGCGCAACAGGTGGCGCAGCGACAGGCGCGGCAACCGGATCGGGCGGGGTTTGAACGTCAGCGCAGCGATCGCCAAACCGATGCAACAGAGCGCGCACGAAGCGAGACACCATACCATAACCTCCTCCTTCTCCAAGAGCTTCGTATCAGTAGCGCCGGTGTGCGGCGGAAGATGCAAGGCGCTATAGCTTGAGCATACCGGAACGTACTT
>JAUQOZ010000108.1 GCA_030550625.1 Chloroflexota bacterium | reverse complement strand
GAGGACGCAGCGAGCGCAAAGATGTTGGGAATGGTGATCCCCCTCCGCGCCCTCTGCGCCCCCTGCGGTAAAACCACCCCCCTCCCCCAGCGGGGGAGGGGCCGGGGGTGGGGGCCAGCAGCCCGCGCCAACGGGCCTCGTACCCCCAGCCCGGCCCTTCAGCGCCGGGGCGGGGTATAGCCACGAAACCACACAAAAGTCGCAAATACTTATGGTGTTTGTGCATTTTGTGGCTTTTCGTGGCTATTCAGCCCGCGCCAGCGGGCTTCGCACCTCTCGCCCAACCCATCGGAGTAGGGCACACTCCCCTCACACCCGCGCCACCCGCACCACAACGCCAGTGCGTTCTTGATATGCCGCAGCAATGCGCTGCACCTCAGCTTCGGCGTCGCTACGACCAAAGACGAGCACCGTGGCGTGGGTGGTCGCTACCGGCTGGCGCGCACCGAAGATAGCCGGCGCGGTGAGCTGTTCGATCAGGGCATCGGCGTGTGGATCGGTCAAGCCGAGCGCCGCCTGTTCCCAATGGCTTTGGGTGAGGAGTTCGCCCACCAGCCGCAGATCGTCGTCGCGTTGGGCACGGCTGGCTGCAGCGCGCAGCAACGCTAGCGCGAGGCGGGCACGTTGTTGCTCGGCGAGGGCGAAGGCGGCCAGTGCTGCTGGCGGAGACGGATGCGGATGCGCGCTCGCGGGAAGAGTCGCCGGCAAGCGGGATCGTTGATGGCGAATGAAGTCGCTTATTGAAAGGCTGGCCAACGCCGGTTCACCATCGCGCGCGCCAAGCAGACTCTCGATGTGCGTGAGGGCCGCGCGCACCCGCGCCAGCGGCTGGCGCGGCTCGTCACCCACTTGCATAGCCCACAACGCACAACCGGCGGGGAGATGGGCACTGCCACTGATATGAGCCGTCAGCGGATTGACGATGACCAGCTCATTGGCCGGCGCACAGATAGTCGTGAGCGTACCGATCAGCTCAGCGCCGGCGCTGCGCCGCTCGAGGCGGGCCAGCCCCTCGGCGCAAGTAATGGCCAATTCGCGCGGAGCAAGGTGAATGCTGTACGCCTGCGCCAACGCTTTGGCGACAGCGGCGATCACGCTGGCGGCGGGCATCAGCGCATCCACCGGTTGCAGCATGACCCGCGCGCCGCCGCCAAAACGGGCAAATTCTTCGCGCATCAGCGCCACCCATGCCATCAGCGCCGGCCCCCACCACGGACTACGCGGCGGTTGGTGCAGATCAATCTCGGCGACAGCATCAGCGTATTCGCGTGGCCCACTCGGCAGAAACAGCGCAGTGCAGGGAATTGAGTCGGTACGCTGGCCAATGCGAAACCGGATGATCGGTTCGGGGTCGGGCTGGAGTGCGACCATCACACTAGGGCTGCTCGGCCACAGCAACGACAAGATGCTCGCTTCGGCAACAACGCCGCTAAACAGATCCACCCACCCCGGCGCTTGCGTCACCGTAATCGAGCGGTCACGGTCGAAAAATCCGCCCCGCTCAGCATAGGCTTGGTGGGTGAAGCGATCAAGGTGATTGGACATGCAATGCTATCCGTACACTACAATGTAAAGCCGCACAGCCGTGCGGCGCGACAACGCACGGCCGGCAGCCGCACAACCGTGCGGCGCTACGATCTACCGTGCAGCCATAATCGTCGCCCCCAGCGACGCAGAAAGGTCGGGAAAGTGCAACCCCCGTAGCGTAATCGCGCAAATCCCTTCACCGCGCCGGGTGAGACGATCGATCACGTTCGGATCACCCGAATCGGGCCCGCGCAACACAATCTCGCTCTCGCCGAGCGGAATGCGCGCTTCGGCGGGGGCAGCGTGCGGCGTGATGCCAAGCAACGCTGCATAACGGCCGGCGCTCGCTACCGGATCGGTCACGGCGACGATGACCTCAGCGATGCCGCGCGCACCGTTGCTGTGGCCCCAAAAATCGGCATCAGGCACGCGATACGCTCGATCAGTGACATCACCGCAGAGGAACGGCAAATCGGGGCTCGGCGGCCACGCTGTCTCCCACGCGAGGCTGATGCCATCGGGCCGGATACGCCCGCCGGGAACCGGCCCGTTCATCATCAGGCCGCGATCAGCCGCGGCAGCCACCGCAATCGTGGTGTTGTTTGTCAAGAGGGCAAAATCGATCAACCCCGGCCCGGCTGCCACATGCCGCCACCAGCGATGTTCGGGAGCAGGACGGCGAAAGGCGAGCAGTTCAAGATACGTGCCATCGGGGAAGCTGATCAGCGCATTGTGGGTCGCACCATCGGCATGCTCACCGCCGGGAGCAACAACAAAACCGGCCGCAGTGTAGGCCGCCACTGCCGACGGCAACTGCTCTACCAAAATGACGACATGATCGAGAGCATGAATCATAGCAACTCCGTAGCAAATAGGATAGCAACGGCCGGGTTTGGCAAAGGTAGCCGTGTTTATTATAATCGACAGTACAGCAAACGCGCACGATACAAGCAAGGGAGCCTACCAATGAGCGAAGAACGCTTTACCGCGCTGGTGGTAGAAGAAGGGGCCGATGGCCGGCGGGTTGAGTTTCGTGAATTGCCGCTAAGCGCATTGCCCCCCGGCGAGGTGTTGGTCAAGGTGGCCTATTCGACGCTCAATTACAAAGATGGGTTGGCGATCACTGGCAAAGGTAAAATCCTGCGCAGCAGTCCGCTCGCGCCGGGGATTGATTTTGCCGGCACCGTTGTGGAATCTGCCGATCCCCGCTACCAACCCGGCGATCAGGTGGTGTTGACCGGTTGGGGGGTCGGTGAGCGGCATTGGGGTGGTTATAGCCAATATACGCGGGTGAAAGGCGAGTGGTTGGTGCCATTGCCCGCCGGCATGAGCTTGCTGCATGCCATGACATTGGGCACTGCTGGATTTACGGCCATGCTGTGCGTACTGGCCCTCGAACGGCACGGCTTCATCCCCGGTCGCGAGGTGCTGGTCACTGGCGCCGCCGGCGGCGTGGGCAGCGTGGCAGTGGCGTTGCTGGCCAAAGCCGGGCACAAAGTGATTGCCGCTACCGGCAGGCCCCACGAAGAGGCCTACTTGCGCGAACTCGGCGCGAGCGGCATCCTTGACCGCAATACCCTCACCGCCCCCGGCAAACCGCTTGAGAGCGAGCGCTGGGGCGGCGCGGTCGATACGGTCGGCGGCGCTGTGCTCTCTGGCGTGCTGCGCTCGATGGCAATGCGCAGCACAGTGGCCATCTGCGGCAATGCCGGCGGCGCCGAGTTCACCGCCTCCGTCTATCCCTTTATTCTGCGTGGCGTGACCATGACCGGCGTCGAGTCGGTGATGGTGCCGCGTGAAGAACGTCTCGTTGCATGGGAGCGCATGGCCCGCGATCTGTCGCCGGAACTGCTCGATCGAATGACCACCGTTATCCCATTTGCCGAGCTGCCGGCTTACGCTGAACAGATCACCAATGCCCAGACCCGCGGGCGGGTGGTGGTGGATGTGAACCGATGAGTAGTGTGCTCACGCGCGCCGCGATGCCAGCCGATGCGGCGGCGATTGCCGAGATTTACAACCAAGGCATCGCTGACCGCATCGCCACCTTTGAAACGCGCCTGCGTACCGCGGAAGAGGTGGCAGGTTGGTTTGGCGATCGCTTCCCGATTGTCGTTACGATCATTAATGACCAGATCGTCGCCTTCGCCGCCACCTTTCCCTACCGAGCTCGCGAGTGTTACGCCGGCATCGCCGAATTCTCGGTCTACGTCGCCCGTGAATGGCGCGGGCGCGGGATTGGCCGGCTCACCATGCTGGCGCTCATCGAAGCCGCCACCCGCGCCGGGTTCTGGAAGCTGCTCTCGCGGGTGTTTGTCGAGAATACCGCCAGCCGGGCGATGCTGGCCTCGGTTGGCTTTCGTGAGGTTGGGATTTACGAGAAACATGCCCAGCTCGATGGGTGCTGGCGTGATGTGGTGATTGTCGAGCGGTTGATTGCCGCGAATCTAGATGGCGGGTAAGCCGGTTGAACAGACGCAATTATTGTTGCACAATAATTGCACAGTTTTGATACAATCTTAGCAAACGGACAATCTGCTCATAATCTTCTCATAATCAACACCGCTTAGACTGCATACGGCGATGCAATGGCATCGTCAGCAACGCCTGCTCAGGAGGATGCTCTGTATGCGGTCTCTGCGGCTTTTGTTGATCGTGACGATTGTGACGCTAGCGCTAGCGGCTTGTGGCGCGAGTGGCGGCAACACCGGCGGTAACACCGCCTCGAATGCCAATTCACCGGTCATTATCGCATGGTTGCCTAACGAGTCGGGATCTGAACTGAAAGATGCCCGCGATGCGATCGGCGCGGTGGTCAGCGAAGTGCTCGGTCGCCCAGTCGAACATCGCACCACTACCGACTACTTGATCGCAGTGGAAGCGTTGGCCAACAACACTGCTCACCTTGGTTTCTTCGGCGCTGAGGCGTATGTGCAAGCGCACGACAAGAACAACAAGGTTGTTCCGCTTGTCATCCCTAGCGGTTCGGATGGCCGGTTGGAAACGGCAGTCTACTATAGCTGGCTGGCGGTGGTGCGCGGCCAAGAGGGCAATTATCAAGAGAACGGCGTCTACAAGATCGATAACATTCAAGGCAAGCGCTTCGCCTTCGTCTCGAGTAGCTCAACCTCTGGTTTCCGCGTTCCTGCCGCAACGATTATCAAGTACTTCGGCCAGCAAGAGAAGTGGAAGAATCTCAATACCGACGAGCTGATCGAAGGCGGCCCCAACAAGTTCTTCAGCGAAGTGCAGTTCGGCGGCTCGCATCAGGGAGCAGCGGTAGCCTTGCTGTCGGGTGCGGTTGATGTGGCTTCGTTCTGCGATGCCTGTGTCCAGAATTATGTCGAATTGGTATCGGGTGAAGAGAATAAGCCCGGCGCGGTCTATCGCGTGCTGAATAATGCGCCTGAACCGTTCGATAAGTTCCCCGGCGCCGAGTTTGTGATCATCTCGTCCACCCCGGTGATCAACGCGCCGTTCGTTGCTAACAGCAGCATGCTGACCGCCGATGAGATCAAGCGGCTGCAAGATAAGCTGACCTCGGATGAAGTGGCGAATAATCCGCGCATCTTCGCGACCAAGGCTGAAATGGATGCCGGTTTTAAGCCGCTTTTCCGCAAGACCAAGGACGAGCGCTTCTTGGTGGTTGACGACGCCTTCTTTAACCCCATCCGGGCAATGCGTTAAATCGAGCCGATGATAACAGCAGTGGAGCTGGCGTATCGTACTGCCAGCTCCGCTTTTGCAGCATGGAGTGCGGCAATCAAACTGCCGCATTCCAGAGCGATTATGCAAGTAGTCAGAGGCCATTCACAGAAATGAGGTTGCATGAGCCTGCTCGAACTTGATCAAGTGACTAAGCGGTATGGCGCCGAGACGCTGGCGCTCGATACGATCACCTTTTCGGTGCAACCCGGCGAGTTTGTCGCGATTATCGGCCCTTCCGGGGCAGGGAAGTCAACCCTGCTACGCAGTATCAACCGCTTAATTGACATTACCAGCGGCGACATCCGGTTTGATGGGGTCAGCGTTCCCCAGTTGCGCGGCCAAGCCCTGCGCCGCCACCGCACCCAGATCGGGATGATCTTCCAGCACTACAACCTCGTCAACCGGCTGAGTGTGATTGAGAATGTGTTACACGGGCGGCTCGGCTACAAGAATACCCTGCAAGGCATCCTTGGCCTCTATAGCGAGGAAGAGAAGCGTGAAGCGGTACGCATTCTCGAAACGCTGGGCTTGAGCGAGCAGATGTACAAGCGCTGCGACCAGCTTAGCGGCGGCCAGAAGCAGCGGGTCGGCATTGCCCGCGCGCTGGTGCAGCAACCCAAGATGCTGCTCTGTGATGAGCCGATCGCTTCGCTTGACCCCAGCTCGGCCAAGGTGATTATGGATACCCTGCAAGAGATTAATCGCTCGACCGGGATTACGGTGCTGGTCAATCTGCATCAGGTTGATGTGGCGCTGCACTACGCCGAGCGGATTATCGGCGTTAACCGGGGCCGGGTGATTTACGACGGGCCGCCCCATGCGCTGAGCAATGCCCAAATCTACCAAATCTACGGCTCGGAGGCGGGTGAACTGATCCTCGATCTGAAGGAGCGCTATGCAGCCTGATGCCTTTTTTCGCCGCCGCCGGCTCCAATCTGCGCTCTTCTTCATCGCGATGGCAGCCATTACCTATGGCGGGATGGTTCTCACCCAGTTCGATCTCGTACAAGGGTTGAGCGTTATTCCGCGCGCGTTTATGTGGGGCATCACCAATTTTGTGCCCGACGAACGAGCATGGGCGCGTCTGCCGCGCATTCTAGAGAAGTTGCAAGAGACGGTGTTGGTTGCGGTGGCTTCATCAACCATCGCCTCAATCTTTGGCTTGGGGCTAGCGTTGCTCGGCGCCAATACCACCCGTCCGCATCCGTGGTTTAGCTTGCCGGCTCGCGCCATCGCTAGCATTTTCCGCAATATTGATGTGTCGGTGTGGGCGCTGATCTTGCTCTTTTCGTTCGGCCAAAGCGGCTTTACCGGTTTTTTTGCCCTCTTTTTCGTCACGTTCGGCTTCATCACCCGCGTGATGGTTGAGACGATTGATGAAGTGGGTATCGAGCCGGTCGAGGCGCTGCGCGCTACTGGCGCCGGCTACACCGCGATCATCAGCCAGAGCGTGATCCCGGCCTGTCTGCCGCAATTGATCAGTTGGGTGCTGTACATGATCGAAACCAACATCCGCAGCGCCACGCTGGTCGGCATTCTTACCGGCACCGGTATTGGGTTCCTGTTCGACCTTTACTTCAAGAACTTTAGCTACGGTTCGGCCAGCCTTGTCGTGCTGGCAACGGTTGCGGTGGTCTTGCTGATTGAAACGGTATCAAACTATATCCGAAGGACGATTCTCTGATGGAGACGACGCTGCCTTCTGGCCGGATTCGGGTGCGCCCGCGCAGCCATGCCAATACCGTGTTGCAGGCGACGCTGATTGTGTTGGCGCTGCTGACCATCTACGGCTTGGCAACCCTCGATACGCGCAATATCAACATCGTTACCGCCTTTGGCGACATGCTCAATAATTTCCGGATCGTGCTGTTCGAGGCGCGGTTGAAAAATTTGAGCTGGCTGGAGCTGTTTCGCGAGTTGATGATCACGGTTGCGCTCGGTCTCCTCACGACCGTGTTTGGCGCGATCATTGCTTTCTTTCTTGCCCTCTTCGCCGCCCAAAATCTGGCCCCGCGCCGGGTCACCGATGCAGTCAAGGCAGTGATGGCCTTCATCCGCGCGGTGCCGACCGTGCTCTGGGTGCTGTTTTTTGCGGTCACTGCCGGTCTGGGCAGTATAGCTGCCGTGATCGGGATGACGTTTCACTCGATCAGCTATCTGGTCAAGGCGTATGCCGAGACCTTCGAGGAGCTGGATGCGGGGGTGCTAGAGGCGTTGCGTGCGAGCGGGGCCAACTGGTGGCAGACGGTGTTTCAAGCGGTAGTGCCTTCGTCGGCGTCGGCCCTGCTTTCGTGGACGTTCGTGCGCTTTGAGATTAACTTTTCGGTCGCGATTGCGATGGGGGCGACTGCCGGCGCTGGCGGGATCGGGTTCGATATGTTTATGGCTAGCGCCTTCTACCTCGATCTGCGCGAGTTGGGCATCTTTACGTATGCAGTGCTTATTTTCGCCATTCGGGTCGAAGGGG
>JAUQOZ010000348.1 GCA_030550625.1 Chloroflexota bacterium | reverse complement strand
CCCCCCCGCCTGTCATTGCGAGCGCAGCGCAGCGGAGCGAAGCAATCGCCCTCGTGTACGGAGCATCCCCCCTCAGTCGCCCTTCCCGCACGCCCCTCTGTCATTGCGAGCGCAGCGCAGCGGAGCGAAGCAATCCCCCACGGGGACGGGAAGGATACCCTGAGCGGTTGGTTCCGCTGAAGCAGGAGATTGCTTCGGTCGGACGCCACCCAGCGCGGCTGGGTGGCGCCGCTCCCTCGCAATGACATAAGGACGCCCCTAACGCTCCGTTTATGGCTCAATCAACCTTTGCTATAATACCCGCTATGAGCAATTCATCCGCCACTGCAACTGCAACCCGCGCCGGAGTCTCGTGGCTCTGGTTGGCGGTTGCCCTCTTTGCCCACACCGGCTGGGGCGCTTACCCAGTGTTAGCCCGTTACCTCCAGACAATTAGTCACTTGCCTAGCATGGCTATTCTCAGTCTCGGCAACGCGATCGCGCTGCTGGTCTATCTCCCCTTTGCCTATCGCCATGTTGACCGCAAAGTCTGGGTGACGCCGATCATCTGGCTGTTTGCGCTGGTGGTGAGCGTGCGCGCGATGACGAACCTGACTTCAGCGCGCTTTACGCTGGCGATCTATGTGCAACTGATCACGCTGCTCACACCATTGATCGTTGCGCTGATGAGCAAGCTCTTCTTCCGCGAGCGGCTGCCGCCGTTTACGCTTCCCGCCATCGCCCTCTCGATCGTTGGCTCATTGTTGCTGATGAGCGGCGATTTTGCCAGCGGTACAGTTTTGCGCTTGACGGCGAGCGATCTGCTCGGCATCGCAATCGCCTTTGTCTCGGCGTGCGCACTGGCGCTCTATATGATACTGGTGCCGCGCGCAACCGGGGCGGGCAAGGTGCCGGCTGAAGCGATGCTGCTGATTCAACTGATCGCGCTGACGGTCACTTGCGGCGCGATGAGCCTGCTCTTGGGCGAACCATGGCAGCGGTTTGGCGAGATTGGCCTGCTCGATTGGGCGGTATTTGCCGCGTTCGTCATCTTTGTCTTGCTGGGTGCGAACCTCGGCCAGATTGCCGCTTTGCGCCAACTCGGCGCGCCATTGGTGAGCAGCACCATGGGATGGCGGCTGGTGAGTGCGCTGGCGCTGGCTGCCATGTTGCTCGGCGAGCGGTTGCAGAGTGTTTGGCAGGCGCTAGGGGCGGTGATCGTGTTGGTGACGATTACGGTCTATCTGCGCCGGCAGTATCGGGTGTGAGCAGGGTGATTAGGGATTGGTTGAAGTTGCTGTGAGCCATCTATGACGACCACCATTCGCGCTTTGTCGGTGACGCCGCTCGATATTCCGCTGCACAGTCCGTTTGGTATTGCTGGCGGCGCGCAAGATGTTGCGCGCAATTTATTGGTGACAGTCGAACTGGCAAACGGCATCCGTGGTTACGGTGAAGCGGCCCCCTTCCCGGCGTTTAATGGCGAGACGCAGGCTGGCGCGCAGGCGGCGATTGAGTCGGTGCGTTCGGCGATCGAGGGCGCTGACGCGCGCGAATGGCGGGCCATTGCATGCCTGTTGCGCGAGCAGATCGGCGGCTATGGCTCGGCCCGCTGCGCGATCGAGACGGCGGTGCTCGACGCGCTTACACGCCATTACGGGTTGCCGCTATACGTCTTCTTTGGCGGCGCTGGCTATACGCTCGAAACCGATATGACCATCACTACCGGCACCGTCGAAGCGGCGGCGCTGGCAACGCTCGATATTCTTGATCGCGGCATTCGCCAGATCAAGGTCAAGATCGGCGGCAGCGATCTGAGCCACGACTTAGCCCGCATCACTGCCATCCGCGCGATTGCCCCCGACGCACCGTTGATCCTCGATGGCAACGGCGGTTTGACTGCCGAGGTGATGCTGGAATTGCTCGGCGCGTTGCGCTTGCAGCAGATTGTGCCGGCTTTGGTTGAGCAGCCGGTGCCTGCTGACGATTGGGCCGGCATGCGCCAACTCGTGCAGTGGGGCGGCGCACTAATCGCCGCCGATGAGACAGCCTCAAGCGCGTTGAATGTGTTGCGCATCGCTCACGAGCGAGCAGCGCATGTGATTAACATCAAACTGATGAAGACAGGCGTGGTCGAGGCGCTCGAGATGGCAGCCATTGCCCGCGCTGCCGGGTTGGGGCTGATGATTGGCGGCATGGTTGAGTCGATCCTCGCTATGACTATGTCGGCCCACTTCGCTGCCGGTCTGGGCGGCTTCCGCTTCGTCGATCTTGACACGCCCTTTTTCCTTGCCGAGAATCCCTTCGAGGGCGGTTTTGCGCTGCGGGGCGGAACGATTGACCTGAGCCACATCACCGCCGGTCACGGAGTCGAACCAGCGAACCCGTAACGGGTACGTCTCTACAAATTTCCCCTATCTTGCATTGTGCAATTCTGCCATAGCATTCACCGCTGCCACAGCGTATACTTGAGTTATATTGACACATCGCATTGATGCCACCTGCGCGTCGCACCGTTGCGGCGGCGGGTGCTTATTGTTTCGGGAGCACGCATGGCAGCGCGACTCTTGATTGCTGATGATGAATCGTTGATCCGGATGCACCTGCGCGAAACGTTGCTCGCGCTCGGTTATTTGATCGTTGGCGAAGCGGCGGACGGGCAGCAAGCGGTGGCAATGGCGCGCCAGATGCGGCCCGACTTGGTGTTGCTCGATTACAAAATGCCGCATCTTGATGGCTTAGAAGCGGCAACCATCTTGTGCCACGAAGGAATTGCGCCGGTGATCCTGCTCACGGCTTCGGCGTCGCGTGAATTGGCCGAACGAGCGCGCATGGCCGGCGTTTTTGGCTATTTAACAAAACCCTTCCGCGATGCCGAATTGATGCCGTTGATTGAGGTGACGCTGGCCCGCTGGCAGGTGTATCAAGCGCGCCGCAACGAGGTCATCGCCTTGCGCGACCGGCTCGAAACCCGCAAGGAGATTGAGCAGGCCAAGGGTGTGCTGATGGATCTGCACGGTCTCAGCGAAGCGGAAGCCTTCCGCCGCATTCAGCAACTGGCGATGCGCAATCGCAAGACGATGCGCGAAGTGGCGCAGGCGATTTTGCTCACCCGCCAGTTGGCAGGTGGATAGAGGCGTTTACCGCCGAGAGCGCAGAGAACGCGGAGGAGGACGGGGCGCAAGCGCGCTCGTATCCCTTCTCCACCAAACCCTTGGCGCTCTTTGCGTGCGCTGCGCCTTTGCGTTTCCCAACCTCTGCGCCTTTGCGTGGCCCCCACCCCCTGCCCCTCCCCCGCTGGGGGAGGGGAAGAGGATGCCCGTTTACCGCAGCGAGCGCAGCAGACAGTGCAAGGAAGGGGCGCCAGCGCACTTGTGCCCCTTCCACCAAACCCTTGGCGCTCTTTGCGTGCTCTGCGCCTTTGCGTTTCCCAACCTCTGCGCCTTTGCGTGGCCCCCACCCCCTGCCCCTCCCCCGCTGGGGGAGGGGTGCGGCGGGGAGGAATGAGCACAGAGGCAAGTGAAAAGACGGGGCGCCAGCGCGCTCGTATCCCTTCCCACCAAACCCTTTGCGCTCTTTGCGTGCTCTGCGTCTTTGCGTTTCCCAACCTCTGCGCCTTTGCTTCCTCTGCGCCTTCACCACAATTGCGGTTTGGCAAACAATTCCACAGGTCATGGTATCCTGAAGCCGGATCGATCCGTTAAGGGAGGAGACCATGCCTGCTGCTCGCCACGCAGTCATTCTCGTTGCCGGTGCCTCTACCCGCACGCGGCCCCTGACCGAACACCGGCCTAAGCCGTTGATCCCACTGCTGGGCAAACCGCTGCTGGCCCATATCCTCGATGAACTGGTTGGGCTGGTAGAGCGGGTAACGCTGGTGGTCGGCTATCGGGCCGATCAGATTATCGCCGCGTTCGGCGACTCGTATCGCGGGATGGCGCTGCGCTACGTTCATCAGACTGTGATTAACGGCACGGCTGGCGCATTGCTGGCCGCTGAACCGATTGACGAACCGTTTTTGTTGCTCTACGGCGATAATTTGATTGACCGCGCCGATGTTATTGGCGTGAGCCAGCACCGCTATGCCGTTGCCGGATTGCGCGTCGCCGATCCGCGCTCGTTTGGCGTGCTCGATGTGCAAGATGGACTGGTGTACCGGATTATCGAGAAGCCGGCCAATCCACCGGCTAATGCGCTCGCCAACCCCGGCATTTACCACTTCGATGAGGCCGTCTTTCCGCTGTTACGCCAGATCATCCCTTCGCCGCGCGGCGAACTCGAATTGACCGATTTGATCGCGTTATTGGCTAATCACCATCCGGTCGCCTGCCACATCTGCACCGGCCACTGGATCCCGGTCGGTACGCCGTGGGAAGCTTTGCTGGCAGCGCGGTTTTTGCTGGCCCGGCTGGCGCAATCGCAGATTGCCCACACTGCGCAGATTGACCCAGCGGCTGCTATCGAAGGGGTGGTGGTGATTGGCGAGGGCGCGGTGATCGGCCCGCAAGCGAAGATTATTGGGCCAGCCGTGATTGGCCCACGGGTAGTCGTTGGGCCGGGGACACTGATCATTGCTTCGGCGATTGAAGCTGGGGCGACGATCGGTAGTGGAGCGATGATAGGCGGATCGGTGATCGGCAGTGAGGTGATGGTTGGCGCTGGCGCGATGATCAGCCACTCGTGGATTGACGACCGGGCGCAAATTGGGCCGCATGCGGTGCTTGCCGCAACCGAAGATACGAGTGTCCAACCGGTCGCGGTAGTCAATGGCGTGTTGGCATTGACCGACATGCGTACCCGTGGCGCGATTGTCGCCGCCGGGGAGGTGGTTACGGCGGGGTAGGACGACGCATGCGCCGTCCCTACCCCTATACCGGTTGGCCGAACGCCGCACCGCCGTGCGGCGCTACTGGCTCTGCCGCAATCCCTATACCGGTTGGCCAAAGACCTCGCCAATGATCTCTTCGATCGGCGGCTCGGCGATGTTGACATCGGCCACCGGCAACTCGGCTAGCAAGCGCGCGCCGGTGCGGGTGGTGTCGTGGCGGGCAACCTTCAATTCGACCTCAAGCCCGTCGGCGCGCTGCACCTCGCCGTAACGAGCCAGCGTCTCGACCGGCACCGGCTCACTCAACACGAGATGAATGATCTTGTGCGGCGCAACCTGCTCGACCATGCTCTGCAAGTTGCCATCGTAGAGCAAGCGTCCGTGATTAATCACGATCACCCGCCGGCAGAGGGCGGTGACGTCGGCCATATAGTGGCTAGTCAACAGTACCGTCGCGCCGTAGCGCCGGTTGTATTCGGCGACAAACTCGCGCACGCGGGCCTGCATCGTCACATCGAGACCGATCGTCGGCTCGTCGAGGAAGAGCACCTTGGGGCGGTGAAGCAAGGCTGCCGCTAATTCGCACTTCATCCGCTCACCCAAACTCAGCTTGCGCACCTGCTTATTGAGCAGATCACCGAGTTCGAGTAGCTCGACCAGCTCATTAAGCGTGCGCCGGTAGTCGTCAGCGGGTACCTCGAAGATCACCCGATTGACCTCAAAGGTTTCGATCGCCGGCAGATCCCACAGCAATTGCTGCTTTTGCCCCATCACCAGCGTAATCTGTTTAAGAAACGCAGTCTGGCGGTCAAAGGGCGTAAACCCCAGCACCCGCACTTCGCCGGCAGTAGGATGGAGCAGGCCGGCCAGCACCTTCAGCGTCGTAGTCTTGCCAGCGCCGTTGGGGCCAAGAAACCCCACCATCTCGCCGGGGGCGATGGTGAAATCAATCCCATCTACGGCCTTCACCGTTTCGTAACGCCGGCGCACAAATGCGCGCAACGAGCCGGCGAGGCCGGCCTCTTTGCGATGGACTTGGTAGTATTTGCGCAGGCCACGTACTTCAATCGACATAGGGTTCTTTCTCGTTGAACGCAGGGGCGACCACAGCTTGCGTTGCTGGTAAGATTGTACTACTCCTGATGATGACGAGAGCTGATGCAGGTATCGTCTGGTTTCATGTTGTCATTGCGAGCGCAGCGCAGCGGAGCGAAGCAATCTCCCCCGAGCACGGGCGGGATGCCCTGAGCGGTTGCTCTCGCTGAAGCGGGAGATTGCTTCGGTCGCGCACCACCCTGTCGGGTGCCGCCGCTCCCTCGCAATGACATGCGGCCCTGTCATTGCGAGCGCAGCGCAGCAATCTCCCCCGAGCACGGGAAGCATGCCTGCACACATTCCTCACGCTTCAGCGGGAGATTGCTTCGGTCGGGCGACACCCAGCGCGGCTGGGCGCCGCCCTTCCCGCGCAATGACAGGAAAAGCCGCTCACCATCCCCGCGTCACTTCCAAAAACCGTTCTGCTACCCGCATCCAGTCGAAGCGGGCGACATACTCGCGGCCAAACGCGCCATACCGCTGGCGGAGGGCTGGATCGGCCAGCAGGGTGGTTAATGCCGCAGCTAAGGCCGGCACATCGCCGGGTGGCGCCAAAAGGCCCGCCTCGCCGTGGGGCACCACTTCGGGAATCGCGGCGGCGGTGGTGGCGACGACCGGCAAGCCGGCGGCCATCGCTTCGAGAAAGACGATGCCAAACCCCTCTTGCACGCTGGGCAAGCAGAAGAGATCGGCGCGGTAGTACCATGCCTTCACTTCATCATCGTCAGGTATCGCGCCGAGCAAGCGGCAGGCCGATCCCAAGTTCAATTCGGCGGCTAGCGCGCGCAGGTTGTTGTGTTCCGGCCCATCGCCAATGATCACCAGTTCGGCGGCGGGCAGGTGTTGCCGCACCTGCGCAAAAGCTCGGATCAGGTCGGCGATGTGTTTGCGCGGGTATTGGCGGGCTACGCAGAGAATGGTCTGGCCGGCGCCACGCGGCGGCGGTGGCGGCCACGCCGCCAGATCGATCCCTTCCGGCACCAGCCGGATGCGCTCGGCTGGCACGCCGTAGTGGTGCTGGATGCTGCGCCGGCAATAGTCGCTGGTAGTGATGACCAACGGCGCGCGGCGGGCATTGATCCGCTCGAGCCGCGAGAGCAGCCAGAGCAGGCGGCGCACATTGCCGCGTTCGTGTTGCAGCTCTTCGGCAATCACTCCTTTCACGCTGCACACATACGGCGTGGTGACGCGCCCCGCCACTAATACGCCGTCAATGTCCACGCCGACGATCAAGTCGTAGGGTAATGTACGCAGAAGCGCAGGAACGTACAGATTAAACAAGAGCCGGCGCAGGGTGAGGTTGGGCGGCCATGCCACCGGCGGGGCAATGCGGGCCACGTGATGGCCATGAGCGCGGAGGGCGCGGCCTAAACCGCCGATCGCAGCGGCGGTGCCGCTGCCTTCGGCTACCTGCTGGAGCCACGAGTCGAGAAACGCGATGCGCATGGGGTCTCCAAATGCAAGAGCGATACCGTTTCTATCATAATCCAAAGTGAGGGAGTTGTCTGGTACAATACGGCCACCGAGAGCGCAGAGGACGCGGTGGGAATAGCCACAAAAAGACGCAAAAGGCACAAAAAATAAACGGGAGAGCGCCAAGGGGTCGGGGTACGTTTCTTTACCGCAGAGGACGCCGAGGGCGCAGAGGACGCGGTGGGAATAGCCTCAAAAAGACGCAAAAGGCACAAAAAATAAACGGGAGAGCGCCAAGGGGTGGGGTACGTTCTTTACCGCCGAGGGCGCAGAGGACGCGGTGGGAATAGCCTCAAAAACACACAAAAGCCTCGAAAAATAAAGGGGAGAGCGCCAAGGGGTGGGGTACGTTCTTTACCGCCGAG
>JAUQOZ010000294.1:4176-7765 GCA_030550625.1 Chloroflexota bacterium | reverse complement strand
GCTGCGCTGCCAGCCTGCCGGTCGTATTCCAGCGCATACCCTTCCCAGAAGGCGCGGTCGATCGCCGGATCGAGCCGCGGGTAAGCGTGTTGGCGGAGGTGCGTTGTCCATGCGGTTGCGAAATCAATCATGGTGTTTGTAGGGCGACTATTAGCCGTGACCATTGGTTAAGTCACACTTCCTTGCACGCTATTGATCTGAGCAATTCAACTGTCGTACCTTATCCGCAGGTGTCGCCAGCGCGCAAGTTTGTTGCGTAATCGTTACCAGATGCAGTATGAGAAGAGCGAATTAGTAAGCGCGTTGCTGATATGGTGTGCGGCAGTTTAACTGCCGCACCCTAGCCATCACTGGCGTCCTAGTTTGTGGCTTCATTGTTAGCGGATGCAGTGTGAAAACCGTGTGCTAGCCATACACAGATATTACGGCGCCAACTTCTGATAGAAGTACAACTCGTGATCAGGCAGTAACTCTGGATGGAAGATCTTGATCAGATCAGCCAATACCAGATGCGGATTGGTTACCCCGGTTTCCCAGTAATCGTTGCCGCCGTTTTCATTGAGCCGTTTGTTGTTGTTATAGACGTTGCCGTTCTGGTAGGCAGCAAATTGGGTGTACCGTTCGTCTTCTGCCGCCGCTTCAGCCAGATTCGTCCAATTGCCCGGATTAAGCCAGAACTCCGCCTCACGTGCGCGATCGAACACCTCCTCAAAGCTGAGTTGCATACTGCCGGTTGAGGTGTCATCGGCCCACAAGTAGGTGGCGCCAGCATCGGCTAGCAATTGGGCCACATAGCTCTTGCCGCCCGGCATGTACCATGTGCCGCGGAATGGCCGGTTGGCAAAGACGGTTGGTTTGTTAGCGACGTTCTGGGCCAGTGCCGCGATCTCACGGTAGCGTCCGGCAATGGCATCGTAGACTTCAGTCGCTTGCGCTTCCCGATTGAAAAAGGCAGCGGTAAATTTTATCCATTCGGCCCGTCCTAGCGGCGAGAGCTCCATATATTCGCTATTCAACACCACTTTCAGCCCGGCCTCAAGCAGCTTGGGGTGCGCATCGTATTCGGGATTGCCGACACCGTAAGTCATGATTAGGTCGGGTTGTAGATCGAGCGCTTGCTCGACATTGACCTGCCCGCCACTACCGATTTCGACCAGTGCGCCCTCTTTGATCTTGGCCCGCACCGCTTCGTTGTTGATATACAAGAAGCTATCAACTCCAACTAGCGTATCGATGAGACCCAATTCAGCCAGATGCGGCAATTGGGTCGTAGACATCGCTACCACGGTCTTCACCGGTACCTCTATCACCTGTGCATCACCAACATCGGTGGGAGGAGGCGTTCCACATTGCACCAATATGTACTGAAACTGCACATCAGCATTGCGCCATGGATTGAGGACAGTGATAACTTTGTAGTTGTTGTGGTATTCAATACTCCAACCGACCGAGTCGAGAATGGCGACTTTTTCGGGGAAGTAGTCAATGTCTGGATCGTAGTCGGTGACACAACCTTCGGTGAGGTTCGTTTCTGGAACTTCGAGTACCGCTGCCGTTGGCGCAACTGTGGGTGAGGGTTGCGTGATGGTCGTTGGGATTGTCGTTGGCTGTGCTGGCGCTGTTGTCGCGGTTGGCGGCGCTGCAACCGGTTGTTGCGCTCCGCACGCGATAAGGATCAGGATCGTGAATACAAGCGTCATGCGCTGAATGATAGTTCGCATAGGAGTGTTCTCCGTCAGGCGTTGCGACCCCGGCTAGGGCCTAACATGAGATTGAGGCTTGATGATCGTCGTCATGACGCCACCATGCCAGCAGACGGGCAAGCTGATCGAGTCGCATGCGCTCGTAGCGCATGGCGTCGATGAAGCTCCAAACTGCTGATGTGGGCAACCAGCTTAGCAATTCAATGGACTGCTCGATCTGCCACAGACGTTCTTGGGATTGAACCAGCGCGTCTAGCAGGTCATCATCACGTTCCATCGGCCACACTACCTTACGACGTGACCGATAACCAAAAACCCCAGCCTCTTCCGAGAGCTGGGGTTCCATGACCTGCCCAACGAGAGTAGGGTGGGGCGAAGTCCATGTTCTCCTCCTTAGCTCGAGAAGGTTCGAACATTACAACATCGCGGCAGGCGTCCTGACTTCCGGTTCAAAGACCGGTTACAGTTGCGGCACAGTGCTGGACTTTCACCAGCTTCCACCTTTACGCCCTGGCATCCGGGCCTACGGGTCACCGCGATGATATTTACTTGTTTTGGTAGCTACCAATTGCAATCATAGCAGATCATCGCTAAACGTGCAACTCACCACGAACCGGCCCAAGCGAGTAATTGACCGCTCTCGTCATCTTCCGGGCCGGCGGCGAGCCATGCCGCTTGCTCGGCGAGTGCCGCGTGGGCTGTAGCTAGATCGGTAGCTGTAAATGCGAGCCGGTCACCGGGCAAGAGTTGGGCCGCTAATGGCAGATCGGCCCCAATCACGACGGCAATCACCGGGTAGCCGCCAGTCGTTTGGGCGTCGGCCAGCAACAAAATCGGCTGGCCATCGGGCGGCAACTGGATTGCACCCGGTACGACGCCAAACGACGGTAGCGAGAGCTGATGGGTAGGCAACGTCGCCCCGGCCAAGCGATACCCCTGCCGGCTGGCTGCCTGATCGACCTGAAACGCCGTCTTCAGCAACTGTTCCCATGCTTCCGGCAGCATGTCATGCTGCGGGCCGGGCAAGACGCGCAAGCGCGGCTGCGCGCAGTAGGCCGGCCTGCGCCCAACCGGCCACCACCGCATGCCATCGGCGGCGGTGCATGAGCGCGGCTCCACGGTAATCCGGTCGCCGGCTCGCAAGGCGCGCCCCTGATAACCGCCGAAACCGCCGGCCAAACACGTGCCTGCGCTGCCAACAGCCCATTCTGCTGCCAATTCGCCAGCCACGGCTAAATACGCCCGCCCGCCCCAATCGCCCCGCCTCCCACGCAGCCGCAACACGCTGCCCGCCGGTGCGATCGCGCTGCGCCACGGTGCGAGCGGGGCATCATCGAGCTGAGCATCCAAATCGGCGCCGGCTAGCCCGATTAGCATTGGCGCACCAAAACGGATCTGCACGCCGCCGGCTGTAAGTTCCAGTGCCGGCGCGTCTGGCCGGTTCCCCACCAAACGGTTGGCCGCCGCCAGTGCAAACCGATCCATCGCCCCTCCCGGCGGTACTCCGTAGCGCCGCGCCGCTGGCCGTCCGCCGTCTTGGATTGTCAATAGCGGTCCGGCCGCGATGATGTCGAGAAACGTAGCCACATGCGTGTCCGGTTCGGATCAATAGGACACGGACTGAGACGGATCTGAACGGATCAAAGAACCGTCTGCCTCCGTTCTCCTGCCCCCACTTGAAACCTCTGCGCCCTTTGCGTCCTTCGCGCCTTTGCGTTTCCCCCTCTGCGCCTTTGCCCGCTTTGCGTCTTCATCATAGCCCCCCTCCCAGCCTCCCCCCGCTGGGGGGAGGAGGAAGACTCCCCTCCCCCAGCGGGGGAGGGGCAAGGGGTGGGGGCACTATCCCCCCTCTGCGCCCTTTGCGCCTTTGCATCTTCATCATAGCC
>JAUQOZ010000294.1:0-4166 GCA_030550625.1 Chloroflexota bacterium | reverse complement strand
GCTGGGGGGAGGAGGAAGACTCCCCTCCCCCAGCGGGGGAGGGGTAAGGGGTGGGGGCACTATCCGCCAGTGAGAGAGGGCACAGGGGTGAGGGAAACAATCGCCACGAAAACACTCAAAAGACACAAAAATGGTTACATTTGTGTCTCTTGTGTCGCTTGGTAGCTATTTACCTTGCCCCTCCCCCAGCGGGGGAGGGGCAAGGGGTGGGGGCACTATCCCCCCTCTGCGTCTTTGCGTTCAAACCTCTTTGCGTCCTCTGCGCCCTTCGCGTTTTTGCGTTTCCCCCCTCTGCGTCTTTGCCCCCTTTGCGCCTCCGCGTTGACAAACCGCACCCGATCACCCGGCTGCAACAAGGCTGGCGGATCTGCCGCCGGATCAAACAGGGTAACGTCGGTGCGCCCGATCAGATGCCAGCCGCCGGGCAAGGTTGTTGGGTAGATGCCGGTCATGCCGGCGGCAATTGCCACCGAACCCGCCGGCACTGCGACTCGTGGTGTGGCCCGGCGCGGCAGGTGGAGTTCGGGTGGCAGCCAGCCGAGGTAGGGGTAGCCCGGCGCAAAACCGATCATGAGCACCCGTTGCTCAGTGGCAGTGTGCAGCGTAATCACCTCATGCGGCGTCAACCTCAACTGCGTGGCAACCTCATCGAGATCAGGGCCATCAACGCCGCCATAGCGCACCGGGATGGTCACGTCGCGCCCGGCTGGCAATGCGGTTAACGGCGGGTGCGCAGCAAGCATCTGGAGCCGGGCCGTAAGGTGATCGCGATCCACTGCCAACGGGTCGAAACAGACCAGCAGCGAATCGATTGCTGGCACGAGATCGATCACGCCGGGCAGCGGTTCGCGTTGCAGCGCCGCCATTGCCGCCAGCGGCGCGCCTGCCGCGGCCAGCTCTGCCGGCCAGCGCACCAACAGCGCCGCTTCGCCCATTAAGTCAATCCGCCCGCTCATCGCTCCGGCGCTCGCACCGTAATTCCTGCCGCTGCCAAGCCCTGCCGCAACGCCGCCGCCCGCTCTGCTGCCCCCGGCGTGTCGCCGTGCAAGCAGATCGTATCGGCTCGTAACGGCACGGTCGTGCCGTCTATGGCAATGACCACCCCATCGCGCGCAATGCTGATCGTTTGGGCCACACACGCTGCCGGATCAATGATCAGCGCATCGGGGTGCCGCCGGTCGCGCAGCCGGCCATCGGCTTCATAGGCCCGATCGGCGAAGGCTTCGGCCAGCACCGGCAGCCCCGCCTCAATGCCAGCCGCGATCAGCGCCGATCCGGCCAAGCCCACCAGCGCCACCTCGCGGCTAAACGCAGTGACAGCGCGGGCAATGGCCGCAGCGACGGCGTGATCACGCGCGGCGACATTGTAGAGCGCGCCGTGTGGTTTGACGTGGCGCAACTCGACCCCTTCGGCGCGGGCAATTGCGGCAAGCGCGCCGATTTGAGCCAGCACCCAATCCTCGATTTCGTCTGGCGATAGCGGCAATACGCGCCGGCCAAACCCATGCAGGTCGGGATAGCTAGGGTGCGCGCCGACCGCTACCCCTAGCTCGCGGCAGCGCCGCACCGTGCGCCGCATAACCAGTGGGTCGCCGGCATGCCCGCCACAGGCGACGTTGGCCGAGCTCACGAAGGGGAGAACCCCTTCGTCATCACCCACCTGAAACGCACCGTAACTCTCGCCGCAATCGCAATTTAGATCGATTGCAATCATGGTCTTGCTACCGTGAGTGAGGCTCCCAGTTGTGCGCCTCTACATCTATGCCATTATGCCGGCGAATTGGCCACTGCTGGCGGGCGGGCCATCCCATGCCGGGCCACCACCAACATGACCACCATCAACGTCGCGTCAATCACGACCAGCAGTGCCCCGACCGGTGGGCCAAACCAGCCGATCAGCAACCCAAACAGCGCCGGCAGAAACAAACCGCCGCCGGTGCCGATCGTCAACGCTACGCTCAATGCTGCGCCGCTCCGCCCGGCAGCATGGGTAATCATCAGCATCGTGGTCGGGAAGATCGGGCCACAAGCCAGCCCCATCATCGCCACTGCCGTTAGCGCTAATGCTGTCTGCGTTGTGCCGATCACCAAGAGCGCGCCACCGATCCCTAACCCAATCACGCACAGCAAGAGCAGGCGCAGCGGCCCTAGCCGGTCGCCCCAGAACACTGCCGCTAAGCGCCCACCGGTCAACATCCCCCAAAAAAGACTGGTGCTCAACGCTGCCAATGACGCCTCTAAGCCAGCGCCGCGCTCAAGGATCAGTGCGATCCACCCGCCAATCCCGATTTCGGTGCCGATGTAGGTAAACATCAACAATCCAAACATCACCGCCGCCAGCCAACGCGGTGCGCCGGCCATCTGCGCTGCCGGCGCTTGGGTTGGTTCTTGCAACCGGGTTGCCGGCCAGACTAACCCGATCATCAACAGCGCACCCAGCCAGATCGCCGCCTGTGGCCGGTCAAACAGGGTAATCATCAGCGCGACCAACATGGGTCCGCCGATCGAGCCAACGCTAAAGAACAGATTGAGCGCATTGAGCGCGCCGGCAGCGCCGTGATACAGCCGGGCAATCAACAGATTGCCGCCGGCCAGCATCCCGCCATAGCCAAACCCGGCCATGAAGGTGCCGGCTAGCAGGCCAACCAGCAGCGGGCTCAACCCGGCAAGCAACATCCCGCCCCCCATCAGCGCTGCGCCGGTGGCAATCACCGTTCGCATTCCCCACCGCCCAATCGCTGCGCCGACGCCGATCGAGGCGAACACACCGCCAAGCGAAAAAGCGGTAAACACCGCGCCCAGATCGGTGACATCTTTACCAACTTGCGCCGCCAGACCGGGCAAACTCGGCCCGATCGCCGATAGAATCCAGCCCACGCCCAAATAGAGCATGCCGGCAATCATCAATGCCCACGTTCGTTTCACGATACCCGCACCAATCGCCGCGCCGACCAGATTGCCGCGTTCGCTGCCGTGAGCTCATCGTAGAGCGCGGCAATCCGCCGGGCAATCGCCGGCCAGCCATACTCCGCCGCGCGTTGCACTGCCGCCGACCGCAGCCGCGCGGCCAGCGCTGCGTCGGTCAGAATGCGCTCGATCTGGGTAGCGAGCGCCGCATCATCATCAGGCGGAACCAGCAATCCGCTGCGTCGATCTTCGATCGTCAGCGCCAACCCGCCCACATTTGACGCCACCACTGCCGCCCCGCACGCCAACGCTTCGAGTGCGGCCAAGCCGAACGATTCGTAATGCGAGGGGGCGGCCACCACATCGGCGGCAGTATAGTAGAGCGGCAACCGCTCTTGCGGCTGCGCGCCGGCAAACTGCACCTGCGCCGCAATGCCGAGCTCGCGCCGCAGCGCATCGAGCCGGCGCTGTTCGCTATTCCACCGCTCTGGCTGCGTCTCATCATCGCCGCCGACCAGCACCACCTGCAACCGCTCGCGCCAAGCGGGGTGTTGCCCGATCAGCCGCGCCGCGGCCCGGATCAGCGCATCCATCCCCTTCAGCGGCTCCATTCGGCCTACACACACCAGCATCATCGCATCGGGCGGCACGCCTAACGCCGCCCGCGCCGCCGCCCGATCACCCGGTTGAAACCGGCGCAGATCCACGCCGCACGGAATAACCCTGATCCGGCTGGCGTCAGCGCCATAATGCCACACCATCTGCGCCCGGTCGAGCGGCGTGGCCGCGACCACCGCATCCGCCTCGCGCATGAGCCGGCGTTCAATCGCGATCCGCCGGTTGGTTTCAACCTCTTCTTCTGAACGGGCCACACTATTCTTCATCGCGCCTAAGGTATGGAACATATGTACCACCGGCGCGCGCCAGACCCGCCGCAAGCGTAGCGCCGCTTCGCCCGACAACCAATAGTGGCTGTGGATCAGATCGTAACTCAAATCTTCACCGTCGGCAAAACAGCGCACCCGGCTCACAAATTCGGGCAAATAGGTCAAGAGCAGATTTTTATCGTACGGCGCCGCCGGCCCCGCATGCAGGTTGATCAAGCGCACCCCGCGCCCCAGCGGTATGACGGTTGGCGTCTCGCGCTCTTGGCTGCGGGTGAAAATATCGACCAACATCCCGCGCTGACCCAACTCACGGGCCAATTCGCGCACATAGACATTCATACCGCCGGCTTCTTTGCCTCCCAGCCGGGCCAG
>JAUQOZ010000379.1 GCA_030550625.1 Chloroflexota bacterium | reverse complement strand
GTGGCAGTGTGGATGGCGAGAAAGGCTTGATCGGCGCCGCGCCGTTCGCGGTCGGTGATGATCGCTGCCGTGAGGCCAACCCCCAGCAGCGGCCATTCGCCGTCACGCAACGCTTGCGCGCGCCGGTAGGCCCACGTTGCCATCGCTTGCGCCGTTGCGGCGCTGACCGCCGGGGCATTGAGGTCGCCGGTGAGCGATAAGCGCGACCGCGTTGAGTAAGCGTCAATCGCTTCCAGCACGGTGCGCGATGATCCAGCAATCGCATGCAGCCACGCCAATCCTACGCTGCCCGCGCCGGCAAACGCCAGCACGAGCCGGTGCGGCGCAGCGTGAATGGCGGTAATGCGTCCGGCGAGATCAGGCGGGATCATAATCATAGTGTTATGTATTTTCGTTCCCAGTGCTTGATGGAGTGCGTCAGCTAAGCTGAGGCATCGTTTCGATACCGGCATGATGCCCGCTGGCGATAACGATTGTAACAACCGGCATACAACAAAGCGATGGGCCGGCACGCCGGTGCTATGATATCTTGAGAGGCGGACAGAAGTTTGGTCGAGTACAACCGTTGATCGCTGTGAAATGCCTCAAAGCTGAGATCTGCTCCCCGCTCCCGCGCCAGTGGGAGAGGGGCTGGGGGCGAGGGTAAACAGCCGCTTCCTAAGGCCATCAATCACTTTTACACTCATACGTTCTGTCTGCCCTTGAACTATGACATCGGAGGTTGGCTTGGCTACGGTGCAATGCTGCGGGCCAACAACGCTTGCCACGTCGCGCAATCAATGCTATCCCCCGCAGGGAGACCAGCAGCGGCACGGAAGGCGCGAACCGCAGCGGCGGTCGCCGGGCCGAACAGACCGTCAACCGGGCCGGGATCGAAGCCGAGCGCCGCCAGCCGGCCCTGCGCATCGGCAACCGCCGGATCGTAGCGGCGCGCTGCCGCCGCTTGCGGGGCCAGCGGGTAAAAGAGAGCGCAATCACGCACCGCCAGATCAGCCGCCGGCACCCACGTGAAGGAAAACCCAGCGGCAGCGGTGATGAGCGGCGGCAACGCTGGATCAGCCGGCAACCAGACCAACGACTCGCTGTCGGCAAAACGCACCAGCGCACCCCGCCCTTGCTGATCCCACAAGACCAGCACCGGTTCGTCGAATTGTTCTGGACGCAGCGGCGTGATCATGCCATCATCGCTAACCTGCACCATCTGCGGGCGAAAGGGGTAGTCCCAGCTATACTCGCTGGCCGGCGCCATTTCCACAAACGCATAGATCACACCATCGGCCAGTCGTTGCGGCGCGCGCACCAACGGGATCGCTGTTTCGCTGCTCTCTAGAACTGCGAATTCCTCACCGCTAATAGCGTCGATCCGGTAAAGACCAAACCGGATATCAGGGCCGGGGCCGCCGCCAGCCACCGTTATCTCTCGTCTATCAACGCTCCACAGCTCCTCTTCACAACAACTAAAGGCGCGCACCGGCTCGTCTTCCGGCCCGATAATAACCACTTCACCGCCGGGTATGCCCATTTCCGGGAGCATCACTGCGAACAGCAAGAGCTGTACGCCGTCCGGCGACCACGCAACCGGTAGATAGCGCCATGCCGGATTAGCGAAATCTGGTTCCGCCGGCTCAGGATCATCGGCAAGCCCCAAGCTAGGCCGCCCGCCAGTGATGTCACTGAAGTATACACCGCTCGGCGAATCATCCTGCCCAATGATCAAACCGGGGGCAGGATCGGTGAGATGGTAGACGACATATCGACCATTCGGCGAAATGCGGGGATGGCTGATGGATCGTTCGCTCACGAGCATCCGCCGGCCCGCTCCATCAAGAACAACCAGTTCATCGCCGGTGAGGTAGGCCAACGTCCCGTTCTCGGCGACGCTCAGCTCGCGCACCGGCTGCGGTTCGTAGGTGATCTGGACGAGGCGGCTGCCATCGGGGTCGAGGCGCATGACTTGACCGTTTTGGATCACATAGGCCGGGGCAGGGAGGGTAACGGCAGGGACAGGCGTCGGTGAGGCTGTTGCTGCCGTTGCTGTGGCTGGCGGCAGCGTGGGCACAGCAGTTGGCAGCTCTGGCGAGGGCAAGGTGGTGACAGCGGTTGGCAACTCTGCCACAGGCGTGGCCGTGGGTGATGGCACGGGCGTGGGCGGCGCAGGAGCGCAGGACGCAAGCAGAAGTGTGATCATCCACCAGATAAACCAACGCTTATTCACGAACATGCTCCTGCGGGTGAACTGCGACGGCGTGTCTCGCGCTCGAAGCTGCCGCTCGCGCCAATAATTTCGAGTATCATCATACGGCACGCCAGCGCAGTTGGCTAGGAGGAAGAGGAGGTTTTGTGACGGCGACGCAGTTCCCGATTGAGCAGGTGTTAGAGACATTGGAAAGCGAACTGGCCAAGTTTACGCTTCCGCTGATCGACCAGATGGGGGAAGTGAGCCAGACGCCATTCCGCATTTTGATTGCCACTATCCTCAGCCTGCGCACCAAAGACACGCTGACCGCCGTGGTTGCGCCGCGCTTGTTTGCCGTTGCCGATACGCCGGCAGCGATGCTGGAACTGGGTGAAGAGCGCATTGCCGAGCTGATCTATCCGGTTGGCTTTTATCGGGTCAAAGCGCGCCAGATTGTCGCAATCTGCCGGATTCTGCTGGAAAAGTACAACGGTGAAGTGCCGTCTGACCTTGATGAACTGCTCAAGTTGCCCGGCGTGGGCCGTAAGACGGCCAATCTGGTGGTCACTGCCGGCTTTGGCTTGCCCGGCATCTGCGTTGATATTCACGTTCACCGCATCTGTAACCGGTGGGGGTACGTGCAGACCCGTACCCCGGAAGAGACCGAAATGGCGCTGCGGGCTAAACTGCCGCAACGGTATTGGATCCCGATCAACCGGCTGTTGGTAACGTTGGGGCAAAATATCTGCCACCCCACGTCGCCAAAGTGCAGCATCTGCCCGATCCGCGATGTGTGCCCGCGGATCGGGGTCACGCGCAGCCGGTGACTCAGAGGCGCAGAGGGGGCAAAGGTGCAGAGAACTCTTAACGCAAAGGCGCGAAGGACGCTAAGGACGCAGAGGGTATGAACGCAAAGGCGCAGAGAGCGCAAAGGGCGCAGAGGTTTTGGAGGGGGACAAGAGAGAAGTTGGTAGTGTTACCGGGATCTGCGGGCGGCGTGATAGATGCTGGTGTACAGGTCATATCAGGCATGGACGCCTACTACCTGCGCTCTTTGTAGAGCCGGACAGCCGTCCGGTTCTCCTGGGCGTCTTTGCGTTAAAAGGCCTTTGCGGAGCCGGACAGCCGTCCGGCTCTCCTGGGCGTCTTTGCGTTAAAAGGCCTTTGCGGAGCCGGACAGCCGTCCGGCTCTCCTGGGCGTCTTTGCTCGCTTTGCGTCTCAGCCTCGGTTATGGCGCTCAGCCAGCCGTGCCAGCGTCTCGGCGTGGCTGGCTTTGGTGATCGGGTAGAACGCGGTCAAGATCATGCCACAGATCAAGATCACCGTCGGCAGCGGGCCAATCAGCAGGCGGATCGCCAACAACGCACTTTCCGGCTGCTGGCCGGGCTGCAGACTTTCGTTGAAGCCGGCAAATTGCAGGGCCAGACCGACCAAAAACAGACCAAGCGCCAACCCCATCTTTTGCAGCAGCACCATAAACCCGTAGAACATCCCCTCGCGACGCTGGCCGGTCTCTAACTCATCCAGCTCGATCACATCGGGCATCATGCTCCACGGAATGAGGTAAGCAGTGGCCACGCCGGCTCCGGCCACTACGCCGAGCACAATCGCCAACGCGATCTGTTCGGGCTGGAGAAAAAAGAGAAACGCTTGCACGCCAATCCAAATCAGACTACCGATCATATAGACCGCCTTCTTGCCGATCCGGCGGCTGACGGCGCTCCACACAAACAGAAAGACCAGCGCCGAGCCTTGCACAGCAAAGAGCATGATCGGGATCAGATCGTTGGCGCTGCCAAAAGTAAGGCCAAAAGCGGTGGCCGGGAACTGCGGCACGCTGCCCAACCAAAAGACGATAAAGAAGGTTAGCACGCTCGACGTGACCTGCACCGCCAGCCACGAAAACATATAGATGCCGACCACAAACAGGAATGGACGATTTTTGAACACGTAGCGAATCTGGTCGAGCAAGCTCAGTTCTTCCGCGCCGGGTTCCGGCTCGTAGCGTTCGCGGGTGCCAAAGAAGCACCAGAGGAAGGGCAGCGCGATCAGCAACCCGATCACCGCTCCCGACACCAGATAGCCGGTCTGCTGATCGGCAAACTGGCCGACGATAATCTGGTGCAAAATCCCGCCGAGCAGACTACCGCCGATGCTAAAGGCGAACCGGTAGGAATTGAGCGCAGTGCGTTCATCGTAATCGCGGGTCAATTCGGGGGTCAGCGCCGTATAAGGAACATTGACCACCGTAAAGGCCGTATCGAAGAGCAGTGCAATGACCAGATAGTAGATAAACTTACCGGTCACATCAAACGGCGGCACCACCCACTGCAAAAAGAAGAGCAGACCAAACGGAGCGGCGCCGAACAGCAACCATGGCCGCCGCCGGCCCCAGCGGGTCTGGGTCTTGTCGGTCAACCAACCGATAATCGGATCGTTGACAGCATCCCAGATTTTGACGATCAGCAGAATCGTCCCCGCCAAACCGGGGGGCAACCCAGCAATCGTGGTTAAGAAGTACAGTTGGAAGAACGATGCCACAATCGTAGCAATGGCCGGGCCGAGATCACCGGCGCCAAAGGCCAAGCGAGTTGCGAGCGGCAGACGCTCTGATGATGCCGACGTCGTGGCGGCCATGGGAACAGCTCCTATGTACAGAACGGCGAACGATGTCAGGTATTGTAACACTGTCCGCTCAGTTCTGCGAGATGGTAGGATATACATTGTAGTTCGAGCCGCGCTTGCATAAAGGATGGGTATGGGTATTCTGGAATTAATGCAGATTAATCTGCTCTCGCCGATGGTGCTGGCATTCGTCTTAGGCATCATCGCCACACTGGTGCATAGCGACCTGAAACTGCCCGACGAACTGTATACCACCCTCTCGATTTATCTGCTGTTAGCGATCGGTCTCAAAGGCGGCGTTGCGCTGGCCGAGACGAGTCTGGCCGTCTTTTGGGCGCCGGCGCTAGCCACGCTCCTCCTCGGCATGATCATTCCCATCCTCGCCTACACTGCCGCCCGCCGGCTGGGAAAGCTGAGCATCGCCGACTCGGCAGCGTTAGCGGCCCACTACGGTTCGGTGTCGGCAGTGACGTTTGCCGCATCGCAGACGTTTCTCGATACGATCGGGATCAAATTTGAGGGCTTTATGCCAGCGCTGGTAGCGATTCTCGAGGTGCCGGCGATCGTGATTGCGCTGCTGATTGCGCAGATGGCGGGCGGGCAGCAAGGTGGCGACTGGAAGGCAGCGGTGCGTGAATTGCTGACCAGCAAGAGCATCTTGCTGCTCGTTGGCGGGATGGCAATCGGCTGGTTGGCCGGCCCGCGCGGCGGCAAAGAGGTGGCGCCGCTGTTTGTTGATCTGTTTAAAGGGGCGTTGACCTTCTTTCTGTTGGAATTGGGGATGGTGGCAGCGCGCCGTTTCCGCGATTTGCCTGCCGCAGGCTTGTTTCTGCTCGGCTTTGCAATTATCATGCCGATCATCAACGGGATCCTCGGCGTCTGGTTCGGCCATCTGGCCGGTCTCTCGCTCGGCGGGAGCACGATTTTAGGCGTCTTAGCTGCTAGCGCCTCGTATATCGCTGCGCCGGCGGCAGTGCGCATCGCCTTGCCACAGGCAAACCCCGGCTTCTACCTAACCGCGGCGCTCGGCATTACCTTCCCATTTAACCTTGCGATTGGGCTACCCCTCTACTATACGCTGGCAACGTGGATCACCGGCGGAGCATGAGGAAGGATGAGCATTATGGAGTTAACCACCGTCAAACTTGTCACTATCATCGCCGAAGCAATCCTTGAAGAGCGCATCTTGCACGACCTGCGCCAGCTCGGCGCGCGCGGCTACACCGTCGGCGAGGTGCGCGGCGAGGGTACCCGTGGCGTGCATGCCAGCGAGTGGGAAGGGAAGAGCCTACGGATTGAAACGTTGGTTGCGCCTGATGTTGCCGAAGCGATCTTGCGCCATCTGGCGGCAACCTACTTCCCGCACTTTGCCGTGATCGCGTATATGGCTGATGTGCAAGTGGTGCGCGGCGAGAAGTTTCGCGGGCGGCAATGAAGATTCGGATACGCGAGCTATCATTACCCGATTGCGCGCAGCTTACCTCATTGGCTCAGCGGAGCCTGAGCGATCCGGTTGATGACCGGCTGATCAGACGTTTGTTGACCGCCGAACCCGATGCGCGGCCTGAGCTGCATCTGGCCGCGTGGCACGGCCAACGCCTGATCGGGGTGGCGCTAGGGAGTGTGCGCCAGCATGACGAGCTGCTGGCGGGAGGCCCGCGCTTGTTGGCGGTTGACCCAGCGTGGCAGCGCCGAGGAATTGGCACATGCTTGCTAAATGAACTAGAACAGCGGCTGCAAGCGATTGGCGTACACGAGCTGCGGGTGGGCAATCTCGCGCCTAACTATCTGTGGCCGGGAGTGCCGGAGACGAATCAGGCGATGCAGGCGCTGCTGGTCAAACAAGGGTACGAGCTGGCCGGGGAAACCCTTAATATGACGGTTGACCTCAATGGCCGGGACTGGTTAGCCGGTATCGATCTTAGCCGCTGGAGCATCCGGCGCGCCCGCTCCGGGGAAACGGCCCTTGCGGCGTGGGCCGGTGAGCGTTGGGGCGCAGCATGGCAGTGGGAAGCCATGCAAGCGGTGAGCGCCGACCCGCCCACCGCCCTCGTCGCCGAACGTGATGGCGAGTACGGCGGCTTTGCGTGCTGGGATGTGAGCGGGTTGTGGGGTACCTTTGGGCCAACCGGTGTTGATGAAGCCTTGCAAGGCCATGGCCTTGGCCGCACGCTGCTCTGCGCCACTCTAGCCGCCATGGCCGATGCCGGCTATCGCCAGATCGAAATTGGTTGGGTTGGGCCGCAAGCCTTCTACACCCGCATCGCCGGCGCCCGCCCCGGACGGATCTGTTTGCTGTATCGCAAACGTGGAGCTGGTTTATCCAGCCCGATCCAGCGCGATCTTCCACAGCGCCAACCCTAACGTCTGGGGATCGTGGCGGATAGTATCGGCCTTATTCCACAACTCACGCGGGCCGGGGTCAGCTTCAGCCAGCTCGCGCACCAGCGGCTCGACTCCAAGCGCACGGATCGCCTGCCGGTCGGCATCACTCACGAACAGCGGATGCAGACCGGCGGCGCTATAGCGGGCCGTCACCGCCGGGTGCAGCGCAGTCGCATCGTTAATCAGAGCCACATCGAGCACGCCGTGACCGAGCACCTCAACTAACCGCGCCACGTGATCGGCGATGGTCATCCCATCAGTCTGGCCGGGTTGGATGGTGGTATTGCAGACAAAAACAATCGTAGCCGGCGTTGCCCGCAGCGCCTCGATCACCCCATCAAAGCAGAGAGTGGCTAAGAGCGAGGTGTAAAAGCTACCCGGCCCGATCACGACCAGATCAGCGGCAGCGATGGCTGCGAGCGCAGGCTCGTAAGCAGCAGCCGGCGGATCGAGAAACAACCGGTGAATAGGTGGCTTGCCGAGCGCGCGCACCGCCGCCTCTTCAACCACGATCCGGCCATCGGCCAATTCAGCGCACAGACGGGTGTTCGCCGTCGAAACCGGCCACACCTGCTCAGGGCATGCCAGCATTTGGCG